>WGMT01000002.1 GCA_016124945.1 bacterium | reverse complement strand
CGGCGTAACACCGCCGCCGATCACCATCGACGTGGACGGACCCGTCACTGTGTCGCCGGCTGTCGCACAGGTCTCATGGATCTACTACTTGCCACGCATTTCCAATGGCCAAAGTAGTCCGTCGCAAGAGCCCGAGGACGCAGAGACAAAGCGGCTCTGGCTGCCTGCAATCAATCGTTAGTGATGGAAACAGACCTGCCAGGTTTTCAGAAAACCTGGCAGGTTTGCGTTTTAGTTGATGCGCCCACGCAATTTTGGGTCGAGGAAGTCGCGCAAGGCGTCACCGACGAGGTTAAAACAGAGGATTGTCAACGTGATCCCCATCCCTGGGAAGAGGACCAACCACCATTGCGGGCGGAATTGATTGGCCAGCACCCCACCCAGCATGTTGCCAAGGCTGGGTTGAGGCTGAGGAATGCCTAACCCCAAGAAACTCAACGCCGCCTCGGCAAAGATGGCGCTGCCCAGAGAAGCGCTGAAAAGGACCAGCAACGGGGCAATCGTCTGCGGCGTGACGTGCCGCAACATGATCCCAAAGTCAGAGACACCAATGGCGCGGGCGGCATCGACGTAGGGCTGCTCCTTCACCGACAACACCACAGATCGGATCACACGCACTGTCCCGGCGATGCTCAAGACGGTAATCGCGGTGATCACCGTCGACAGGCCGCCACCAAGCGCCGCCAACAGCAGCATGGCCAGGATGATCCCCGGGAAGGCCAATAGCACGTCAACAAGCCGCTGGCTAATCAGGTCAAATGAGCCGCCCAGATAACCGGTCAGCACACCCCAGGTCAGCCCGATCAACTTGCCGATAACAGTGGAAACCAACGCCACGAATAGTGAGATTCGGGTGCCGTGGATCAAGCGGCTGAGGACGTCTCTGCCCAGATTGTCGGTGCCGAGCCAATGTGTGGGCGAAGGCGGCGAGCGCAATGCGGTGAAATCTGCCATCAATGGATCGTAGGGGGCGATCTGATCCGCGAAAATCGCAACAAAGACAATGCCAATCAGCATCAAAGAAAAGAACGCGCCCAGGCGCGAGGTGCGGACAAAGCGCTTAATTTCAGAAAAAAAGGTACGTTCGCCGGCCACAGTTTCCTTGCGGCGCAGTGGACTTAGCATGGCCGCTGACGATCTGCTCATCCAACACTCCATTCTGAATCTACACAGGCTGTTCTATTCACAGGCTATTCTATTCGTAGCGGATGCGAGGGTCGATCCAGGCGTAAAGAATATCGATAGCCAGATTGATGAACACAAATGTCACGGCAAAAATCAACGTTAGGTTCTGTACCATCATCCAGTCGCGTTCCACCGCAGCCTGAGCCAGGGCACTGCCCAGCCCAGGGAAGCCGAAGGCCTTTTCCACCGCGACTGAACCACCGAGCAAACCCGCCAATGCCAGACCAGACAAGGTGATTACCGGCAGCATGGCATTTTTCAGCACGTGACGCATCACCGTCGTCCACAAAGGCAGCCCTTTGGCGCGGGCGGTGCGTACATAGTCTTCACGCAGCACATCGAGGACGGTTGTCCGTGTCATGCGTGCGATGATGGCCGACAGCCCTGTCCCCAGCGCGATGGACGGCCCCAACACCATCAGCAGGTTGTCGCGCGGATTTTCCCAGAGCTGTTGAATGGTGATGGAGGGTCGCCAATTGAAGACAAGGACGGTAAAGAGGATCATGGTGAGGCCCAGCCAGAAACTGGGTACGGCCATGAACAGGGTGACAAAGAAACGCAGGACATGATCCAGCGCAGATTCGCGCCAGATGGCGCTGATGACGCCTGCAGGCACACCGATCAACCAGGCTAGCACAATGGCGAAAACGGCTATCTGCGCCGTGATAGGCCCACGCCGGACGATGGTGTCCATAATCGGCACTTCCACCCAGAAGGAGTAGCCCAGGTCCCCGCGTAGAACGTCGGCGATCCAATTGAGGTATTGCAGATAGAGGGGATCATCCAGGCCCAGGCTGGCGCGGGTGGCGGCCAGTTCTTCTTCGCTCAGCACATAGATCCCGGTAGCTTCGCTAAAGAGCATGGCCAGGGGATCCCCCGGCAACACCCGCATTGCCACAAAGATCACCACGGTGACGCCAAAGATGGTGACGAACGCCAGCATAAGTCGTCGAATCAGATACTTGTACATCGTTGCTCCAGTTCGCGAGATGGGTTACGACCGCCGAACTTGACAGGACGAGCATTGTGAATGCAAGCGGTCGCAACCCATCTCGCGTATTTAGCGAGAAAACTCTTTAACGATCCAGCCAGACTGTTTCGAAGCGATCCCATTTCGACCAGAGGCGCTGCTCGATGGAAAGCCCCTTGACATAGTCGTGCCACATGGGTGAGTGGGCGCAGAAGCCGATCAGGAAGAAGGGCGGGTTTTCGTCGAGCATGTCCAGCCCCTGGTTCACCAGCTCACGGCGATCTTCAACCGCTGTCGTCTGCTCTAGTTCATCAAGCAGCGCGTCGAACTCAGGATTGTTATAGAGCGACCAGTTCTGTGATCCTTCTGAGTGGAGATATTGCGCCCACAGCGGATAAGGATCCAGCACCGGCGAGGCGTAGGTGTCCGACTTGAACAGGGCGTAGTCACCGGTCTGCAAGATTTCGGGCGTCAACGCACGGTCCACCACTTTGATTTCACCGGTGATGCCCAGGCTTGTGCGCAATTGTTCCGCAAAGGCAGGCACGGCAACTTCGGACGAGGCGGCCAGAGTCCACGCCGTGAAGGTGGTTTCGAAACCGTCGGGATAGCCGGCCTCGGCCAACAGACGCCGCGCCTCTTCAATGTCGGCGGTTTTGTCGGGGCGGTAGCCGGGCATGGTGAGCAGTTCGTCAACAGGCGTTGCGTAGGAGGTGGCGCGTGGCAGCCATCGGGTCACAAAGGCCGGTTCCCACACGGGCGTAAAGGCATCAATGATGGCCTGACGGTCGACGGCCAGATGAATGGCGCGCCGGACGCGTGGATCGTCCAGGGGCGGCACGGTGTTGTTGATGGCAATCATGTGGGAGTTCAGACAGGGAGCCAATGCCGTTCCCAATTCTTCACGGGTGGCGCCTTCCTGCCAGGTGTCCGCCGAGACGTTCCACGACAGATCGGCCTGGCCGGTGAGCACTGCCGTGCCACGATCCACCCAGGCGCCCACATTGAGCAGTTCGATGCTGTCAATGTAGGGCAGTTCGGGGTTCCAGTAATCTTCGTTGGCCACCAGGCCGATTTTTTCGCCGGGAACAAACTCGCTGAACTTGAAGGGGCCGGTGCCGGGGGCCATCATCACGCTGCGCAAGTCGTTGTTGTTTTCGGCCAAAGCCTCGCTGGAGTAGACGATTTTGTTGTCGCCTGCCAATGCTTCGAGGAAATAGGGTGTCGCTTGGTTTAGGGTGAAGGAGACTGTCATGTCATCGACGGCGGCGACTGAGGCGACCATGTTCAGGTCTTCGCGCACGCCGCTGATCACAACATTGTCCGGCGGGTTGATGATGCGATCGAAGGTGGCAACCACGTCTGCGGCGTCAAAAGGCGTGCCATCATGGAAGGAAACGTCTTCGCGCAGATTGAAGGTATAGACGAGGCCGTCTTCAGAGACAGACCAATCTGTGGCCAGGGCAGGAACAATCGTCCGGTAGCCGTCGGCCACATTCCACATAATTAGACCATCGTAGACCATGACACAACCGGTACAGACACCACCCTGGTGAAAGTCCCACTGCGTGGGGCTGATGGTCCATGCTGTCTTTAAAACACCGCCGCGCTTTGGCTCGGCCTCGGGTGCTCGCATCATTTCGCCGGCAGCCGGCGGTGTGGCAACGAGTACCTCGTCTCTCTCGATCACCTGCCCAGCCGACGACACGTCGGGCAACACAGGAGTTGGTGTGGTGCAGGCCGCTAACGTAAGCGCCACCACCATTAACAACAGAAATGCCAGGTGCAAACGTCTCATCTGATTCTCCCCTTTCTGACTAATTTGTGACTTTCTGACTTGTGACTTTCTGACTTGTGACTTTCTAACTTGCACAGTGAAACAGTGACCGAATCTGCCGACGTTAACCAGAAAGGTTAACCAGGATAAGTGCCAGAGAAGCAAAGAACAGTTTCCAACGCGCAGCAAAGGCCATTGCGCGACCACAGAAAAGTGGCGAGCGCCAAGAACGCGCAAACGGAATCGAATCCATCAGAACAGTATGAACTTATGAAATTGATACTTGGGTCGAGAAAGGGAGGGTATTTGGGCTGATAATCGCACAAGAGATCTCACGAGTTTCAGCCACGGCAAAGCATAGTGCAGTAGGCTTTCGTTGTCAAATGCGTTCTTAGGGCTGGGTGTAGTTCATTCTTGGGGCGAACTGTGCCTTCCATGCCGCCACGATCTCCCGATTGGCGGGCACAGCACCGAGGAAGCGTTCGCGCTCCGCCGGTTCGAGAAGGGCAGCGCGGGATTGAATATAGAGGTAAGCTGCGTCCAGGATCGCCTGGGCGCAGCTGTCTTTTGCGGCGGAGAGAACCTGGTAGCAGTAGAGATAGACGCGCTCAGGTGCGTCCATACCGATGAGGACACGCGGTTCCAGTTGATCGAGCACCTGTTCCACATACGCCAACGCCGCCGGCAGACGATCAAGGCGATGTTCGACGTGCGCCAGGTAGGCTTCTGCCTCCAGTTTCAGGTTTAGATCATTTGAGGCAACAAATGTCGCTTGGGCAGTCTGTAATGTGTGACTTGCCTCGTGCAAGAGCGACATTTTGGCCATGACATGCCCCAGGTGAAGATTCATATACCCAATGGCCATTGTCAATCGATCGCGCTCGGCGATGGCCAGCCCCTGTCGGCCGCAACGGAAAGCCTCTGTGTATTGACCCATCTGGTCGTAGCAAAGACAGAGATTGTGCAGCCCAAAGGTCTGTTGCATGCTGTCCTGGTCGGCGGTGGAGAGCGAAAGCCCACGCAGATGAAAGTGAACGGCCTTCTCGTAGTCGCCCAATCGCTCGTGTACAAATCCCAGCCCCTGGTTGATGCGCGTCTCCAGCATGCGGTCACCAGTAACGGCACTGAGCGACAATGCCTGCTCAAGGTAAAAACGAGCCACAGGATAGTTGTTGTAAATTGCTTCAAGCGCTTCGTAATAGAGCAGTCGCTGTTCTTGCACCTGATTGCCCGTCTGCGCCAGGATCGTACGTGCCTCGGCAAAGGCCCTAACCGCTTTGTCACGGTCGAGGTTGCCCAGCGTAGACTCATACGTCCCCTGGAAGAGGAGCAGATCGGTGCGGATCAAGGGGAAGTTATCGACGGGCAAGGCATCCAGTCCTCGTTGCACCCAGGAGAGTGCATCGGCAATCGTTCCGGTGTTTACAGTGAGGCGAGCCAGCGAGAGATACCCGAAGCCAAGCGCTTCGAACGATTCGCTTTGTGCAGCCAATTCAATGCCCTGGTTGAGTGTGCGATGTGCTTCCTCCACTTTTCCCTGCTTCTCCAACGCGGACCCTAGATAAATCAACAATTGGGCGCGCAAAGCGACTTCATTCTCGTGAGTTTGGGTCAGCGTCATCCGGCACATGCGATCCAATTCGGCATGCATGCCGCGCAAAGTGTAGAAACTGGCAAGCACCGGCAACGCCCGCGCCGGCAGATCCAGCGCGCCCGTCGAGGACGCCCACTGCCAGGCGGCGCGCACGTCGTCGAGGACGGATTGAATCGTCTCAGCACAGCGCCGCGGCTGAATGCCGTTGCGGATCTGATCCTGACGGCTCAGCCAGATCAGAAAGTATTCGGCGTGACGCCGTTCCAATGCATAGTGATTGGGCAGCATCTCGGCCAACTTGGCCGCGGCAAATTGACGCAGCAACTCGTGGATGCGAAAGCGGTCACCTTCTTTGGAATCCTCATCATGAAACTCGATCAGGTGTGTGTTGCTCAACCGCGTCAGGATTGGCAGTGACGCCCCCGCCACCGCAATCGCTGCGTCCAGGCCGAAGGGATTGCGAAAGATGGAAAGGCGGGCAAAGGCGCTCTGTTCGGCAGGCGTTAAGGTCTGCCAGCTCTGCTCGAAGACGGCGCGCAGGCTGCGCTGGCGCGGCGGCAGATCAGGCAGATCCACGGCCAGGAAGCCGAGATCGGCGACGATGGCGTCTGCAATGGCATGGCAGGATTGCCTCACCGTGTGTACCGCGGCCAGTTCCAGCCCAAGGGGGCGTCCTTCGACCAGACGGCAGATGCGCACCACGTCTGCCACGTTCTCGGTGCTAAGGCGAAAGCGCTTGTTCAGCCGGTAGGCGCGATCGACAAAGAGGCGCACCGCGGTATACTGCCCGGCGCTTTCGATGTCGTCTGCGCTGGGCACGTCCAGTCCCGTCACAGCGATCTGGTCTTCGGCCTGCACGCCTAACGGCTCGCGGCTAGTAACCAGAATCTTCACCTTTGGCGCGGCGTGCAACATTTCCACCAGCAGCGGCGCAGCCGCCAGCAGATGCTCCAGGTTGTCGAGCACGAGCAGCGCCTGGCGCGGACGTAGCCAATCGAAGAGTTGCTGCTGCGCGGTGCGTTCGCCGCCGACAAAGGTGACACCCAAGGCGGCAGCCAGCGTGTCGATCACCGCTTCGAGGTTCTGCACCCCAGCAAAGGGGACAAAGTAGACGCCGTCTGCAAAATGTTCACTCTGGTGCTGCGCCGCTTCGACGGAGAGACGTGTCTTGCCCATGCCGCCTGCGCCCACCAGGGTGATCAGGCGGCAATGCTTGTCGGCCAGACGTTCGTGCAGCAGGGCGAGTTCGTCTTGGCGGCCGATGAATGGAGTGAAGAAGTTGGGCAGACGGGATGATGCCTGTGCTTCGGGGGTGGCAACCGACACGGCGACAGGAGGCAGATGCTCGGTGGAGACAGCGCGCCGGTAGAGTTCAAACGTCTCGGCAGAAGGCTCGATGCCAAGTTCGGCGTGGAGAACGGTGCGGCAGAGTTCAAACTGGCGGATGGCGTCACTGCGCTGACCCTGGTTGAGATGGATCTGCATGATCTGTTGGTGCGCCGGTTCGCGCAGCGGATCGAGTTCCAACTGCCGCCGCGCGTAGACCAACGCCTGATTCCAATCTCCGCGGCGCAGGTGATCCAGCGTCAACTGGGTCAAGGCGTCGGTGACCTGCACATGCAAGCGCTCACGATACAGGAAAAGCCACTCGTCGAAAAGCTGGCACTGATCGAGGAAAAGGCCGTCGAGGAAGGGTCCCCGGTAGAGCGCGACGGCGCGGGCAAGTTCAGGGCGGCAGAGATCGCAGAGTTCGTCGCGTCTATGATCGTGCCGGTCCCCACTGCGCAGCGCCTGCGCGAATTCCAGCACATCCAGCCGGCAATCGTTGCGGACAAATTGGATCTCTAGCGACGTGGCATGCAGACGTGGCGCGCCGCCCTCTGCTTCTAGCTTTTTCTTCAAAGCCGCCAATGTCACACGCAGGCTGAGGCGCGCCTTCTCGGGGGATGAATCGGGCCAAAGAAGGCCGAGCAGGCTTTCGCGGCTGTGGGCGCGCTGATGCTCTACAGCCAGATAGGCCAGCAAGGCCTGGTGTTTGCGTTGTCCAATTCCGATGGGCTGATGGTGTTCATTTTCAATCAGAAGTGGGCCGAGGACATTCAGGTTGATCGTAGTGGTCATAGGTGGGGTAGTTTGACAGCGAACAGCGGCAACAACAGCAAATAACGCTGAAATAACGTTGGCTGTATAGAGTGATTATGCCATTGGAAACAAGTAAATTCCAAGGATACTAGGGGAGTAAACCCTCCGGGAAGGGAGCAACGAGATGAAACAGTACCACATGTCTGCCGTGGCCCTTTCCGGAAAGGTTACTACCCAAATCTAAAGTACACCATATTGAGGGGAGGATCGAAATCATGTCACAAGACTCGTACCTGTTGCGCTTTTGGCGACTTCCTCAAAGCGATGGCTGGCGCGTGACACTGATTGGTGTTCTGCCCGATGCGCCCCAATATCACTTTAACACCGTTGAGGAACTTTTGGCTTTCCTCACTTCGGCCTATCTGCCCGCGATGGAAACGATGATGGAGACTTTACCCTGGGAAGAAACGCATCCTTCCCTCTCGAATCACCAACCGTAGAACCGTTCGGCCCGGCATTTGGACATGTAGGGGTTTGCGTGGGGCGGAAGCGAATTTCGCTTGATCGGCAAGCACGCCTTCCGCCCCACGCAAACTCGTACCGTAAATCACTAGCGACACCGGTACAGTTACGCACGCAGTCAGCATTCAGCACCACAAGGAACCATCATGAAGCTCAAGATCCGTACCCCCAAGATGACCACCCAATTCGTGACCAAGGCGATGCTCTGGCTCTGCCTGCTGATCCTGGGGGGCGCGCTGGCCGTCCAGCACCTGCCCAAGTTGACACCCACCGCCGCCGCTCAGGTCCACCGCGCGTGGACGAGCGTACAGCGCACCAGCAACTACGCCTTTGCCGCCGACATCGTCATGGAGACGATTCCGCTGCCCACCGCAGGCAACATCGGTCGCTTCAGCCGCACCGAAAGCCTCTACGCCCAAGGGCAGAACAGCCCCACCGAAGACCGGCTGGAGATGGCGCTATGGGGCGGCGGTGTCAATGTCACCAATCGCGACCTGGCCTACCAGATCCGCATCGAGGACGGCAAGGTGCAGACCCGCGCCGGCAACGAAGAATGGCGGAAGAGCGACGAAGGCAGTATCGCCTTCGCCCCCGGCGGCGACTTTTTGGCCTTTTTGGATGTGGCGAAGAACGTCACACCGGCCCCCAGTCGCGTCCCCGGCAGCGGTGACATTGTGTGCGCTGTCCTCGATTGTGAGGAACTCAAGGTCTTCACCTTCGAGCTGGACAGCCGCGCCTACGCCGAAAAGCTAACGATCATGGCCCGCGACCAAATGGTGCGCAACGGCCAACTGACGCCGGGCGCACAGGTGCAGATCCCCGATCAACTGGCCGAGACAAGCGGTGAGGGTGAATTGTGGGTGGATGGCCGCGGCCTGCCTGTGCGCCAGCTTGTGACATTGTCCATCCCGCCCACGGGGACGGAAGACTTCCGCACCGAAGCCGAACTGGACATCCGCTTCACCAACTACGAAGGCTTCCACGAACAGTTTGCCTTCGGCGATGGCTGGCAACGGATGATGGTGAGCTTTGGCCGCATTGAACTGCCCGAACCCACCGAAATGGCACTGGGCTTTAGCACCATGCTGCTGACCGTGATCGGCATGGCCTTCTGGGTGCGCCCGACACGCCGCGTTTATGTCGTCACCAACGCCTTTATGATCGCGGCCATGCTGATTACGCCGTTGATCCAGACCGATGTGACGGTACAGGCGTCTACGCGCTTGAATGCGGTGCAAACCGCCGCCGAGGACGCCCGCGCCACCCAGGATCTGACCACCCAGATCCGTGAAAGCCTGCGCGCCGCCGGGCCGTACACGCCGCCCGAGGCGATCCTCAACGCCGATCTCAGTAGCGCTCTGGCCGGCGTCGAAGCAGCGCCCGCCGCCCAGATTTCGCCCACCCTCGACTCCGACGGCGACGGCCTCACCGACGTGCAGGAACGTCTCATCGGCACCAATCCCTATTCCGTCGACAGCGACTTCGACGACATCTCCGACTATGATGAGGTGATGGGCTTCTCCTACAACGGCAAAATGTGGTACGGGAATCCCCTTTGGGCCGACAGCAACAACGACGGCATCATCGACAGCATGGAATGGAACCCTGCCGCACCCGACACAGACGGCGACGGCACCCCCGATCTCTACGACTTCGACGACGACGGCGACGGCGTGCCAGACAACATTGACATTTCGCCCCGCGTCGCCAGCAAGGACAACGCCGGCAACCCGATCACCTTTAGCCAGGCCAACCCGCTGGCGCTGAACGTGGACGGTCTCCAGCCCAACTTCTACACCTACGTCAGCCTGCAACTGCGCCCGACCAACCCGGATCAGCTCTGGTACGCCTTCAACGTGCTCAACTGGCCCAAAGACGAAAAGGGCAATATGCAGGATTGGGACGGCAAAACCTTCTTCGACCACTGCCGCAGCACCGGCGGCGCCAACTGCACCATGTCGCCCGATGCCAACGGCGATATCACAATTGTGCCCATGCTCGAAGTGACGCTGCCCGACCAGAGTGGCCTGCCGCGCACGGCTAATGGCGCAATTGACAACGATCTGCTGGGCAAGTACGGCATCAACGTGCGCCCGGCGGGCAATGGCGGCTACCTGCTCTACGCGCCGCTCAACCTGGTGGAAGACGAAGTCACCGGCAACAAGGTGGCCTTCAACGCGCAGTTGATCTACCAGAACAGCGCCGCCTGGAAGCCGCAACAGGTGCGCCTCACCTGGCTGGTACAGGTGCTTAACGAGACCTACAATTCACCCGAAGCAGCGCAGAAGGCGCTCAAAGAGGGCAACGGCACAGGCAACAATCAGGCCACTGTCCTACACACCTATTACACCGACTTCCACCTCACCGGCCTCAACGTGCGCGAAGACCGCGGCGCGGAGATGGCCATCGTCTACGAAGACCCGGCCACCGACAACAACGTCAACGAAGACGACGGCCTGATACAGATGATGAACGGGCTGGATGTGAGCTTCCTCAGCAACCGCGACTGCGACTTCGTCGACAACGAAGGTTTCTGCGTGGGCGACGGCCAACGCGACATCACCATCCCTGTGATCAAGCAGCGTTGGGACAGCGCTAGCAACAGCGGCGTCACCGATGGACAGCGATGGGGCATCCCCGCCAACCGGCTGCGCGTAGAAACCTATCGCTTCGCCCACGAAGACGAAGCCACCATGATCGCGGGCGGTCAATACGCGCCTGCCATTCTCAACAGCCGTTTCACCGGCACAGCGGCCACCAAACCGTCGCTCCTCTTTGTGCGCGAATCACGCTTCCGTTCTAGCAACATCGACGTGCGCGCCGCCGGGGACAGCAATGTGATCTGGAATGGTCGCAACCTACAGATTCGGTTGAACAACGTCAATGAAACACTCATCGGCAACTACACACTTGCCCCCTACCAATGGGTCAACAACGGCTGGATGCGGCAAACTCCTCAGGAAATGGTTAATGACCTGGAAAGCCGCTATCCAGTGACCCAAATCGGGAGTAGCACAACGCCGACGGTCACGCTGGATGTACAGTCGGCAATCATCATGGTGAATGTGAACGCTCAGCACGGCAACCAGACGGTGCTCTCCCAAAACGGTAACAACGGCTTTACTTCAATGCTAACCGCCGGTGGCGCCATTCGGTTTTCGGGCGTCAATATTGCCGATGCGTCTTTGCGCAATACCTACATACAGGCAGCGACTTCAGTAGGCGGGGCAGCGGCCTATCTGGCGAGAGACACGCTTTTGAAGAGCACTGGGTTTAGTGACGTGCAGTGGAAAAATCTCACGAACAAACTGAATAATTTAGGGTTTGAGGGCCTCACTAGCAGAAATGCATTTGATTCGCTGCTTGACTTGCAAATAAATGGTCGAGTACCCAATGCCGAGTTTCGTAAGAGAGCGGGTGTCTTGATGTTGGCCGGGTTTGTGACCGGCATATTGGTAAGCAACATAAAAGGAGGACAAACGGCCGGCGAAGTTATCCTGTCGTCATTGGGAGCCGCCAGCCAGACGCTCGACGCGATCATGAATTACCGCACCGTTCTTTTTGAACTTCGCTCATTGCCAGGCATTAGCAAATTAGGAGTTAGCACTCAATTCTTTTTTATTAGCCATTCGCTTAATTCTAGCACCGCCAAAGCAGGGGCAGTTGGCGCAGCCATTGGCATCGGTGTCAGTTGGGTGCTCTTCTTTGCGGCCTGGGGAGCAGGAGGTCTTTCCACAGACAGCGTGGAATTCAACAGCCTACTCGCGGGGACAGTTGCAGCCACGCTGACGATCGTCGTCTTTTTCCTCTTTTCGCTTTCGGTCATCGGCGCCATCATCCTGGCGGTGGTGGCTATCTTTGACTTGATTATCCTGATCATCTGTAAAGCAGGCGTCAAAACAGCCTGTAGCCTGGGGATCATGGAGGCCATCACCAAGCTGGTGACCGACTGGCTCTACACCGGCGGCGTCATGATCGACACCAAGGCCGACCCCGCCATCACCAACATCGACGACGCCCGCATGCGTCTCACCCGACCGGAACGTGGGCTGGAAGTGGGCAACAGCGTACGCTTTGAGGTGGATCTCTTCACCTACGTGCGCCACGCTGTGCCCGAACCAGGCATCATTTACCATTACGACAACTTCTTCACCGCCGAGGATCTGGCCTCAACCACAGTCAAGTATTCGCTTGACAACGCCGAACGCAAGCTCAAGGTGGATCTCAACCAGACCTATTGGCCCAACGTCACGGCCTATGGTTGGGTGGAGACCTCAGTGCCGTCGCCGGTGGTCGGTTGGCTGGTGCCTACGGTCCAGAGCAAGGATCTCTTCCGCAGTTCCCGTACCGACACGCTCACATCCGGCGTCTACGAATTCAGCACGGCGCGCATCAACCAGATCCTGCCGCTCTATCTCAACACCGGCCTGGCCCTGCCCCGCTACGACTGCTGGTTCCAGATTTGCAAGCACAAAGCGGCCAAGTCGTCGGTGAGCACCGATTTGGGCAAATCGTTCATCCTCGACATCCTGCCCAATACGCTGGACGAATTCATGACCTGGTCGGCACTAGGCCCACAAATCGACGCCGACGGTGACGGCCTGAACAGACAGATCGACCCCAACCCCGCCAAATGGGACACAGACGGCGATGGCGTGCCCGATGGCGTTGAGTACAAATACGGCATCGAGCGCGGCTACGGCTTTGACCCGCGTGTCGCCGACGCCGACAATGACGGCCTCAACGACGCCCTCGAAATCCGCTACGAGACCAATCCGCGCAAAGCCGACACCGACGGCGACGGCATCTCCGACTTCGACGAGGTCAACGGCTACACGTTGACGCTGGGCGGGATCACCTTCTTCACCACCAGCGATCCCAACCTGCGCGACACCGACGGGGACGGCATGAGCGACGGCGTAGAACGCCGCCTCAACGCCATCGATCCGGTGCGCTATCCCTTCAACCCGCGCCTCTTCAACGACGCGCCGACGCGGCTTTACACCATCATCAACGACGCCGACCTCGTCTTCGCCGTCAACCAGAGTACGACCGTCACCACGACGGTTGTGAACGACACCGCGCCCGCAAACGCACTGCTGGCCGTGGGCACCTTCACCTCCACGCTCCCGGCCCAACTGGGTGGCGCGACACAGACACGCAACTTCAGCCTGCTGCCCACGGTGCAAAACGACATCGTCCTCACCGGGCAGGCTGCCGCCGCCAACGGCGATTTCAACATCAACACCGCCCTGGCCGCGGACCTTGTGCCGGTGGGCACAGCCGCCAACGGCCCCGCCGATGACATCATCCTGAATCAGCCCGTCGTCGTCACCATCGACAGCGACCAGCCCAACATCCCGGCGCTGACACTGGGCGCGTTTGTGCAGCCGGGCCGCACCGTCATCATCGGCGGCACCGCCGACGATCCCACGTCGTACATTTCCAAGGTGGAAGTGGCTGTCAACAATGGCGGGTTCAGCCCCGCCACGGGGACAAACCTGTGGGCCTTTGACGTGGCCATTCCCAACAGCGGCAGCACTGTCCCCATCACCGTGCGCGCCTTCGACGCTGTGGACAACACCAATTCGGCCAACTTCAACCTGACCCTGGACGGCACCGCCCCCAACCTGAGCGTCAACCTCAACCCCGGCGACATCCGCCGTGTACAGCGCAACGCCCAGAACCAGTGGACGCTCCAACTTAGCGGCAACGCCACAGACGCCGTTGCCGGGATCGAGTCGTTGACCTTCCAGGTGGGCGTCAGCGCCAATCAGGTGATCACCGGCGGCGTCATCGCCGGGGACGGCGCATGGACCGTCACCTACGCCTTCGACGAGGAAGCGTTCAACGCCGATCCCAGCCCAACGGGGACCTACACGCTCACCGTCACAGCGCGCGACAACGCCCTGCCCGACGGCAACCCGACGACGCGCGAAATTCCTTTTGTCATCGACATGACACCGCCCACCGTCGAGTTGCAGTCGCACCGCAACGACGAGCAGATCACCGATGGCGCGGTCTTCACCGGCACCGTACAGGACGATTTCTCCACGGTCGCCAGTGTAGAATACGCCTTTGTCGATGCCGCCACCGTCTTTGAAACCGAAGAGACGTTGCTGCAACTGCCGCTCAACGATCTGCCCGCCACCGTCCTCTTCCGCAACAAAGCAGGGGACCCCACACGCATCTTCTGTCTGGACGAAAGCTGCCCCACCAGCAACGTCGTCGGTGAGGACGGCACCGCCGCCAACTTCGACGGCAACGATGTGCTGCGCACTTTCGAGCCGCTGGATCTGCCCGAAAGTGGCATGTCCACTGCCTTCTGGTTCAAGACGACCTGCACCAACTGCGGCCTCTTCAGCGCCATCGCCGGGCAATTCCCCACGCAAACGGGACACGACCGCGATCTCTTCCTCAACAACGGCAACGTCTGTTCGGCGGTGCAGTCCGGTGCAGCGCTGGAACTGCGCTGTTCCGACGGCAAGAACTACGCCGACGGCAACTGGCATCAGGTGGTGCACACGCTGGGCGCGGACGGCAACCGTCTCTATCTCAACGGCCAGCCCGCCGTGAGCAGCCCCACCACGGCGTCCACCTTCACGGCGCAGAATCGTGTGCTGGTGGGCTATGCCGCCGCCGCCACGACGCCCCACTTCACCGGCACGCTAGACGACTTCTTCATCTACAACGGGGAACTGTCCACGGCGTCGGTGGCGGCGCTCTATCGCCGCTGGCAACCGGCTACGTTGACCGGCAACACGTGGTCCTTCCCTGTGCCTACCGGCATCGAAGGCTACTATCAGATCGACATGCGCGGCGTGGACGGCGTGGGCAACCGCGGCGAAAGTCGCGGCGACTGGCCGCAACTGCGCGCCACGATTGACACGAAATTCCCACAGTTCGACATGAGCGTCGTCTACGCGGGGACGGGCAGCGCCGCCACCACCCGCTACACGTCCAGCGTCACCGACGACAACCTTACCACCGACAACTACGACTTCATCTGTCCGCTGGCGCCGGAGCACTTGCGCTTCGCCGTCGACCCGGCGCTGCTGCGCTTCGCCGGTCCAGGCGTCGGCCCTGAAGATCTGGCCGAGATCGCGGCCCAGTGTACGCGCCCCGGCTTCCAGACCAGTCTGGTCTCCACGGCGGCGTGTGATGAATTCGGTCACTGCGCGGCTGGGATTCCGCCGCAGTCTGTGGCCTATGTGGGCACCTACCGCAACCAGCTCAATCCCCAGGGCAGCCTGCCCAACGCCATCGAACGGGTCAACCTGAGCAACCCGGCAGACCGTGTGCGCCTCATCGAGCGTGATGGACGGCTGATCCTCGACATTGAGGTGGTGGAAAGTGTGGGCAAGATCTACTGGGCCGAACGGCTCGAAGGCGGCTATGCCCAGCCCGCCGGGGTCTGGCGCGCCAACCTCGACGGCAGCGGCGCGCAACAACTGGTCAGCCTGCCTGCCGTCTACGCCGCCGAAGCCTTGCAGATCGCCGTCGATCCCGTGGGTAACAAACTCTACTGGACGCAGGGCTATCAGCTCTGGTGGGCCAACCTCGACGGCACACTGCCCCAGGCGATCTACAGCATCGCGCCGGACACAAGTTACGTAGGCGGCAACCTGGAATTCATGCAGATCGGCGACGTGGCCGTAGACGTAGACAACAACCGTGTCTACCTGAGCGAACGCCGCCAGCGCGAAAGCCTGGCCGACGTCAACGCCGGTTTCGTCTTCACTGGCCCCACCTACAAACATACACTCATCGTCGCCGCGGACCTCAACGGCGGCAACCCCTCATTCTTCGCCGGTGTCGAGGACGGCTGCACCTACGCCAACTTCTACAACAACCTGGGCGCGGGCGTCGGCGCCGGGCAGGACCCCAAACTCTGCCTCACCAACCCCAGCCAGGGCACCGGCTTCGACGTGGAATCGCTGGCCGTGCGCAACGGTGACCTCTACTGGACGGCTATGGCCCCCGACGGCGTGAATTCCGCGGTCTACGGCAAGGAGCCGGGATCGCCTCTCTTCACCGTCGCCCCGCTGACGCTGACCGACGGCAACAGCAAAGGCTTGCGCACCACGCCGCTGCCCCAACTCTATGTTGACGATGCTGCGGTGGGCGTCTTCGTGGCGCTGGACACACAGATCGTGCGCGGCGAAAAG
The DNA here is from genome assembly GCA_016124945.1 of bacterium. GTDB lineage: Bacteria > Chloroflexota > Anaerolineae > Caldilineales > Caldilineaceae > RI-153. The sequence goes on along the minus strand of WGMT01000002.1, from coordinate 71,569 downwards.
GACGGCGAATTCAGCCAGTTCACCACCTTTGTGGACAACACGCCTGCTGTGCCAGGCGTCAGCCGCCGCAGCAGCACCTCGATCTCGGCTATGACCGTGATCCAGACCAGCCAGGTCACCGAAGAAGACGCCGATCTGGCCGTGAGCATCACGTCGCCGTCTACGGTGGTGATTGACGGCGGCAGTGTGCGCTACGACCTGATCGTGCGCAACGACGCCGCCATGCCCGCCGCCAACAGCGTCCTCACGCTGACGTTGCCCGGCGGCACCACCTTCGCCGGAGCGAGCCGTTCCTGTGTGGACGGCGGCGCGGCCGTCACCTGTGATCTAGGCCGTTTCACCGGCTTGACGCAGGAAAGCTTCAGCATCAGCGTCACCGTCAGCGCCGCCGACGTGCGTCCGCTCACGGCGACGGTCACCGTCGGTTCGGTCACAGCGGACCGCGCGCCGGCCAACAACAGCGCCGTGCACAGCCGCATCACCGCTGCGCCCAATTTCGCCAGCCTGCCCGGCCTGCCCTACATCTACTACGGCGAGAACACACGGTTCACACGGGTGCCGCTCTTCGGCGATTACACGGCAGAACCGCTCTTCCTCGATCCGTCGATTGCCGGCAGCGTCATCGCCGCCGACGCCGCCCGTAACCGTATCTTCGTCATCACCGGCGAAGACAAAGTGGTGGCGATGGCCCCCGACGGCGGCACACGCCTTCAGATCGCCGACGCCAACCCGATTCCGCTAGACAGCCGCGGTCGCCTGCACGTGGCCGTGGACACCGAAACCGGCCGCGTCTACTGGTCGGAGATCACCAGCATCTACCTCACCACCATCAAGCGCTCCAACGCCGACGGCAGCGACGTGCAAACCGTCGTCGCCGATGTGAGGGATCAGGGTGGCCTGCTCGTCGATCCGATTCGGCGCAAGCTGCTCTGGGTGGCCGGTGACACCTGGCAGCGCCAGGAATTCATCTTCCGCAGCGACCTCAACGGCGACAACATTGAGATCATCTACACGGCGCCCGCAGGCACGCAGATCCGCTACCTGGCGCTCGATCCCTACGCCCAAAAGCTCTACTGGATCGACCCGTCACAATACGGCACCCTCTTCTGGTCCGACGCCGACGGCGCACGTCCGCTGGTGCTGAACACCGGCCTGGGCGCGAACACACGCGGTCTGGTGGTGCAACCCGCCGAAAACACCCTCTACTACGTCAGTTTCGACGAACTCGTGCGCGCCGAACTGGACGGCAGCAACCCGACCACCGTGGCCGATCTCAGCCGCCGCACCTACGACGGTCTGCGCCTGCCCGTCTCGGACACCAGCCTCAGCCCGACACTGATCAACCGGCCCGACGGCAACCTGGCCTTCGTCATCGGCACGGCTTTCGCCACGCCGATCTGTGTCACCAACGACGGCAACGAACCCAATGACAGCGCCGCCACGGCCAAGGGGATTGGCGTGGGCGCAACCACCGGCGCGCTCTGCACCACACGCGCCTCGCTGCCCACGGATCGCGACTTCTACACCGTCACCGTGCCTAGCGGCAAGCAGCTTGACGTCACCCTGACCAACCTGCCTGCCGACTATAGCCTCTTCGTGCAGCGCAACGGCGTCACCCTGGCCTCCAGCCTCAACCCCGGCCTGGCCAATGACGTCATCAACCTGCCCAACTACGAGACTGAAGGCGTCTATGTCATCGCCGTCTTCAGCAACACGCCGGTGAACAACGTCACCCCGTACACGCTTAACGTGGCGCTGAGCGACGCGCCGGTTGTCCTGGGCGCGGCCCAATGTCTGCCCATTGACCCCAACGACGCCGCCGGACTGGCGGGCAACTACAGCCAGGCCAATGCCACGCCGTTGACGGTAGGCACACCCATCACCGGCGCGCTCTGCTACCAGGACGACGTCGACTTCTTCAGCTTCAACGCCACGGCAGGGCAGACGCTTTTGTTCAACCTGCCCAGCCGACCGGCGGACTACGAACTGCACATCTACCGGCCCAACGGATCGTTCTTCAACGCCTTCAACAGCACCGCCTACACCACGCCGGTGACCATCGACGTGACCGGCGCGTGGGCGGTGGCGGTGCTCGATCCCCGGCTCGTCCCCACCACTGACACCTACCAGTTGCTTGTCTCCAACGGCACCTGCGGCGTCAACGACAGTTGGGAACCGAATAACTACACCGGCCAAGCCGCGGACATCACCGGTTCGGCCCGCGTCGCAGGCACGCTCTGCACCGCCGCCGACGCCGACTACTACAGCTTCACCGCCACGGCTGGGCAGATCTTGACGCTTAACTACCCGGCCAACGCCGCCGGCGGCACACTGCGCCTGCTCGACGCCGACGGCGTGGAACAAGGCAGCGTCCTCCCCGGCGCGCGTGGACAGTTCACCCTGGCCGCGGGGACCTACATCCTCGAAGTACGCAACGGCAGCCTTTCTACCGACGACGCCGCCTACATGTTCCAGTGGTTGCTCGACGCCGCACAACCCGACGCCGACACCTACCTTTACTACACGAATGGATCGGGCGGTCAACTCTTCCGTGTTTCGCTGGACGACGCACACATCCGCGAACCCATCTTCCTGACCACGACGCTGAGCCTGAGCGGCCAGGCCATCGCCGCCGACCGGGTGCGCGGCACGCTCTTCAGCTTCAACGCCATCCACGGCGCGGACGGCTTCATCGTGCGCAGCAACGTTGATCCCTTCAACGGCAGCGGCTACACCGAAGTGGTGGCCGCACCCAACCCCGACGAGGTCGGCGCACCGCCCGTCGCCATCGCCGTGGACGAACTGACCGGGCGCATCTACTGGATACAGCCGCAAGGGGCTATCGCCAGCACCGGCAGCACCATCCGCAGCGCCAACGCCGACGGGACGGACAATCAGCAGGTCATCGGAGCGGGGAACAACCGCACCAGCCTGGCGCTTGACCAGATCCGCGGTCATCTCTACTGGACCGAAGGTGACGCCATCCGCCGTAGCGACCTGGACGGCGGCAACCTCGTCACCGTGCGCGCCGCCGTCAGCGGACAGGCTGTGCGCGACCTCGCCGTCGATCCCTATGCGCAAACGCTCTACTGGATCGACCCGACGCAGACCAGCCTCTTCCGTGCCTCCACCGACGGCAGCGGCGCGACCGCCATCGTCACCGGCCTGGCCGCGGACGCCCGCGGTGTGGCCGTGCAGCCGCTGCAGAGCGCGCTCTACTACAGCAGCGGCGCGACGCTCTTCCAGTCCTTGCTCGACGGCACGAATGCCTCTGCCATCGCCCAACTCAGCGGCGCGTACAATGGACCGAGCAACCTCGATCCCAACGCCTTCCCTGTCATCAGCTTCGAGCAGCCGGGGTCGGCGCTGGTCATCGGCGGCGGATCGCCCCTTCTCAGCCCCTGCGCCCTGGCCGACGGCAACGAGCCAAACAACAACGCAGGCAGCGCCACGCCGCTCACGCTGATCGGCGATCTGGAACTCAACGCCGCCATCTGCAACAGCGTCACCGGCCAGCCCGCGGACATCGACTACTACACCGTCAGCGTGGCCGACCGCAAGGTGTTGAGCGTCACCCTCAGCGAAATGACGGCCAACTACCGGGTGATCGTGCAGGCCCCGGCGGGCATCAACCAGGCCTTCAGCGACAACGACGGCCTGGCCGACGAAGTGGTCGGCGTCAGCAACACCAGCGGAGCGACCGTAGAGTACATCGTCATCGTCTTGGGCAACGGCTTGCAGGGCAGCGGCCAGTACAAGCTGCGGCTGGACCTGAGCGACGTACCCGCGCCCGTCCCCGGTGACGAGCAGTGCAGCGCCGTGGACGTCTTCGACAGCCCCGGTGTGGGCAACGGCACCCTGGCCACGGCGACATCCCTGGCCTTCGGCACCGCCAACGGTGCAACCGCCGCCGCCGCCCTGTGTTATACGAACGACGTGGACATGTTCGCCTTCGACGGTCTCAACGGCCAGACGGTGACCTTGTCCTTGCCGGTGCGGCCCGCCGACTATAACCTGACGCTCTACGGCCCGTCGGGGACACAGACCGCTGTGATCTCGTCCACGACGACGCCGGCCTACGGCGACGCCGTCACCCTCAGCGCCAGTGGACGCTACACTGTGGCCGTCTCCGTCCCCAACCTGACGCCCACAAGCAACCAATACCAACTGCTGGTGACCGACGAAAACTGTGTGGCGTCGGATGCCAACGAACCCAACGATACGCCGTCCTTCGCCAAAGTCTTGACCAACGGCAGCCGTGTGCGGGCGTCGTTGTGCAGCGACGGCGACGTCGATCTCTACCGCATCACGGCCACGGCGGGCCAGGAATTGACGGTCAACTACCCGGCCAACGCCACAGCGGCCACGCTGCGGGTAATCCCCGCCGCGGGCGGCGCGGACCTGGGGACGGTCGCCGCGGGCGGGCAGGGGGTCTTCACCATCCCCACCGGCGGTGACTATCTGCTGCGTGTGGAAAACAACACGCTCACGGGTTCAGCCGTTCCGTATCTCTTCGAGCTGTTGCTAGGCAACCCCACCGCCGCACAGAGTGGATCGCCCTACGTCTTCTACAGCCGTGCCAGCGATCTCATCCGCACCAGCGTCCTCAGCGGTACGGTGGAGCCGCTTCTGCTAGGCGACGGCTTCGGCGGCGGGCAGGCCATGGCGGCGGACAGCGTGCGCGGCAACGTCTTCCTCCTCGACAACGCCAAGCGCATCGTGCGCGTCGACCCCAACGGCAGAAACGCCCAGGTCATCGTGGCCGACACCGGCCCCGGCGTCTTCCGCCCCACCCGCTCCGTGGCCGTGGACGAGCGCAGTGGGCGCGTCTACTGGACACAGGCCACTGTCGGCCAGGTGGTTGACATCCTCAGCTCTAACCCCAACGGGGGTGATGTGCAGACGGTGGTCAGCGGCGTGGTGGGCGATCAGGCCATCGCCATCGACCCCGTGGGCGGTTATGTCTACTGGGTTGAGGACAAGTTCTACATGCCGGTCGGCTATCTAGCCAATCTGATCAGCCGCGCCCGTCTCGACGGCAGCAACGTGGAGGTGCTCTACGTTGCGCCCGAAGGACGCCAGATCCGTGATCTGACGGTGGATCCCTTCGCTCAGACGCTCTACTGGCGTGATCCCACGCGCAACCGTCTGCTGCGCGCCCCCGCCGACGGCGGCACGGTGACCGAGATCGCGGCTGTCACCGGCGCGCGTGGCTTCGTGGTGCAGCCGCTCAGCGACGAACTCTACTTCGTGGCCGGCAGCCGCCTCTGGCGATCCGACCGCGACGGCAACAACGCCGAGTCGCTGGTGCGACTGGACGGGCAGTACAACGGCGTCAGCAACCTCGATCCCAACGTCTTCTACCCGACGTTCATCACGTCGCCTGAGTCGAACCTGACGCTGGCTTACAGTGCGCCCTTCGCGCAGCCCTGCGCCAATGATGTCCTCGAACCGAATGACACACTAGCGACCGCGGCCAGCATCTCAACGGGAACGCTGACGTCGTTGCTCTGTTCCAACAGCCTCAATCAGATCGACCAGTACGACTACTACAAGATCACGGTGGAAGACGGCAAGCAGATCTCGGTGACGTTGAGCAACCTGCCCGCCGACTATGGGCTGGTCCTGATTGCCGATGGCAACGGCGTGGGTTGGAGCTACACCGCCGGCACCGCCGACGAATTCCTCACCCACATCAACCGCACAGGCGGCAGCGTGGTCTATACCATTCTAGTGCTAGGTGGTGGCAGCCCACTGCCCTACACGCTGAACGTGACCGTGGCCGACGCGCCGCCGCCACCGCCGCCGCCTGCGCCGCCTGCCGACGCCTGCGCGCCTTTCGATAGCTACGACCAACCCGGCGCAGCCGGCAACCAGACGCGCAACGCGGCGACGCCGATTGGCTACAACACACCCATCACCGCCGCGCTCTGCTACCAGGCCGACCAGGACTACTACAGCTTCAGCGGCACGGTGGGCGAAAATGTGACCATCGACCTGCCCACACGCCCCGCCGACTACTACATCTCGATCTTCGATCCGGCGGGCAACTACTACGGCGGCATCTTCCCCGGCTCGTGGCTCACTTACGGCGACAGCATCACGCTGAATCAGTCCGGCACCTGGTCGCTGGCCGTATGGGCACCGAACCTGGCCCCCACCACCCAGCAATACCGGTTGGAGTTGGGCGTCAACACAGCCTGTAACGGACTCGATCCGTATGAGCCGAACGGCCAGCCCTACGAGGCATACGAAGTCATCACGCGCACGGTGACGCTACGCACCATGCTCTGCGCCGCCAACGACTTTGACTGGTACAGCTTCCCCGTCAACGTGGGCGACCGCGTGGAGGTGGATCTGCGCTCGTTGACGCCCAACATGCGCATCGTCATCTCGCCGCCAGGTGGTGGCTCCGGTGAAACCGAAGAGAATGTCAACTTCGTGGCAACCAATTCAGGCAACTTTGAGCTGGGGGTCTGGCCGCCACAGAGCAACACCATCGAAAATCTGCCCTACGAAATCGACGTGCGGATCACGGCGCCGCCCGCGCCCACGCCGGTGCCTGTCAACTGGAGTTGCAGCGTCTACAACAGCGCTGACATTCCCAAAGCCATCGACGATCTGAGCACCATCGGCTCGACGCTGAGTGTACCTGTCAACGGCACGGTGACCCATGTGGGGCTGCGCGATGTCACCCTGCAACATCGCTTGTTGACCGATCTCACCTTCGGCCTGGGCGCACCCGACGGCACGCGCGTCGATCTCTTCGCCTTCGAAGAGGTAGGCAGCTACTTTGGATGTGGCAGCGGCAACTGTCTCTTCTCACTGGATGACGCCGCCATTGAAGGGCTGGTACCGCCCGACCCGCCCACAGACGGTGGCACCTTCCGCCCCAGCCGCAACAGCTTTGCGCCATTTGAGGGCAAAGCCGGCAACGGCGCGTGGACACTCTATGTCACCGACAGCCGGGTCATCAATCCCGACGATCCCAGCTACAGTGATTTCCCCAACACCAGCGGCGATCTCTTTGGCTGGAGTCTGGAAGTCTGTGTAGACAACGGCAACCCAACGCCAACACCCACGGCCACGCCGACGCCAACCGTCGTGCCGCAGCCCGGTGACGGCGCACCCATCGGCCCTGCCGTGGGCAACGTCATCACCGTGACGCCGACGCCCGAAGTCTGCACGCTGACGCCGGACAGCTTCGAAGACGATGACACCGTCGCCACGGCTAAGATCTTCGACGTAGGCGCGGGCAGCAGCGCCGGTCACACCTTCGACAGCGCCGCCGACGCCGACTGGCATCAGATCGCCCTCGTCGCCGGTCTGCAATACACGCTTACCGCCGTCACCGTGGACACGGCACAAAGTGTGTCGCTGGCCCTCTTCGACGTAGACGGCGTCACCCGTATCCGCACGGTCGCCGACGTGCTGGCGTACACGCCCACCGTCAGCGGACGCTACTTCGTGCGCGCCACGACTGCTTCGGGGCTGGGCGTGAGCCTCTGCCGCAGCGCCTACAGCCTGTTGCTCACCACCAACAACCCGTCCGCGGCGGCGGTGCCACTGCCCACCGGCACCCCCGTGCCGCCAGGACATGAGACGCCGCCAGTCAGCGCCGGCGTGCTGTCACCGACGGATCGCAACGCCATCACCAGCACACAGCCCATCACCATCGAAGTGGGGTTGAACGCGCAGAATGCCCTGGGCGGCGCGTCCTTGTGGATCAACGGGGAGCCACGCGCAGATTACCCCGGCGTGACGACCTTCAGCACATCACCCAGCGACGAAGTCTGGCCCGTCGCCTGGACGCCTTCGGGCGCAGGTGTCTACACCATCACCGCGGTGATCACCGATAGCCTCGGCATCACTGCCACCAGCCCGGTCAATGTGATCTACATCGATCTGGCCAACCCATCGGTGACGGTGATGACGGAGCCGATTACGTTGACTCGTCTCAGCGCCGATGGCAGCTACATCCTGCGCGGCACCGCTACCGACGACAGCGCCGTGGAGCGTGTGGATGTCAGCCTTGACGGCGGACCGTGGCAGAAAGCCGTCCTCGACGGCAACAACTGGTTGTTGAGCTTTGGGCCGCTGGGGCTGACCAACCCCAACGGCGGCACCGTCAACATCGCCGTGCGCGTGACGGACAAGGCAGATCGCACCGCCACCAACAGCGGCAGCGCCCTTGTGGACGTGGTCGCTCCGGCAGTCTTCACACCCACGGTCAGCCTGACCAACGGCGCGCTGATTTCGCCGTCGCAGGTGGTGACAGAGCTCAACGCCCGCATCGCCTGGCCTGTCATCGGCGACGCCACCGCGGTCTACGCCGGGTGGACGTCCACGCCGACGGCGACTGTGGCAGCGCTCACCGCCTACGGTCCTGGCGCGGGGACGCACGACCCTACGCATCCCGAAGGCAGCGCTCGCTACGCCCACATCATCGCCGTAGACGTCAACGGCAACCAGCGCGCCGTCGCCGTCGGTCCGTTCTACTTCGACAGCGCCGTCACACCTGATTTCGTCTCCGATCTCGGCCAGGTCAACTGGACGGAGAGCGGTGGCAAACAGGTGGGCAAGATGACCGCCGACCGCGGCACGCAGCAACTCTTCGCCGGTTGGAACGGGGACACCCTGCGCCTGCGCTGGCAAGGTATCAACCTCAACAGCGGCGATCTCTACTTCTATCTGGGCACCGGTGGCAGCGGGTCAACCGCTCTCTTCAACCCAGCCGGGGCGGAACAGGGCAACATCTTACCATTCGCCGCCAACTACATGATTCGCCTCTCCGGAGACATTACGCCCACACTCTACACGTCCAATGGCGGCGCGTGGACGAGCGGGGCGGCGCTCAACGCCATCACTGCGGGCGACGTCACCGATGTGTTGGTGCCGTTCAGCCTCCTCGGTGTGACGCCTTCTTCGGCACTGAAGGTGCTCGGCGTCGTCTCCGAAAGCGGCATCCTCGACGTGTGGGCCACCGTCCCCGACCAGAACATCGGGCGGACGTGGGCACAGTTCGTGGAGTTCGCGTCGCTGGGCGCGGGGATTGTCCCATCGAATGGCATCTGGGCAGATACAGAGTTGGATGTGACCGTGAACGCCAATCCAGCCCCCGCCAGCATGCTGGGCGTGGGTGACAGCATCGCCGTCACCGTGACGGTGCAGAACGTGGGCAGCGCGGTGTTGCCGTCGCTCAGTGTGGGCGGCGCGGCCAGTGGCGGCATTTCCATCTCGAATTCGCCGCAGGTCGCCAACAGCATCGCCCCATCGGGGACGGTTGCGCTCGTCCTCAACGGCACGGTCAACGCCGACGGCGCGGTCAATGTGATGATCACCGACAGCTATCACCGCCCCTACGTCTTGCAGACGCTCAACTACCGCGTGGACACCGCTGCGCCGATTAGCGTGAGCGTGGCGATTAGTTACGTTCTGCCTGGTATCAACAGTGTGGTGGGCTTCGCCGAGGACGAGTCGCCGCTGGCCTCCTTCGACTTGCAGGTGAACGGCAACACCGTCCCCTGCACGGTGGGTGGCAGCATCGACGGCAGTTTCATCTGTTCGTTTGACGCCGGCAGCCCCGCCGACGGCGCTGTCTTCAGCATCAGCGGACGCGCCACCGATGTCCACGGCAATGTGAGCGGCTGGAGTGCGCCGCTGCAAGTAGTGGTAGACGCCACGGCGCCACAGGTTAATCTCTCCAGCGAGGCGGTGAACGCCCTGAGCGATGGCCGCATCGGTTTCGCCGAAACGAGCCTCACCGGCACCGTCACCGACGAGCGGGAAAGCGGCGCGGCCGAACTCTGTGTCGACGGCGATACCGGCGACGACTGCCGCACCGATATAACACAGGACGACGGCGGCTGGACGCTCTTCGTCCCCGAACTGGGCGACGGCATCACCACCACGCTCAGTTTCGTCGGCTATGACGTGGCAGGCAACGCCAGCCAGCCCATCACCCGCACCGTGATTGTGGATACGATTGCACCGCAGTTCGGCACGACCAACACTGAATCGTCCGGCGGCACACTCACCGTCTCCGGCACAGCGACCGACGGCGACGGTCTCGGCACGGCGCGGCTCTTCCTCGTCCTGCCCAATGGCAGCAGCACCATCGTCACGGGGACGGTGAGCGGGTCCACCTGGTCGGTGACATACGGCTTCACCCAAGTGGGCGAACATCAGGTGCTGGCGCTCCTCACCGACCGCGCAGGCAACCAGGCCACACAGTTCGTGGGATTGGTCACCGCGCAGAGTGTGGCCGAGACGCCCACGCCGACAAGCACGCCCACGCCGACAGGTACGCTGACGCCGACACCAGACGGCACAGCCACACCAACGCCGACTGTCACCGGGACACCGCCCGCGGCAACGCCGACGCCGACAGGCACACTCACGCCCACGGCGACAGCCACACCAACGCCCACTGTCACCGGGACGCCGCCTACACCAACGCCGACGCCGACAGCCACACCCACGGGCATCACGCCCACCGGTGCGACGGTGACGGGGGTTGTCTTCAACGACAGCAACAGCAACGGCAGCCAGGACAACGGCGAAACCGGCATCGCCAACGTGACGGTCGTCCTCGGTGATGAGGTTCTGGGTGCCGAGGTCCTCGGTGATGAGGTCGTCAATGTTGAGGGGCGCAGCGCCGACATGACCACCGTCACCGATGCCAATGGCGTCTACACCTTCAGCAACGTGCCAAACGGACGCTACACCCTGACCTTCCAGTTGCCGCCAGGGGTCACCGGCACTGTGCCGCCACCGATCACCGTCACCGTCAGTGGCGATGGGCCGGTCACCGTGCCGCCGGTCGTCGCCCAGTTCTCGTGGATCTACTACTTGCCGCGCATCCATGGCGAAAGTCGTTCATCTCAGGGGCCAGAAGACACACAGTCAGAGCGGATCTGGTTACCTACGCTCAACCGCTGACGCAGGCTGCCTGATTTCGTATCAAGCCATTTCGCACAAAGCCATTTCACACAAAGTCAAATGAAACAGAGTTGCCGGGTTTTCAGAAAACCCGGCAACTCTGTTTTTCATAGATGAATCATTCCACTCACAGCTATCCCGTTTCAAGAAATGGCCGTTGCGTTGCAGATGGCTGAGTTTTTTCAGCGCCTGCGGCACGCACGATTCACACATTATTCACAAAAGTTTCACACTTTGGGCGTACGATCTCTTCTGTCGTGGTGATTGAAAATCAGCGGCTTTCTACACCACAGATGGACAGGCGCTGATTCACCATTCACTGTTTTGCCAAATCAGCCATACAGGGAGAGTACCATCATGAAGCATCGCAGGGAATTGGGTTGGGGTACGCAACACACTCTTTTGAAGCGGGTTGTCTATCTGTTACTGGCCGTAGGCCTGATGACAGGACAACCCTATGGCACGCCCGGCGCGGCGGCGGCGCCGGAGAAATGGACGAGCGACAGCGCAAACGAAATTGCGGCGGATGAAATCGCCACGCTCATCATCGGGGAAGTGGCCAAGTTACTGGCCGACGACGCCGAGGAAAATGACGGTTTCGGCACTGCGGTGGACATCAGCGGCGACACCCTTATCGTCGGCGCCCCGCGCGAGGACACCGGCGGCAACAACACCGGCGCCGCCTACATCTTCCAGGGCGGTGCAGGCAATTGGCGAACGGTGCGTAAAATCCAGGCGCCCGACGCCGAGACAAATGACGAGTTTGGTTACTCTGTGAGCATCAGCGGCGATACCGTGGTCGTTGGCGCCCCCTTCGAAGACACCGGCGGGCGCAACACAGGCGCAGCCTACATCTTCCAACGAAACCAAGGTGGCACAGACAACTGGGGGCAAGTCAAGAAGATACAGGCAAGCGACTTCCAAGTAGACGACAACTTTGGATGGTCCGTGAGCATCAGTGGTGACACCATCGTCGTCGGCGCCCCCCGCGAAGACACAGGCGGCAGCAATGTCGGCGCAGCCTATGTCTTCGGGCGCGACCAGGGTGGTGTAAACAATTGGGGAGAAGTACGCAAAATCCAGGCTGGTGACAAAGGATTTGCAGATCAGTTCGGCTTCTCTGTAACCATTGACGGCGATACGATCGTCGTCGGCGCCCCACGCGAAGACAGCGGCAGCAACGATGCCGGCGCCGCTTACATCTTCGAACGCAATCAGGGCGGCGCAGACAATTGGGGAGAGGTGCGCAAAATCCAGGCCGATGAAACGGGGCTTGCAGATCAGTTCGGCACCGTCGTAAGCATTGGCGGCGACACCATTGTCGTCGGCGTCCCCTTTGAAGACAGCGGCGGCATCAACGCCGGCGCAGCCTACATCTTCCAGCGAAACCAAGGCGGCGCAGGCAACTGGGGGCAAGTACACAAAATTCAGGCAAGCGACGCTCAGGCAAACGACCAGTTCGGCTTTTCCGCGCACATTGACGGCGGTCAGATCGTTGTCGGCGCTCCTCTCCAAGACACGGGCGGCAGCAATGCCGGCGCAGCCTACATCTTTCAGCGCGATGAAGGCGGCACAGACACCTGGGGAGAGGTAGAGAAGATAGAGGCAAGCGACGCACAGGCAAACGACTTATTTGGCCGTGCGGTAAGCATCAGCAGCGACACCGTCGTCGTCGGCGCCTGGCTCGAAGACTCGGGCGGCTCGGATGCCGGTGCAGCCTATGTCTTCGGCAACACGATCGCCGGCCCACCGGCTCCCCCTAATCTCACCGTCGAGAAGACGGCCAACGTCGCCGAAATCGACGAAGGTGGCACGGTGAACTACACCATCGTCGTCGCCAACGTCGGCCAGATCTCGGCAACGAATGTCAGCGTCAGCACCTCAAGCAGTAGCCCGCTGATCGACAGCAACGTCCTGGCGCTTGGCGAAACACTGGCCGCAGGTGAAACCGTCACCTACACCTATAGCTCGACCGCAGTCGACGGGCCGGATACACTGATCAACACGGCACGCGTCTCCAGCAACCAGACGCCGCCCATCACCGACAGTGCCGGTGTGCAGGTCAACAACATAGCGCCCACTGTTACAGCAGGGGGCCCACAGGCCGTCACAGCAGGCAATCGGGTGACGGTCACTGCGACATTTAGCGACCCCGGGCGCGCCGACACACACAGCGCCACCGTAGAATGGCGTGGCGGTGTGACAACGGCAGCCGTCATCGACGGGAACACGGTCAGCGCAAGCCGGATCTACAACACCTCCGGTGCCTACATCGTCCAAATCTGTGTGACGGACAAAGACAACGGACAGGGCTGCGACGCGCTCAGCATGCGCGTCGACGATGTCCCCATCAGTGGACTCAACGTCGAGAACGACAGCCCGACCCTCCTCGGCCAGAGCACAGCCTTCACCGCCACCATCACCGGCGGCACGGGTGTTTCCTACTCCTGGGACTTCGGCGACGGCAACACTGGCAGCGGCGCACAGACCAGCCACACCTACGCGGCCCCTGGCGTCTACACCGCCGCACTCTTTGCCTCGCAGGGCGACTCCGTTGACATCATAGAGACCACCATCACTGTGCTTGACCCCGTTGTTCTGACAGTGGAAAAAAGCGTCGAACCTGCTTCTCCGGTGACGCCCGGCAGCTTGGTTACCTACACCGTGAACCTTCGCAATGTCGGCTCAGCGGTGGCAGAGGGCGTCTCTTTCTTTAGTGTCGTGCCTTTGGCGGTCATCTTTGGAGAATTCCTGGAGGCGCCCAGCTCGGTTGAGCTGAGCGGGGTCAGCAAAGGTGAGTTCATTACATGGGAAGGTGATGTGGCGCCCAACAGCACGGTGAGCTTCGTCTACAACGGCTTTGTCATTGCCACACCTGGCGAACGCGTAAGCAGCGAGGCGGGCTTCAGCTATGGTTCCACCACAGGCAGCGCTACGGCAGAGATCATCGTCGTAGGCCGACCTGTTCTCGACATCTGGTACACAATCAGCCCTAGCGTTGTCAATGAAGGCGATACCTTTACCCAAACCGTAGAGGTCGTCAACAATGGTGAAGGCCCGGCGACCAACGTCAGCGTCCGTACAGATGTGTTGTTGGCCGAAGGCATCACGCTTGCCGCAGGTCAGCGTGCCCTCTACACCTTCACAGATTCGGTTGACGACGGGCCGACAGCCTTCGGCGGCCTGGCCATTGCTGAAAGCCCCGGGGTGGATGCTGCTATCGCCGGCGCTGAGGTGGAGATTAGAAATGTGGCGCCCACGGCGACGTTGACCAACAACGGCCCGGTGGATGACGGCAGCAGTGCAGTTGTCAGCTTTAGTGAACAGCGAGATCCCTCCACAGCCGACACCAACGCCGGCTTCCGCTACAGCTACGACTTCGACAACGACGGCATCTTCGATGTCAGCAACGTTGCAGATGCGTCGATCACAGTGCCGGCAGAGTTTCTGACAGGCGTCAGCAGCCGCACCGTCCTCGCTCGCATCGCCGACAAGGACGGCGGCTTCACCGACTACACCACGATCATTGAGGTTAACGATCCCGATCCTGTGGGGACAGTGGTGGATAGCTGCGGCGGCTACACCGTCTACCTCAGCCCAGAGGGGACATTCTTCGCCCCAGACTGGGACGGCGACATCCAGGTAGGCAACAACCTGGGCAATACACTCACCGGCACCGACGGGCCGGATCTCATCCTGGGCCTCGGCGGCAACGATCTGATCATCGGATTGAGCGGCGACGACGTCCTGTGTGGCGGTGACGGGGTGGACCTTATTCTCGGTTTCGACGGCAACGACTACATCGATGGCGGCAACGGCAGCGATGTCCTCAACGGTGGCGGCGGCGAATACGACCAGCTCATCGGCGGCGATGGCAATGACACCCTCCTTGACGGTAACGGCACCCTTATCGCCGCCGGCGGCAACGGCAGGGATAGATTCACCATCGTGCTGCGCGAAGGCTGGCGTGATCCACAGGGGCAGGCCCGCTTCAGTGGCCTGAGCGCCGGATATGACAACGACGACGTGGTGCTGGTCAGTTTCACCGACACGCCCCTGTTCGTCGACATCACCGGCGACGAGCGCGACGAACCGGCTGCTCAGCAGGAGGGTAACAACGACTGGTTGTTCCTCTTCGGCGCAGTTGATTCGGCATCCAACATCATCAAATTCGAGCAGCAGATCATTCTTTTGGGTCGATCAGAAATCGTGATCCCGGCAGATGACGCCGGCGCGGAATATCTCACCGAGCCGGTGGGCGACGGCGCCGAGGAAGCGGCTATGAGGCAGCCTATCTTCTTGCCGTTGATCAATCGGTAGGAGGTGGGGATTGAGCGATTAGGGGATTAGGGGATTTCAGATCGTGTACACGATCTGAAATCCCTTAATCGCCTAATCCCTTAATCGCCCAATCCCCCAATCGCTCAACCTCCTCGCGTACAAACCGCCGCGCCGGGTTGCTCTGCCAATAGGATCGACGGTGGACTTCACTGGGGATGGTGGCGGCAATGCGGGTGAAGATGGCGTGTCCCCGCGCCAGGACGTCCTCGGCCTGAGGATCGTCGGCGGCACGTAAGACACGATAGGTGTCGGCATAGATGTGATCGTAGTCGATGAGGCCCGCCAGGTGACCGGTGAGAATCGTGGGCAGGGCGGGTTCAAGCGTCTGACGCGCTGCCGAAACATCTCCCTGCATCAAGTGGATCGTGGCCTGCCCCAACATGCCCTGCAACTCCTCCGTCACTCCCCGCTGCGACGAGTAGACTTGCCTGGCCCGTGCAAAGGCTTCCCAGGCTGCGCCCAGATTGCCCACCTGCACAAAGGCGCGCCCCAGTACAATCGAAGCGATAGACTCCAAATTCATGTGCTGGTTGACCAATGACGACTGGAGCCCCTGTTGCGCCGAGGCAATGGCCAGTTTCCAATCCTCAATGAAGAGTGCATGTAAGGCCATGCGCGCATAAAGCACAGCCAGATGTACAGGATCACCGATCTTCTCAAAGAGCGGCAACACCTGTGTGTTGTAGTCGTGCATCTGTTCAAAATCGCCGAGTTGGAAATAATAACCACCATAAAAATTGAGTGTGCGCGCCTCGGCCAGTTCATTCTTCACAAGACGGGCATTGCGCAGCATGATCGCCAGATGATGGTGCATCTCCGAAAAATCACCCCACCGGGTCTGGATGAAGACCAGAAAGCCCCGCGCGTAAAAATCCACCGATAGATCGCCGCTCTGTTCGGCCAGCGCCACCGCCTTTTTTTGGAGAGCGAGCCGACGCGGCATATCGCCCTTTTGCCCAGCCTGGGCAGACAACTCGACGTAGAGCTTTGCCTGAAGTGCATAGTCGGTAGAATCTTGTAAGCGTTGATATGCCTCGTTGAGGTGATCTTCCGACTTTGCGTGGTCACCTTGATAGTTATAGTTTGCACTCAGGGTCAAATGGATCTGCCCCACCAGATCCAAGGCGCTTTCGGGCAGATCGGCAGCCGTCGACAACGCTTTTTGTAGGATCTCTAACGTGGCGGAAAGCGGCGCATGTGAGCGCAACAGGATTCCCTGCACCAGTTGCAGCCGTGCCAACAAAGTGCGCCGTTCAACCAAAGATAGACAGCCCTTCTCCGCGGTATCTGCGTCCGCGGTATCTGCGTCCGTGGCTTGCGCCAGATCGGCGGAGAGATGCTCAGCCACCGCCGCAGCCAAACGCAGCCCTTCGGCGTGCATACCGGTTACCGACCAGTAATGTTCAAAGGCAGCCAAGCTTTCCTGTACAATCTGCCAGTCGCGGTGTTGACCTGACGCCAGCCAGGCCGCGCTGAGGTTGGCCGCGTCCTCGTGCAGACGGGCAATTGCCTGGAACTGATCCACCCCCACCAGGTTTGCGTCTTCCGCCGCCAATCGCCGCAGGAAATAGCGGCTATGGGCCCGGTGAATGGCCTCAACTTCTCCCCTCTCTTCCAGCTTTTCCACCGCAAATTGACGCAGTAACTGGTGCAACACAAATCGATCAGCAGAGGCACGTGTCACCAGGGCATGGGTCACCAAGAAAGCCAGATCCAGCGGCGACACCTGCCCTACCTCCTCCGCCGCATAGGACGTAAACGTGCCGCGGAAGACGGCAAGCCGCGCCAGCGCCTGTTTGGCGGAATCGGGCAGTAGTCGCCACGAGACATCAAAAGTGGCGCGCAGATTCTGGTGCCGTGTCGGCATATCACGAAAAGAGGTACGGAAGAGATCCAGGTTGTGGCCGAGCTGTTCGGCGAGGCCGGCACAGTCGTAGATCGAAAGCCACGACGCCGCCATGGTAATGGCCAGCGGCATCCCTTGCACCAGACGGCAAATTTGGAGAATAGCAGGCCAATCTTCGCCACGTGGGGTGAAGTTGGGCGCAATGTGCTGTGCTCTTTCCACAAAGAAGGCCAAGGCGCTGTACTGCTCAATCAAGGCCGATGTGATCTGATGGTCACGCAAGAGATCACTTTGGGCAGGGTAAGCCAGCCCGTCCAGCGGCAACTGCCGTTCGGCTTGCACCAGCAACGGATGGCGCGAGCTGATCAGGCAGGTGACGTCAGGAGCAGCCGACAACAATTCCATCAACAGGGGCACGGTCTCCATCAACTGTTCAAAATTGTCTAGCACCAGGAGCAGCCGTTGTTTGGCCAGGGCGCGCATCAATTGCCGTTGCGGCTGTCCCCCGCCGTCCAGCCGGATAGAAAGTGCATCGGCGATGGCCTGGATCACCTCGGCGGGTTGGGTAAGCGACGCCAGGGGCACAAAGTAGATGCCGTCTGGATAGTTGAGTGGATTGACGTGCTGCGACGCTTCCACAATTAGACGGCTCTTGCCAATACCACCAGGGCCGGTGACAGTGAGCAGACGTGTTCGCGGATCGGCCAACCGTTCAGCGATATGGACGATCTCCGCTTCACGGCCAAAAAAGGGGGTGAGGAATTGGGGGAAATGGAAATACCGCCCACGCTTGGGCGCGTCCTGTTGCACCATCTGTTTCAACGCCGCCGGCTCCCGAAAGCGTGTCAACCGGGTGTGGAGTTGGAGCAATGCCCGGCTCGGCGTGGCGTTTAACTCTTCGGCCAGCATCGACACACAGCGCTCGTATTGGAGCAGGGCCATGCTACGCTCGCCCAAAAGGGCCAACGCTTCGATCATGTAGACGTAACCATCCTCTGCGTACGCATCAAGGCCGATCCACTGTTCCGCCAGACAGCGTACCTGGTCGTAATCCCCTAGCGCATGGTGATAGGCGACCAAGGTTTGCAACGAATCGGTTGCCTGCCGGTGAAAGCGCTCACGCTGCATGAGCAGCCATGATTCAAAGGCGGGGCTATCTTCGACAGCGAGGCCCGCCAGCAATTCACCCTGATAAAGCGACACCGCCTGCCGCAGTTGACCGGCACAGTAGGGACAGCGCGCCATGGTGCTATGTTTGTGTCCGGCGCAGTTCTGTAGCAGCGCCTGAAAGCGCAACGCATCCACTTCAAAGCATGAGCCGTCGACTCGTAGCGTTTTGTAGTCGCCGATGAAGGGATCAACAAATGGGGTGAGGCTGTCCATCGTCTTGTGCCCCCCCCCCAACTCGCTGCGCATGCGCGTCAAAATTTGGCGCAGGCTCTGGCGCGACCTTTTTTCAGGCTGTTCAGGCCACAGAAGTTCGGCCAGGGCGACACGAGTGTGCATCTGGGCGGGGTGAAGCAACAAGTAAGAGAGTAGCGCCTGTCCACGTTCGCTGGCAAGGTGCATGGGAGAGGCCTCGCCAATTTGCAGACGGAACGGACCAAAAAGCTGTAAACCATAGAGGGACTGCATAAAGCGTTATACCGTTTGTTTTCTGGGATGACGGATGTGTCACACATTGTTGACACATTATACCTAAACTCTTTCCAGAACCGACATTTTTGATCGACACACTTAGTTTGAAAATTTGGTTTTACTTACCTTTTTGTAAGCAAAGTACACCAGAACCATCCGTCCAACATATTGCCACAACAGGAGACCGAAGTTTATGGACGCCGCCCTTCTCATCTCTAGCCAAAAACGCCTTTGGATCGTCCTGTTCTTGACGTTGCTCATCGCCGTGGGCATGCTACAGGCAACCCCAACGCCCGCCCTGGCCCAGGGGACGATCATCTACGTCGACGTTGACGCCGACGGCGCCAACAACGGCACATCGTGGGCAAATGCCTACACCAGCTTACAGGACGCGCTGGCCGACGCCTCATCCGGCGACCAGATCTGGGTGGCGGAAGGCGTCTACTACCCCGACGACGGCGATGGACAGACTGACAACGCCCGCAACAGCACCTTCCAGCTCAAGAACGGCGTGGCCCTCTACGGCGGCTTCGCAGGGACAGAAGGAGCCCTGATTCTGCGCGATTGGGTGGCAAACGTCACCGTCCTCAGCGGCGATCTCGACCGCAACGACACGGTGGACGCCACCGGCGTGGTCACTGATACGGCCAACATCACCGGCACGAACGCTTACCACGTCATCACCGACAGCGGCACAGACGGCACGGCGCTGCTCGACGGGTTCACCGTCACCGCGGGATTGGCGAATGGGGCTTTTGTGGCTCCCTGCGGCCCGCAATGTGGCGGCGGTATGTACAACTCCATCTTGAGCCGCCCGACACTCACCAACATCTTCTTCTCTGGCAATTCCGCCAACCAAGGCGGCGGCATGTACAACCACACGAGCTTTCCGACACTCACCAACGTCTCCTTCTCTGGCAATTCCGCCAACGAAGGCGGTGGTATGTACAACACCGCCAGCAACCCGACACTCACCAATGTCTCCTTCTCAAGTAATTCTGCCAACGGCAACGGCGGCGGCGGCATGTTCAACTTCATGAGCAGACCGTCCCTCAAAAACGCCTCTTTCTCTGGCAATTTCGCCAACGCCAACGGCGGCGGCATGCACAACCTGGGTAGCAATCCGACACTTGTCAACGTCTCCTTCTCGGGCAATTCGGCCAACCAAGGCGGCGGCATGTTCAACTCCCTCAGCGAAATCCCCACGATCCGCAACAGCATCTTCTGGAACAACCGGGACAGCAGCGGAACGGGCACGGCCGACGCCTCAATCTTCAACGCCAACAGCACGCCCGCCATCCGCTACAGCCTGATGCAAGGATGTAATCCGGGCGGCACATGGAACAATGCTTGCGGCATCAATGCTGTCAACAATCTGGTCGATGCCGACCCGTTGTTTGTCTCATCGCCCGATCCAGTCAACGCCCCCACCACGGCCGGGGACCTGCGCCTGCAAGCCGGCTCCCCGGCTATTGACGCCGGCAACAACACATCCATCACCACATCGTTCGATCTGGGCGGCGCACCACGCATTGTCAACGAGGCCATTGACCTGGGCGCATACGAATACCAGGCGTCAACACCAACGCCGACACACACACCAACGCCAACGCTCACACCGACGCCAACGTTTACACCAACACCGACACGCACACCAACACCTGCGGCCCCTACCGCAACACCCGTGCCGCCTACCGCAACACCCGTGCCGCCCACCGCGACACCCGTACCGCCCACTGCGACACCCATACCGCCCACTGCGACACCCGTGCCGCCTACCGCAACGCCGGTGCCGCCGACGGCAACACCCGTAGCGCCGACGGCAACACCCGTGCCGCCCACCGCGACACCCATACCGCCCACCGCGACACCCATACCGCCCACCGCGACACCCATACCGCCCACTGCGACACCCGTGCCGCCTACCGCAACGCCGGTGCCGCCCACCGCCACACCTGTTTCGCCGACGGCCACCCCGACACCCGTGCCGTTGTCCCTTTCGGCAATTAACCCAAGCCAGGGGTTGCGCGAACAGAGCAGCAACGTCACCGTGACAGGGGACGGCTTCCAGGGCAACACAACGAGCGCGCCGACACTGCGCCTGGGCAGCGTTGAACTGACCGGGGTGAATCTGGTGAGCAGCACGCAGATCAACGCTGTGGTGCCTGCCGGCCTGCCAGTTGGGTTGCACGATCTCTTCGTGATCAACCCCAACGGCGACACGGCTGTCCTGGCCGGCGCCTTCCGCGTGACGAGTCTGGTGCCGGTGATCACCGATGTGCGCCCGCGCCAGGGCTTTGTGGACGTGCCCACCACCCTGAACGTCTACGGCATCAACTTCGCACAGAATGCCGTCATCCGTCTGGGAGAGCAGACCCTGACCACCGCACAGATTGCGCCAGGACACCTACGCGCCGCCATCCCATCCACTTTGGCGCCGGGGCTTTATGACGTGCGCGTGGACAACCAGAACAGCGAGAGTGCCACCCTGCCCAACGGCTACAGCGGCATTGCTCGCAGCAGCGACGATCTCTTCAGTAGTGGCGATCAACTGTGGAACGATCCTATCTCCGCCCGCGCCGGCGAAGCCCTCACCCTGGGCCTGAACGTGAGCCGCCAGGGTGGTGACGAGCCGTTGCAGCAGGTCGCGGTGGCTTTCTCCGTGAACGGCGCCCCGATTGGCACAGGGACACTCGACCAGCTTCAGCCCAACGGCAACGCAAGCAGCACCGGGGTCACGTGGACGCCGCCGGGTGCGGGTAGCTTTGTCCTCAGCGCCGACATCGATCCGCAAAACGTGATTAGCGAGAGCAACGAAAGCAACAACACCGTCAACCGCACCATCTCTGTGCTCCCCGCCGTGCTCGACCAGACCCCCCCAACCGTCGACAGTTTCACCATCAACCAGGGCGCCAACGTCACCCAGGCGCTGGCGGTTTCGCTGAATGTTGCCGCCACGGACCCGGCGCCGGGCAGCGCGGTTGAATCGGTGCTCTTTGCCGAGTACGAGTACAGCCAGGGCGCCAACGCCTGGGTGCTGGCTGCTGAATCAGGTTGGCTCGACTACACCAACGCCGAAAGCGCCTTCACGTGGACCTTGCTGCCCTCTTCGGGCGTGAAGTACCTGCGCGCCTGGGCGGCCGACGGGGAAGGCAATGTCTCTACAGCCGCCGGCGCATTCATCAACCTCGTGCCGCCCAGTGAAAGCCTGGCCCAGGAGGAAGCGCGCCTCTATCGCTACACCCTCCAGGCGGGCGACGAGTTGGCCGTCACCCTTACCCCGCTGAGCGGAGACGCCGATCTCTACATCTGGCAGCCCAATCCCGGCGCAGCGCCGTTGGTGAGCAACCAGGAGGGGAGTGCGGTTGAGACCATTCGCGTGACCGCTGCCCAGAGCGGGCTTTACCAGGTGGAGGTCTTCGGCTTTGAGACTTCTGAATACCGGCTGGAGGCGACCATTACACCAGGAAGCCAGGCGCGCCTTGATGCCGCCGGCGCCCCGGTGGTGGCCACCAAACCTGTGCGCACCCAGCCGTTGATTACCCTGACCAGTGAACCGGTCACCCAACAGGCCCTGCCCACCGCCCCGATTGTGGCAGCGCCGCCGGCCCAGATCCAACGCCAGCTCTTCCTGCCGCTGGTCGAGCGGTAGTAGGGGTTTGCGTGGGGCGGAAGCAGATATCACTTCATTGGTGAGCGATCCTTCCGCCCCACGCAAATCCCTACGATCTGTGGAGAGAGCAACTTGTCAGGTACACAAAAAACATAAATTCAATAGAAAAACACCCTTTTTGCCCTTAACCAACCTAAATTCTCATATAAATTCCCATAAGAATTGCCCAGATTTCGTAACAATTGCGTAAGCAAAATAGTCAAACGAATCAACCTACACTAAACAAAAGTTTTTTGACATATTGCATGCAAATTCTTACAGCGCTTGTCACCATATAGTTACAACCGCTGCATCCGATGCCGTCGAAGTCCAAATGAATTCCAGGAGTCACTATGTTCGCCGCCTTCTTCACCCATTGCTTCGCTTCCCGCACAGGACGCATTACTTTGCCGTCGGCCATTGTGTTGGCATTGATCCTCACCCTCGGCGGCGCCTTCAACAGCGCCCTGGCCCAGGGGACCATCATCTACGTCGACGCCGACGCCACAGGCGCCAACAACGGCACATCCTGGGCAAACGCCTACACCAGCTTACAGGACGCGCTGGCCGATGCCTCATCCGGCGACCAGATCTGGGTGGCGGAAGGCGTCTACTACCCGGACCAAGGCGATGGACAGACCGACAACGCCCGCAACAGCACCTTCCAGCTCAAGAACGGCGTGGCCCTCTACGGCGGCTTCGCAGGGACGGAGTCCAGCCTGGACCAGCGCAATTGGGAGGCGAACGTCACCGTCCTCAGCGGCGATCTCGACGGCAACGACACGGTGGACGCCACCGGCGTGGTCATTGATACGGCCAACCTCACCGGCGGTAACGCCTACCACGTCGTCACCGGCAGCGGCACAGACGACACCGCGCGGCTCGACGGCTTCACCGTCACCGCGGGGTTGGCGAATGGGGCATTCGTGTCCCCCTGCGGCCCGCAATGTGGCGGCGGTATGTACATCGTCAACGGCAACCTGACGATTGCCAACGTCTCCTTTTGGGGCAGTTCCGCCAACTCCTTCGGCGGCGGCATGTACAACTTCGACAGCAGTCCAACACTCACCAACGTCTCCTTCTCGGCCAATTCCGCCAGTAACGGCGGCGGCGGCATACACAACCAGAGCAGCAGCAGCCCGACGCTCACCAACGTCTCATTCTCGGGCAATTCCACCATAAACAGCGGCGGCGGCATGTTCAACTTCAGCAGCAGCCCGACACTCACCAATCTCTCCTTCTCAGGTAATTCCGCCAACGAAGGCGGCGGCATGTACAACTTCCAGAGCAGCAGCCCGACACTTACCGACGTCTCCTTCTCGGGCAATTCCGCCAACGATGACGGCGGCGGCATGTACAACCGCAGAAGCAACCCGACGCTCACCAACGTCTCCTTCTCGGGCAACACCGCCGGCTTCGGCGGCGGCATGTACAACGAGAGCAGCAGTCCGACGATCCAGAACAGCATTTTCTGGAACAACCAGGAGAACAGCGGAACGGACACGGCCGGCGCCTCTATTCACAACGTGGACAGCAGCAGCCCAACCATCCACCACAGCCTGGTGCAAGGACAAAACCCAGCGGGCACAGGCAACCTGGACGGCACAGACCCCGCCAACGATCCACGCTTCGTCACCGCCGTGGACCCGTCCACCGCGCCCACCACCGCCGGGGACCTGCGCCTGCAATCCGGCTCCCCGGCCATTGATATGGGGGACAACAGCGCCAACGCCACCACCACCGACTTGGGCGGCGCACCGCGCATTGTCGGCGTGGCCATTGACCTGGGCGCGTACGAGGTCCAAATCCGCTACGTGGACAAGGACGCCAGCGGCGCAGCCACCGGCCTTTCGTGGACCGACGCCTTCACCAATGTACAGGACGCCCTAGCCGTGACACAGAGCAGTTACCAGATCTGGGTGGCGGAAGGCGTCTACTACCCCGACGACGGCGATGGACAGACCGACAACGACCGCAATAGCACCTTCCAGCTCAAGGACGGCGTCGCCCTGTACGGCGGCTTCGCGGGGACGGAGTCCAGCCTGGACCAGCGCAATTGGGAGGCGAACGTCACCGTCCTCAGCGGCGATCTCGACGGCAACGACACGGTGGACGCCAACGGCGTGGTCACTGATACGGCCAACCTCACCGGCGCCAATGCCTACCACGTGGTCACCGGCAGCGGCACAGACGGCACGGCGGTGCTCGACGGGTTTACTGTCACCGCGGGGTTGGCGAATGGGACTTTTCCAAACAATCGTGGCGGCGGTATGGTCAACAACAACGGCAGCCCGACGATTGCCAACGTCTCTTTCTCGGGCAATTCCGGAAATAACAATAGTGGGGGCATGCACAACAGCGACAGCAGCCCGACGCTCATCAACGTCTCTTTCTCAGGCAATTCTGCCGACAGCGGCGGCGGCATGGCCAACTTCTCCAACAGCAGCCCGACGCTCACCAACGTCTCCTTCTCAGGCAATTCCGCCGGCAGCGGCGGCGGCATGTTTAATCGCGAAAGCAGGCCGACGCTAACCAACGTCTCCTTCTCGGGCAATTCCGCCAGCTTAGGCGGCGGCGGCATGCACAACACAGACAGCAGCCCGACGCTCACCAACAGCTCCTTCTCAGGCAATTCCGCCGGCGCCGGCGGCGGCATGTACAACATCACCAGCAGCAGCCCGAGGCTCACCAATGTCTCTTTCTCGGGCAATTCCGCCGGCATCGGCGGCGGCATGCTCACCAACGGCAACAGCAGCCCGATACTCACCAACGTCTCCTTCTCAGGTAATTCCGCCAACAACAACGGCGGCGGCATGTACAACAACAGCAACCGCGGCCTGATGCTCACCAACGTCTCCTTCTCGGGCAATTCCGCCAACAACAACGGCGGCGGCATGTTCAACTTCAACAACAGCCGCCCGACGATCCAGAACAGCATCTTCTGGAACAACCAGGATAGTAGCGGAATCGGCACAGCCGGCGCCTCCATTCACAACGTGGACACTAGCAGCCCAACCATCCGCTACAGCGTGGTGCAGGGATGCAACCCAGGCGGTATATGGAACGCCACTTGCGGCACCGATGACGGCAACAATCTGGCCGATGCCGACCCGCTGTTTGTCTCATCACCCGACCCGTCCACCACCCCCACCACCGCCGGGGACCTGCGCCTGCAACCCGGCTCCCCGGCCATTGACGCAGGGGACAACGGGCTGATCCCCAGCGGCGTCACCACAGACTTGGGCGGCAATGATCGCATCCAGCAAGGCACGGTGGATCTAGGCGCTTATGAATCACCTTTTGCAACGCCCACGCCGGTCTGCTTCACCGAGTACACCGGCGACAACGTGACCGACTTCTCCAGCGCGGACGCTCAGGCCGTGCGCGACGCCGTGGCGGCGGCGTCCGCAGGCGGCACGGTGCGCATCGCCGGCACCTGCGCGGGGACAGTCAACGAAGACGGCACGGATCAGCTTGTCCTCGTGACGCAGCCCATCACCCTGGCCGGTGGCTACACGACGACGAACTGGATCACCCCGTCCGCAGTACAGACGACCACATTGGACGCGCTGCAAAGTGGCCGCGTCATCTCGGCCACGGCAGCGTTGACGGTGCAGGATCTCACAATTCAAAACGGACGCACAACGGTTACCGGTGTCGCTGGGAATGGCGCAGGCATCCAGGCCGAGCAGACTCTCACGCTTAACGGCGCCGTCCTCTACAACAACGCCGCGCTCGGTGCAAACGCCGCCGGCGGCGGGGTGTTTGCCCAGACCGTGGCGACGATTGTGAGCACGACCTTCTTCAGCAATACGGCAGACAACTGGGGCGGCGGCATGAGCTTTGGATCTTCGCTGAGTGGCAGCAGCATTTCGAGCTCGATCTTCCTCAGCAACACGGCCACGCTGGGTGGTGGACTGAACGCTGGGAACGGCATGCAGATCATGAGCACAACCTTCATGAGCAACACGGCTGTTGAAGGCGGCGGTGCATTTCTCGCGGCTTCAGCGAGGATCACGGACACTGATTTCATCGGCAACAGAGCAGGCGAAGGGGGTGGCGGTCTTCATGCCGGCAGCAACCTACGTCTCATGGGCGGCTCCATCGTGGACAACTGGGCAGATAAAGAAGGTGGCGGCGTCTTCATGAACGGCAGAGGTGGCATAACGGGCACGACCTTCCTTGGCAATACGGCAGGACAGAGCGGCGGCGCTCTCTGGATCCGAGGCAACTCTTTCGGGCCGTTCACTGTTGTCAACAGCCTCATGGCCGATAATCGCTCCCTCAGCAATGAAGGCGATGCAATTTTCTTGCTGGGATTCGGCGAGATACTCGTGTTGCACAACACCATAACCAACCAATCCAGCGAGGACGGCGCCGCCATCTACGTTGTGGACGGTGTGGTGGGCATCACCAACACCCTCGTGGCCAACCACGCTGTCGCCATCGAGCGCATGGGCGGCGCGGTGACCGAAGACTTCAACCTCTTCGACACCGTCACCACGCCGGTAAGCGGCACGGTGACGGCAGGGACAAACTCCATCACCGGCAGCGCAGCCTTCGCCGACGCAGCCAACGGCGACTTCCAACTGACGGCAGCCAGCGCCGCCATCAACGCGGGGACGGACGCTGGCATCACCAGCGACTTTTTCGGCGATGTGCGCCCGCAGCAGGGCGGCTTCGACATCGGCTTCGACGAGTCGCCGTTCGCAACGCCAATCTGCTTTGCCACCCACGACAATGGTTCGACCATCTTCCGCAGCGCCGACAGCCTGGCTGTGCGCGCTGCGGTGGCGGCGGCGTCTGCGGGCGGCACGGTGCGCATCGCCGGCACCTGCGCGGGGACAGTCAACGAGGGCGGCACCGATCAGCTTGTCCTCGTGACGCAGCCTATCAGCCTGGCCGGTGGCTACACGACGACGAACTGGATCACCCCGTCCGCAGTACAGACGACCACATTGGACGCGCTGCAAAGTGGCCGCGTCATCTCGGCCACGGCGGCGTTGACCGTGCAAGATCTGACGATCCAGAACGGGCGCACCACGGCTGATAGTACAGCCGGGCATGGTGCGGGCATCAACAGCAACCAGGCCCTCACGTTGAGCCAGGTCATCCTTTTGAACAACGCCATAACCGGGTCGAGCACTCGAGGCGGTGGGGCGTTTGTCAATAGTACGGCCAGCATCACAAGCACGACCTTCCTCAGCAACACGGCAAGCAGCGGAACCGGCGGCGGGGCGTATGTCGGCGGCGCGGCCAGCATCACAAGCACCACCTTCCTCAGCAACACGGCAGGTGGCAGCGGCGGCGGGGCGTATGTCGGCGGCGCGGCCAGCATCACCGGCACTTCCTTTATTAGCAATACGGCATTCGTCGGGGGCGGGGCGTATGTCCACAATAAGGCCAGTATCACCGACGCATCTTTCCTCAGCAATACGGCAGAAGGCGAAGGTGGCGGGGCGTATTTCAATCTGGTGGCCGACATCGGAAACAGTTCATTTGTCAGCAATAGGGCAGCAGGCGACGGCGCCGGGGTAATTGTCGGCGACGCGGCCAGTATCACCGGCACATCCTTCCTCAGCAATACGGCAGGTGGCAGCGGCGGCGGGGCGATTGTCGTCGGCGCGGCCAGCATCACCGGCACCTCCTTTATCAGCAATACGGCAGCAGGCATAGGCGGCGGGGCGTATTTCTTCACTGCGACCAGCGCCACCGGCAGTAACTTCATCAGCAATACGGCAGGTGGCGGGGGCGGCGGGGCGGTGTTTGTACAAACGGCCAGCATCACCGGCACCTCCTTTATCAGCAATACGGCAGGGCGAGACGGCGGCGGGGCGTGGATTTTCGGCAGCATCAGCTCACCCTCGCAGGTGGTCAACACCCTCTTTGCCAACAACCGGTCGAATATCAATCAGGGTAATGCGCTGCATATGGTGGGTGACGGCGGGAGCGCCAATCGGCTGAGTTTGCTGCACAGTACGATTGCCAGCCCCTCCGCCCAAGATGGGCCAGCCATCTATGTGGTTGACGGCACGGTGGAGATCACCAATACGATTGTAAGCAACCAGGCCATCGCCATCGAGCGCGTGGACGGCGCGGTGACCGAAGACTTCAACCTCTTCGACACCGTCACCACGCCGTTCAGCGGCACGGTGACGGCAGGGACAAACTCCATCACCGGCAGCGCAGCCTTCACCGACGCGGCCGGCGGCGACTTCCAACTCACGGCACTGAGCGACGCCATCAACGCGGGGACAGATGCCGGCATCACCAGCGACTTCTTCGGCGATGTGCGCCCGCAGCAGGGCGGCTTCGACATCGGCTTCGATGAGTCGCCTTTCGCGACGCCAATCTGCTTTGCCACCCACGACAATGGTTCGACCATCTTCCGCAGCGCCGACAGCCTGGCTGTGCGCGATGCGGTGGCGGCGGCGTCCGCGGGCGGCATGGTGAAGATCGCAGGCTATTGCGCGGGGACGGTCAACGCGGGCGGCACAACGCAACTTGCCCTCATCACCAAGACGTTGACGCTGGCGGGCGGCTACACCACGACGAACTGGATCACACCGTCCGCGGTGCAGACGACGACGCTGGACGCGCTGCACAGTGGCCGCGTGATCTCGGCCACGGCGGCGTTGACGGTGCAGGATCTAACGATTCAGAATGGGCGCACCACTGAATCCGGTGCAGGCGGCAATGGAGCCGGCATCAACACCAGCCAGGCGATCACCTTGAGCCAGGTTGTGCTCTACAACAACGCAGCAACCGGATCATCTGCGAGGGGCGGCGGGGCATTTGTCGCCAGTACAGCCGGCATCACCGGCACCTCCTTTATCAGCAATACGGCAAGTGTCGGCGGCGGGATCTTAGCGGGTAGTGCGGCCACTATCTCCACTAGTCTATTCGCTCACAACTCAGCAACGGGTGGACAGGGCGGCGGCATGCGTACGGAGAACGGCCTAACATTGGTCAGCAGCGAGGTGCGTGGCAACTCTGCAACCAGCGAAGGCGGCGGCATCAGCGTGACCGGTCAGGTTGTTGTCGTTGATAGCACCATTGCAGACAACGAGACAACCGTGCGCTCCGGCGGCGGCATTCGCGCCACCAACGGTACAGTGAATATCAGCGGCTCGTCCATCGAAGGCAACCGTGCGATCGACGTCGGCGGCGGTATCTACGCCTTCCAGTCGCCCTTGACGCTGACAAACACATTGATCCTCACCAACACAGCAGGTGAAGGGGGAGGGCTATGGGCCGATCGACCTGTCAACCTTACCAGGACATCCTTCATTGGCAACACAGCAACCGTTCGTAATGGCGGTGGGGCCTATCTCAACAGCATGGTGGGCATCACCGGCACCGCGTTCATTCGCAACCAGTCAGCCAGAAGCGGCGGCGGGGCGTATGTCAACAGTACAGTCGACATCACCAGCACCGAATTCATTAGCAATACGTCCGGCAGCGCCGGCGGTGGGGTCTATGTGGAAGGTGAGGCCACGATCTCAAGTAGTCAATTCACGTACAACTCAGCAATCGGTGGGCCGGGCGGCGGCATGCGTGCTGCAAACGGCCTGACATTGGTCAGCACCGAGGTACGTGGCAACACGGCGACCAGTGAAGGTGGCGGCATCAGTGTTACCGGTCAGTTTGTCGCGGTTGATAGCACGGTTGCCGACAACCAATCAACCATGAGGGCCGGCGGCGGCATTCGTGCCACCAACGGCACAATCCACATTAGCGACTCGTTAATTGAAGGCAACCGCGCCAGCTCCGTTGGTGGCGGCATCTATGCCTTCCAGACGCAGTTAACCTTGACCAACACATCGATCTTCACCAACACAGCAGAAGAGGGCGCGGGGATTTGGGTCAATCGACCGGCCAACATTACAGCGACATCCTTTATCAGCAATACAGCAACCAGGGGCCCCGGTGGTGGGATCTATGCACGAGATGAGGCCACGATCTCAAGTAGCCTGTTCACTCGCAACACAGCTACCGACGGTGGCGGGGCATACATCTTGCAAGTGGCAACCGTTTCGGATACGACTTTCACACAGAACATAGCTCGGCGTACCGGCGGTGGAATTGTGCTGGAGAACACATCCACCGTCACAAACAGCGCCTTTATCCGCAACACGGCGGTTAGGCGAGGTGGCGGTGTCTACATTCAAGGCCATATCAATTCGCCTTCGCAGATAGTCAACACCCTCTTTACCGGTAACCAGGCGACCGAAGTTCCGTCAAGTGCAATCTTTATGATGGGCACCGGCGGCAGTGACAATCGACTGACCATCTTACACACGACCATTGTCGGCCCTCAGATTGAGGACGAGACTGCCATCTACGTTAACAACGGCGCGGTGACCGTCACCAATACCCTCATCGCCGGCCACGCCATCGCCATTGAGCGCGTGGACGGCGTTGTGACCGAAGACTTCAACCTCTTTGACAATGTGACCACGCCGTTCAGCGGCACGGTGACAGCAGGGACAAACTCCATCACCGGCAACGCGGCCTTCGCCGACGCGGCCGGCGGCGACTTCCAACTGACCGCCCTGAGCGAAGCCATCAACGCGGGGACGGACGCCGGCATCACCAGCGACTTCTTCGGTGATGTGCGCCCGCAGCAGGGCGGCTTCGACATCGGCTTCGATGAGTCGCCGTTTGTGCCACTCTACTCGGATCTGGCCATTACCAAGCACGCGTACTTCCCCATACCGGCGCCGGGTGAACCCATCACCTACACATTAAGCTTCACCAACAGACGTCCTGGCATAGCCGGCGGCATTGTGATTAGCGACAGCGTGCCGCTGAGCGTCACCGTCAACGGTGTGATCAGCAGCACCGTGGGCAATGGGGTTGTCATTACCCAGACGAGCGACGCGCCCAACCTGGTGTGGACGGTCAGCGATCTAGCCAGAGGCGCAGGCGGCGTCATCACGCTGACGGGGACGGTCAGCGGAGGGATAACGTCTCTGGGGCCCATCACCAACACGGCGACGATTACCGCGGTCAACGACGTAGTTGCCACAAACAACAGCGCGCAGGTCGAGATTGTCGTCTCCTGTTTCCACGCCATCACCGTACAGAATCCCGACGACAGCGGCCCTGGCTCGTTGCGACAGGCCATTGCCGATCTCTGTGACGGTGGTGTCATCGACTTCGACCTGAGCCTCTCCGGCCAGACCATCACGTTGACGTCGGGTCATCTGGTCATCAACAAAGGCATGACGATTGACGGCTCTGCGCTGGATGAGCCGATCCGCATCAGCGGCAACAACGCCCTCCGTCATTTCTACATCAGCACGGCCGGCAAAGACGTGACATTCGACAGCCTCCAATTCGTCGACGGGAATCCAGGGACAGACGGCGGTAGCATTCGCATCGACCAGGCACGCAGCATGACCGTGACAAATAGCATTTTCACCGATAACCAGGCAGTCGGTGGCAATGGCGGCGTTATATTCACAAGGGGATCAAGCAATATTGTGGTGACGGACAGCACCTTTGCCGGCAACAGAGCAACCTGGGAAGGAGGGGCAATCCACACAAACGGTATCGGTACGGTGTCGGTTCACAACAGTACTTTTGTGAGCAACACATCGTTCAACACTTTCGGCGGAGCGATTTCTCGGTCTTGGGTCGGTGACACTGTCGTCACCAACAGCACGTTCGCCTACAACCAAGCAGGCAATATGGGCGGAGCAATCTATAATCATGTGGGCACACTGTTCGCCGACAACAATACCTTTGTCGAGAACACGTCCCCGAACGGCGCGGCCATTGCCAACCGACAGGGCGCGTTCCACCTCGCCAACAACATCATGGTTGGTAGCAGGCTTCCCACTTGTTTGAATACGGGTGGGGGCACGCTCGCCACAAACAGCAATAACTGGATCCAGGACGGCAGTTGCAGTGCATCGTTTAGCGGCATTCCAGGTCTGATGCCCTTACGCGACAACGGCGGTCCAACCGAAACGTTCGCCCTCTTCGGGTACAGCGCAGCCGTCGATCAGGGAGACAGCACCTACTGCCCCACCGTCGATCAGCGTGGTGCGCCACGTTCATTGAATTGCGATTTGGGTGCGTATGAAGTTCAGCCAGGCGACGTAGCCATCACAAAAACAGTGACGCCCTCCAGTGCAAAACCCGGCGACGCCATTACCTACACCCTTAGCTTCTCCAACAGCGGACCGAATACCGCCGACGGCGTCGTCATCGGCGACAGTGTGCCGGTCAGTGTGACCATCGACGGCGTCATCAGCAGCGGCGTCACCATCACCCAAACCAGCGCCGCGCCCAACCTGGCGTGGACGGTGGGCGATCTGGCCCCCGGCGTGGGCGGCGTCATCACGTTGACCGGTGTCCTCAGCGACGATCTGGCGCTCTACAGCAGCACCATCACCAACACCGCCACTATCACAGCCGGCAACGACATCACACCCACCAACAACAGCAGCGCCGCCTCGCTTCAGATCGTGGACGCGCCTGTCCTCACGATTGAAAAGACGGCCAACGTCGCCGTCATCGACGAAGGCGGCGCGGTGACCTACACCGTCGTCGTCGCCAACGTCGGAGGCAGTTCGGCAACCAGTGTCACCGTCACCGACGACATGACCGGCACGCTGGCAGACGGTGTCACCCTGGCCGCGGGTGAGGTGGTCACCTACACTTACAGCGTGACCACCGACGACGGACCGCAGACGACGGTCAACACGGCGGCGGTGACCAGCGCGCAGACGTCGCTGATCACCCACAGTGTCAGCGTCACCGTGAACAATGTCGCACCGACGCTGGCCGTCCAGCGCAGCGCGCCCAACGTGGACGAAGGCAGCACCTTCACCCTCACCCTAGGCCTGATCAACGACCCCGGCGATGACACCGTCACCGGCTACGTGGTGACCTGGGGCGACGGTGCAGTGATCACCTACAGTGTGGGCGCAACCCTCACCCACGTCTACGCCGAAGACGGCAACTACGACATCCGCATCGACGTGATCGACGAAGACGGCGTCCACACCGGCGCGGCGGAAACGTCTGTCACCGTGAACAACGTGGCGCCAACCGTCACCGCGGGCACGAGCCAAACCATCACCCTGGGCGGCCCGGTGACGGTCACCGCCACCTTCGCCGACCCCGGCAGCGCCGACACCCACACGGCAATCGTGGATTGGGGTGACAGCAGCAGCGCCAATGGCGTCATCGACGGCGGCACCATCAGCGCCGGCCATACCTACACCGCCACCGGCGTCTTCAGCGTCGAAATCTGTGTCACCGACGACGACAGCGGCCAGGGTTGCGACACGCTGACCGTCACCGTCACCAACACCGCGCCCACAGCGGACGCGGGCGATGACCAGACGGTGAATGTCGATACACTCGTCACCCTTGACGGCAGCGGCTCCAGCGACGCCGACAACCACCTGCCCCTCAGCTACGGCTGGGTGCAGAGCGGTGGCCCGTCGGTAAGCCTGAGCGACAGCAGCGCGGTCAGCCCGACCTTCAGCGCACCGGCAACGCCGACGGTGATCACCTTCACCCTCACCGTCACCGACAGTTTCGGCCTGGGCGGAGCGCCGGATACGGTCATCGTCACCGTGGGCGATGTGGCGGTCAGCGGCCTGAGCGCCGAAAGCAACAGCCCGACCGTCCTCGGCCAGAGCACGGCCTTCACTGCCACCATCAGCGGCGGCAGCAATGTCACCTACACCTGGGACTTCGGCGTCGGCAACAGCGGCGTCGGCGCACAGGCCAGCCACACCTACGCCGCAGCGGGCGTCTACACCGCCACCGTCACCGCCACGAACGCCGCGGGCAGCGTCAGCGCCACCGTCGAGACGACCGTTCTGAGTAGACCGGCGCTTACCATCGCGAAGACGGCTGAACCAACCGTCATCGCCGAAGGCGGCACGGTGACCTACACCGTCGTCGTCGCCAACGTCGGCGCAAGCCAGGCCACCGGCGTCACCGTCACCGACGACATGACCGGCACCCTGGCGGACGGGTTGACCCTGGCCGCGGGTGGCGCGGTAACCTACACCTACAGCGTGACGACCGACGACGGACCACAGACGACGGTCAACACGGCGGCGGTGACCAGCACGCAGACTTCGCTGATCACCGGCAGCGTACGCGTGACGGTGACGAATGTGGCGCCGACAGCGGTCTTCGCCAACAACGGCCCGGCGGACGAAGGTACGACGGCCACCGTCACCTTCAGCGGGCAGGACGACGCGTCCCTGGCCGATCTGACGGCGGGCTTCCGCTACAGCTTCGACTTCGACAATGACAACGTCTTCGAAGTGACCGATGTAATCAGCCCGTCGGTGACAGTCCCTGCCGACTACTTGAGCGGCGTCAGCAGTCGCACCGTCCGTGGCCGCATTGCCGACAAGGACGGCGGCTTCACCGACTACACGACTGTCGTCACAGTCATCGCCGCCACGCCAACGCCGACGGCCACGCCAACCGAAACACCCACGGCCACGCCAACGGAGACGCCGACAGAAACGCCCACGGCCACACCAACCGAAACACCCACGGCCACGCCAACGGAGACGCCGACAGAAACGCCCACGGCCACACCGACAGAAACGCCCACGGCCACACCGACGCCAACCAGTGTTGCCATTGGTGCAGGCAATCCCCCCACCGTCATCAATCCCGGCGACCAGGAGAGCACTGTCGGGCAGGCAGTGACACTAGCCATCGTCGCCCAGGATCCTGACGGCGACACCCTCAGTTTCACCCCGGAAGGGCTGCCGGCGGGATTGACGCTCAACACCGAAACCGGCGTCATCTCAGGCGCGCCTATCACACCAGGCGACTATGCCGTGACGATTCATGTCTCCGACGGTATGGAGAGTGTCTTCATCTCGTTTGGCTGGCGCGTGCTGCCTGCCGAGCATTTCAACTTCTTGCCCGGTGTCATGAACGCCATGCCGTCTTACACCAACGACTTCGAAGACGATGCCCAGGGCTGGAGCGTAGGCCCGGTGACCAGCGCGCCCAACGGGCAGAAGTTCCTCGGCGAGTTCGGCAACGAGACGGTGAGCCTCACCGTGGGCAACCTGCCCGCCCACACCCAGGTGACCGTCGAGTTCGATCTCTACGTCATCCGCTCGTGGGATGGCAACCAGAGGCAGATCGCAGAAACCCTTTCGCCAGAGGAACAACGCGTCCGCGCCGGTGCAGCCGACTTCAGCCCGGAACTGGTTGATGTCCGTATCGGCCCGGACATCTTCCGTGTGCAGAGCGACGGCGTCACCTTGCTCGATGCCACCTTCTCCAACTGGCCTGGCGGCACACAGAACTACCCAACAGAGAATTCAGCAGCGCAGACCGGCGCCAGCGCCGTCAACAGCCTGGGTTACGCCTTCCAGGGCATGCCCATGGACGCCGTCTACCGCATCCGCCTCACCTTCGAGCACAGCGATCCGACGCTCGTCCTCGACTTCACGGGGTCGTCTTTGCAGATCATCGAAGACGAAAGTTGGGGCATCGACAATGTGAGGGTTTGGGCGCGGTAGGGTGTGATCAACGTCATTCAGTTCAGCGACCGACACTCGAATATCTGCGGAGTGAGCACGCCTTCGTGCGGCTCTTCCGGTGTGGAGCCGCACGAAGGCGTGCTCACTCCGCAGATAACTTAACGACATTGACCTACAACAGTCGGCCACACTGCTTATCTTAGCAACATTGAATATGTAGTATAGTCTTTGACAACGCCCTCTAACTTTGTGAGAACGGACACAACCATCCAGGCGCAGGATCGGCCTAAATGACGTCCAAACGAATCAGGCACCCAACCGGCGCCCCCTGGCATCTACCATATCCACAGAAAGATTTTCTCATGATTCAGTCGCGTCGGCAGCAGACAGCGGAACGTTCAGCGTCAACACATAAGGCAGCCGGCCAGTTCCAGGAAACCACCGCCCAACACGTGCTCCAGCGTGCCCAACTCGATCCCCATTCGCTCTCAGCGCAGGATGTCAATGTGCTGCAACGGTCGGTAGGCAATCGCGCCACAACCCATCTACTGCGCCCCATTTTGCAGGCGAAGCTGACCCTCGGGCCGGCGGCGGATCGTTACGAGGCAGAGGCAGATCGGGTGGCCGAGCAGGTGGTACGTTCAACCAGCACCATGCCTGTCCAACCCAAACGCACAGAGGCCGAGAGCGAACAGCAAGCAGAAGCCACGACACCGTTCGAGCCGATGAGCGTGCAGAGAGCCCAACGCCTGGTACTGTCATCTCGCCCGGCGTTTCAAAGCGGCGACGTTCAGCGCCAACCCTTGCATGGCCCCGAAGGCGGCGAAGTAGAAAGCAGCGTAGCCCAACAGATTCAGTCGGCGCGCGGGGGTGGCAAACCACTGCAAAAAAGCGTGCTTAGCCGCATGGAGGCAGGCTTCGGCGCCAACTTCAGCAACGTGCGCGTCCACAACGGCAACCAGGCCGACATCCTCAACCGCAGCCTCAACGCCCGCGCCTTCACCACCGGCAACGACATCTTCTTCAAGCGTGGCGAGTACAATCCTGGCAGCACCACAGGCCAGAAACTAATCGCGCATGAACTCACCCACACCGTCCAGCAGGCGGGGAGCGGGGTGCAACGGCGCACACTGCCGGCCATCCGCCAACAAAGCGGCGATCATCTCACCGTTCAGCGTCTGATGAGCAGAGATGCCTTCACCCAGCAGACCCCGGGCAAACGAAGCAAACGCCTCGAAAAAATTGACAAGACCATGAAGAAGATCAGCACGTTCGGTCATGATCGGCTCATCCTCTCCGAACTGCTCACCGCCATCGATAGCTATCTATCGAGTAAAGAAGCCCAAGGCCCACAAAAGGCCGGCGTCATGATCCTGCGCAATTCCGCGGTCAGCACGCTACACGAGATCGGCGAATGGAGCGTCGAGGACAATGTTCGCGAACAGGGAGTCGAACTGGGCGAGAAACAAAACCACCGCAAGAACAAATATGGCTCTGATTTTGGCGACTTTGACAGTACCCAGTATCGTGTCTCGGGTAGAGCGCCCAACCGCAAAGTTGAGCAAGTGGAACGACACGTCGAAGATGGAAACGTCGTCTACTACGCCACCGGTATCGTCACCGGCTTCAAGGGCAGCGCCCCGATTGTCACCGAATACACGGCACCCATTTCTCTGGGCAACTGGTTCCCGAAAGTCACCCACATCAATGGCATGAATGTGGCCCCGAAAGCGGGCATTATGAGCGCAGTCGCCCTGCAAGACAATCTCAACGAAGAGATCGGCGGCGAAAACGACGTGGCCCTGGAACAGGAAGCCGTCGATGTGCTCTACACCTATAGCGCCCAGCGCGGCAACCCGCTGGTCGACGTCTTCGACTGCATCAAAGGCAAGTTGCAGATCAAAGACCAGGCCACCCGCCGCCAGGAAGAGATCATGCTCGACGCCGTCCACCGCGGGAAACGGGTCACCGTCTCCGCCCACAGCCGCGGCACCATCAAGACGGACAACGCCGTGCGCATCGTCCACAAAAAACTTTCCAAAGAGTATTTGCCCGAGATCACAAGAACCGATTTCGCCCGCATCAAAGCCTTCTGGCAGAACAACCCGATACCCGGCCTCAGGACAAAGGAGCTTGTTAAGGACACGCTCAAAGCCTTTGCCGATAAGAAGGCCCAGGAGCAGATGAATCAATACATCCAACTGATCTATGCCGGCAATGCTGTGCTCTATCCTTCCGCCTTCTTGGACTTCAAGATGTTTGTGGGCGGACAAGATGTGGTGAGCATGTTCGTGGGCACCTACTCCGAAGTGGGACGCAAGCGAGATGTGGCCCTTGGCATCGGTGGATCGAAGAACTCCAAGGTCAAGAGCGTCGGCAAAGGCAAGGGACACGGTTTCGCCGGCAACTATGTGCCCGCCGTGGCCGGCGAGATCGCCCAAGATCTGCGCCAACGCGGAAGAGAAGACGAAGCAGAATAGCCCCGTCTCATCCTTGCGACCTGGCGCCGAAAAGCAGCACCGGCTGAATTGTGTGGGCATTGTTCAACGAACACTCGAATATCCGCTGAGTGAGCACGCCCACGTGCGGCTCTACCGATGTAGAGCCGCACGTGGGCGTGCTCATTCAGCGCTTAACTTAACGACATTGTTCACGCACTACGCACTACGCACCACGCACTACAGGTTCCCCATCCTCACCAACACCCGATGCATCACCCCGTCATCCACCAGCGGAATCTCCCCGTCCACCGTCACCTTGCCATCCACCACCACTTCGGCCACTCCTTTATTGACCTGTTCAGGATTCTCCACGTCGATGACATAGGTCGCGCCGCCGAAACGGTAGGTGATGCGGTAGCCGCCCCAATCGCGAGGAATGCACGGATCAAGCCGCAACACGTCCCCTTCTCGCCGCAGGCCGAGGATGGCTTCGGTGCCTAAACGGTAGTACCAGCCGCCTGAACCTGTATACCATGTCCAACCGCCGCGGCCGGTGAAGGGTTCAACGCCGTAGACGTCGGCGGCGATGACGTAGGGTTCGACGCGGTAGTGGGCCGCCTTCGCCCGCGTGTCGCTGTGGAGGACGGGGTTAAGCAGCCGGAAGAGTTCCCCAGCGCGGTCACCGTCGCCCACCGCAGCGTAGGACCAGACTGCCCAGATCGCGGCGTGGGTGTACTGGCCGCCGTTTTCGCGGATCCCCGGCGGGTAGCCTTTGATGTAGCCGGGATCGCGCGGCGTCTTGTCGAAGGCGGGGGTAAAGAGGCGGATCAGTTGCTCTTCTTCGCTGACCAGCATTTTGTCCATGGCGGCCAGGGCGCGGCGGGAGCGCTCGGCTTCTCCCGCGCCGGAGAGGACCGACCAGGACTGCGCAATGGCGTCGATGCGGCATTCGCGGTTGTCGGCTGATCCCAGCGGCGAGCCGTCGTCGTAGAAGGCGCGCAGGTACCAGTCGCCGTCCCAGGCGTGTTCGTGGAGGGCGGAGCGCAGGTCGGTCATCTTTTGGCGGTAGACGGCGGCGCGGATCTCGTCGTCCTTGTGCTCGGCGATGGGCAAGAAGGCGTCCAGCGTGGCGTAGAGGAACCAGCCCAGCCAGACGCTTTCGCCCTCACCTTCGATGCCGACGCGGTTCATGCCGTCGTTCCAGTCGCCTGCGCCCATGAGCGGCAGACCATGTCGCCCTGCGGTTGACCCGCAGTTGAGGGCGCGACAGCAGTGTTCGTAGAGCGACGCCGTGGTGTCGCTCAATTCGTAGAGGCTGTAACGTTCCTCTTCTTCGGGCGCAAGCGGATCACCCAGGCGGAAGGGTACCTCTTCGTCCAAAATCGAGGCGTCGCCGGTGGTGTGGACGTAGTGCGCCGTGATGTAGGGCAGCCAGAGCAGATCGTCGGAGATGCGTGTGCGCACGCCGCGTCCGGCGGGCGGATGCCACCAATGGAGCACGTCCCCGGCGTCGAACTGGTGACGTGCGGCGCGCAGAATGTGGCGGCGGGCCTCATGCGGCGCGTGGTGGAGCAGTGCGCCCACGTCCTGAAGCTGATCGCGGAAACCGTAAGCGCCGCTGGATTGGTAGAAGGCCGAGCGCCCCCACACGCGACAGGACGCATTCTGGTAGGGCAGCCAGCGGTTGAGCAGCACATTTATGGCAGCGTCGGGCGTCTCTACATGCACGGCGTCGAGGAAGTCGTCCCAGAAATCGCGGGCGTCGTGCCAATCGAGCGAACCTTGCGGGAAGGAGGTGACAGTTTCAACGCGTGCACTACGATCTTCAGTCCCGTTGCCGGAAGGTGACGCGCCATCTTTGCGAAACTGTTCGATCAACCGCAACGCATCCTCACGGTCTTCCCCCTGCCCCAGGATGAAGTAGATCTCGCGCACTTCGTCAGGCTGCAAATCGATGTGTAGTTGAATCGCCGCGCAAGGATCGGTTGTGGACTGCACGGTGTTGGTCAGCCCCACCCGCGTCAGCCCCACAGGACGACGCATGTCGCCCAGCCGCCCCAGGAATTCGGTGCGGTCGGTGGAAAGGCCGTGGGGGTCGTCGCAGGCGGCGAGGAAGGCGACCCGGCCCCCAAATTCTGTGTTGTACGGGTTGCGCGCCAGCAGCGCGTTGTGTTCCGCCGCGTACTCGGGGACGATGTACTGCTGCATCTGGTCGCGGTTAACGCCCAACACCCATTCGGCATAGTAGGTCGCGGTCACACGGCGCGTGTGCTCCCAGCGGTTGTGCAGGCGCAAATGGATCACCTTCAGCGGTGCGTCGGGGAGGGCGTAGAGGCGCAGTTGTTGATCCAGGCCATGACTGCGGCTCTCGAAGACGCTGTACCCCGCGCCATGACGGATCAGGTAGGGGGTCTCCACACCGGCGGGATTGGGCGTAGGCGACCAGATCGCGGACGTCTCTTCGTCGCGCAGGTAGAGCGCCTCGCCAGGACGATCCAGCACCGGATCGTTGGACCAGGGGGTGAGCCGGTTTTCACCGCTGTTGACAGCCCAGGTGTAGCCACCGCCTGTCTCTGAGACGAGGAAACCGAATTCGGGGTTGGCGATGACGTTGCTCCACGGCGCAGGTGTGGGATCACCTGGCCGCCGATAGATGACATACTCGCAGCCCTGGTCGGTGAAGCCGCCCCAGCCGTTGTCGAACTGGAGATCGGCGGGGCGTTCCGGCGGCGCAAGGATGGGCCGGTCGTAGTCATCGCGAGCAGGGACGAAGGCAGGAAGACGCGGCGACGGTTGCAGCACGTTGCGCAGATGAAAGCGTAAGTCCCCGCGATCGGCGTCGAGCACCACCCGCGCCGCCGCAGACAGTAAATTCTGTTCCGCCGCGGACATGACACCCCGCTGTAAGAGGAAGATGCCGCCACGCCGGTTGACCCAGTGATCGCTGTTCATGCGGTCGAGCAGGCGGCGCAGTTGTCCTTGCAACTCCTGGTTGTAGCCCACCGCTTCTTCATTGACCAGCACCAGGTCGATCAGCAGGCCCCGGTTACGCCAGTAGGTGTGGGCTTGTAGCAGTTCACGCGCCAGGGCCAGGTGTTCTTCGCCGTGGATGCGCGCCAGGAGAAGTGGATAGTCGCCCGAAATGGCGTAGGGCCACAGCCCCGATTGCCCCAGGGCGTTGGCCGTGATCTGCGCTATGTCGGCCCGCAGAGCGGCGGACGGGTAGAGCAGCAGCGAAAGCAGTTGTTGGAAGCGTTGCAGCGTGTCGCCGTCCACTTCCAACTGGCGCATTTCTAGTTCGCTCTGCGCTTCGGCCAGGCGAAAGGAGCGATCCAGCCGCGCCCAGTCGCGGTACTTTTCAATCGACGTCATCACGTCGGCGTGGTTGACGCCGGCGGCGGAGAGGAAGGCCAGCGTCGCAGTCGTATGCGGTTCCAGTTCGATCTCCACGGCAAAGGAAGCAATCGGATCGAGCACAGGACCGGCATTGTCCGTCAGACCGCCGCCGTTGGTGAGCGCGGCGGGGGCGTCAATGCGGCCGTTGCGCCCCAAGAAGCGTTCGCGATCTGTTTCGTGGTGGACGACGGCATCGCGGCCTGCTTCCACCACCACAGCGTGAGCAAAGAAAGGCGGCATCTCGTGACGGCTGCGCGGGCGGCGGGTGAAGATCAAGGTGCGCTTGTCTGCGGCATAATCGCCCTGAATGAACATTTTGTTGAAGGCTGGATGTCGGCGGTCGGTATCCTGCTGCCCCAGCACGATTTCGGCGTAGCTGACCAGTCGCAGGCGGCGTGGCTCGTCGCTCTGGTTGGTTACCCGCACACGGCGGATTTCGAGATCATCGCCCGGCGGCACAGTGACTTCGGTGTGGGTGGCGATGCGCTGCCGCTCACACTGAAAATCGACTTTGTGCGGCGCAAAGGTGACGTCGCAGGTGTGGCCGTCGATCACAGGTTGTACCGCCGCGGACCAGAGATCGCCGCTATCCAACGCTTGCACGTAGATCCACGTGCCCCAATCATCGCAGGTGGTGTCGGCGCGCCAGCGTGTAAGGTCCGTCTGCTGCCAGCGGCTGAAACCAGCCCCGGCATTGGTGAGGAGGACGCCGTAACGACCATTGGAGAGGAAATGCGCCTGCGGTGTGGGGGTGTCCACGGGCACCGACCAGGGCTGGGCGGTGATTGGCCGCGCCACCGATTGCAGCGCCTCTTCTTCGGTCGTGCGTTCTTCGTTCATCGTTTCACCGGCAGGGATGCGCTCTTGCAGCAGCAGTTCCACGCTCTGGATGTGCGGATCAGCATGGAAGCGGCGCACCATGAGATCGTCGTTAAGGGCGTTAAGCACCGAAAGCAGGATCATGCCCTGGTGATGGACCATAAACGAACGCACCCGCGCCGATTCCTGGCCCAGCGCCAGGCGCGACGGGGTGAAGTCGATGGCTTCGTAGAACCCGTAGTCGCCCCACATGCCCAGATCACGTAGCCGTTTGAGGTTGCCCATAACGGCGTTGGGGTAGAGGGGCAGCGCCAGCAGCGACGCGTAAGGCGCGATGACCGTGTCTTCTTCGAGGCCGCGTTTGAAACCGAGTTGCGGCGCGCCAAAGGCGCGGTACTGGTAGTTCATGGCAGCATCAAAGCGGTAGTAGCCCGATTCAGAGATGCCCCACGGCACTTTCTTCTGGCGGGCGAAGGCCATGTGGGCGTGGACGGCCGTGTGCGCGCTCTGATGCAGCAGCGTGTTCGGGTATTGGCGTGTCCACAAGATGGGCATAAGGTACTCGAACATGGTGCCACTCCACGACATCAGC
Organism: bacterium; assembly: GCA_016124945.1. GTDB lineage: Bacteria > Chloroflexota > Anaerolineae > Caldilineales > Caldilineaceae > RI-153. Next base: position 28,413 of record WGMT01000002.1, on the reverse strand, counting down.
GCCATCCCACCTTCAACATAGGTCACTGGGCGGCCCAAGTGCAGCCAATGGCTCTGCGGCACGTCCCCTTTGGCGATGGCAATAAGGCTGGTGCTGCGCGATTCCGACGCCAGCAGATCGTAGTAGTTGGGATCGGGCACTTCGGCGTCCACGTTATAACCAATGCGGAAGACACGACGCTGCTTGTCGTAGAGGAAGGTGAAGTTCATGCCGTCGACCCAGGCCTGGCAGCGGTCGGCAATGCTCTGGATGCTTTCCAGCAGGCGGGTGACGGCGGCGCAGGCTTCGTCGAGGCGGGTGGAAAGGAAATCGCACCAGTCGTGGACAGCGGCGATTTCTTCGGGAGAGAGATCCGCATGCATGGCGGCGTGGTGCAGATCGGCCAGCGGACGACGGGCCCTACCACACAGATCGAGGATATCGGCCACCCTGGTGCTCTGCGGGAAAAGCGTCACCAGTTCGGTCCACGCCTGCGCCAGGGCACCCTCTTTGGCGGCTTGGGTGGTGGTATGGATGACGGGGGGTGCTTCTTCCAGCGCCGTTAACCAGGGGACGAGCGCGCCGATGCGCCGTTGCATGTCGAAGAGATCGTGGCGGACGCGTTCCGTCCAGATGCGGATGCGCTGGAGGACGGCCGGCGGCGGGTTGTGCTGCTCGAACAAGCCAACGAGATTGGCTTCGAGCCGCGGCCAGGCGTCCTCGGCCAGAGACGCCAGCAGCGGCGTCCACTGTTCAGGGTGATCGCGGCGATCCAGCGTCTGCGTGCGCATGTGGAAGATCTGCTCTTTGAGCGAGGCCACGATTTCGCCGATTGGGTCAGGGGCCGCTTCGGAGAGGTCGTCCATAGCCGTGTCGAGCATGGCCAGGGTGTCAACAAGTCCTTGCCAGCGTTCCCAGCGCGGCAGGGCGACGTTAGGCAGATCGAGCACACCCTGGCGCAGAACGATAAGACAGGCGGCCAGGTTGCCGCTGTCCACACTAGAGACGTAACGGGGCGGCAGCGGCTTTTGGGTGCGCGTGTCGTACCAGTTGAGCAGATGCCCGCGGTATTGTTCTAGATCGTCGAGGGCTTGCAGGCTGTTTTCCAGGCGCAGGATGAGTTCCCACATGCCCACGTAGCCGAGATCATAGGCGGCCAGGGTAGAGAGCAGCCCCAGGCCGATGTTGGTGGGCGATGTGCGGTGGGCCACCAGTCCACGCGGATCTTCCTGGTAGTGGTCTGGCGGCAGCCAGTGATCCACCGGCCCCATAAATTGCTCAAAGTAAAGCCAGGTAGAGCGGGCCACATTGCGCAATTCTTGCACGTCGGCGGGGCGCAGAGGCGCGGCAGGGCGTTCGCCGCGACGGCTGAGCCAGACGGCCAACTGCGGCGAAAACAGCCACGCCACAAGGAAGGGCAGCGCCACCAAGAATGTGCCAGGAGGCGCCCACAGGATCGCCGCGCCTGCGGCCAGGGCGATGATCGGCGCGCCGATCATGTGGCGCCAGGCCAGGACTGTGCGGTTGCTGCTGCCGAAAATCGACGCAGTGCTGGCAGCGGTTGTCCACTGCAAGAGGTGGCGATGGGTGAAAAAGAGCCGCCGGATCACAATCGTGATGGCATGAACGGCGATGATTGCTTCGTAGGGCAGGAAGACCAACATAATGATCCAGCGCTGAAACTGACGACGCAGGGAACGCATAAAGCCGTCGCCCACACCACGCAATACCGCGCCGAAGACGCTGCTCACCAACGTCCCCGCCGAAAAGAGCAAGGTCGCGAACGTCCACACGAGGGGCGAACCGGGCAGCCACAGCCACGCGCTGAGCAGCCAGAGCAAGGTGGCGGGGGCATCGAGGCTACGGCGTAAATTGTCCAAAACCTTCCAGCGGTCGATGAAGGAGAGCGGGTTGGCCGTGCGTTCGGGTATGCGCTGCGGCACACGACGGCGCAGCCAGGGCAGCAATTGCCAGTCGCCGCGGATCCAGCGGTGACGGCGGTGGGCGTAGGTGAGGTAGTCGGCGGGGTACTCTTCGTAGAGCACCACATCGGTGACGAGCGCAGCGCGGCCCAAAATGCCTTCGAAGAGATCGTGACTGAGCAACGCGTTCTCGGGGACACGTCCTTCGAGGCTACGGGCCAGGGCGTGGACATCGTAGATGCCTTTGCCGACGTAGATGCCTTCGCCGAAGAGATCCTGGTAGATGTCGGAGACGGCGTGGCTGTAGAGATCCAGGCCGGAGACGCCGCTAAAGATGCGGCTGAAGCGGCTACGCGTGGCGCTAACCGGCTTGATCTCGGTGCGTGGCTGGAGCAGCGTGTAGCCGGCGGTGACTTCGCCATTGTCCTCGGCAAAGCGTGCGCAGTTGAGCGGGTGGGCCAGCGCGCCGATCAGGCGGCGGGCGGCGTCCCGCGGCAGGACGGTGTCTTCGTCCAGTGTGATGACGAACCGGATGGAATGCAGACGCGACAGGTCGCCCACCTGCTCGGCATAGGTGATGTCGCCGTGGTTAAGGAGAAGCCGGTTGAACTCTTCGAGCTTGCCACGCTTACGTTCCCAGCCCATCCAGACGCCTTCCTGCGCGTTCCACAGCCTTTGGCGGTGAAAGAGGTAGAAGGGATCGCCGGGGTAGCGCCGGTTGAGGGCGCGGATGCCGTCGGCGGCGGCGCGCACGATTTCGGCGTCGGTGGGTTGTTCCTGGGTGGGCGCGTCGGTGAAGTCGGTGAGCAGGCCGAAGTAGACGTTGGGATCGGCGTTGCGTAGGTAGTGCTGTTCGAGTTCACTGAGCAGCGGAGCCACGTCATCGACGCCGGCAAGCAGCGTGGGAACGACGACCATGCTGCGGGCGTCTTCGGGGACGCCGTCTTCGTAGCTAAGTTTGGGCAGCAGGCGCGGCGCGGTGGTGGAGGTGATCAACCAGTTCACCAGCCCCGTGGCAAAGGTGACGGCGGGGATCACGGTCACCGTGGCCACGAGGACGACGATCAGCGGCCCGGCACCGGAGAGGAGGGCATAGCCCAGCAGCAGTGCCAGCAGGATCAGCGTCACCAGCCCGATGCCGCCCACGTAGGTGACGGCAGGATGGGCGCGGTAGAAGAAGCGGCGCAGGCGGATTCCTGGCGCGGGTACGTGGTGCAGTTCGTCTTCGAGGCGGATGCGCCCCTCGTCGACGAGGTAATAGCCGACGTGGCGACGGCGATCCTGTTCGGTAGGCGGCGCATCGACGTCCTGGCGGGCCAGGTGGATGGCCTTGAGGGCAACGTCTACTTCGCTGAGGTCGGCGGCGCGGGCCAACGCTTCCACTTCCTTGCGGTAGTGGTCGCGGGTTTCAAACTCCATATGCGGGTAGATGCCGGCGGGGTCATCGGTCAACGTCTGCTCCACCAGGCTGACATGCTCGAAGAACGCTTTCCAATCTTCAGCGGCCAGCATGCGCAGGCTGAGGACGCAGTTGCCAACCAGGGTATCCGCCGGGAGCGCGGCAACGGCGACGGGCGGGTCAATAGGATCAGGCGGCGCCACGGTCAGGACGTCGGCGACGGCATGGGTAAGCGTTTCGATGATGCCGATGCGCAGCATGATGGGGAGCGCCCAGATTTCGCCGGTGCGCAGCGGCTGCACCTCCTGGTAGTTGTGTACAAACGCTTCCAGCGGAGCGTGGGTGATGCGGGCGTCCTCGTGGGCGATGATGGCGCGGGCCACGGCGTAGACGCGTGGATAACCCGCCCACGTCCCCGCCGACAGTTTGGGCAGTTCGCGGTAGTAGGAGGGCGGCATGTCCGTTTTGATCAGGTTGAGCGCCTGCTGCACGATGTAAAAATTGTCCAACACCCATTCGGCGGCGTTAGAAGAGAGGATCGTCTCTTCCTGGGCCTGGCGCGTGAAGGTGGCGTGGGCCTGGCCCAAGAAATCCGCCTGCGCGGCAAGATTGTCTAGAAGCGGCGTCTGTCTACTCCGCTGTGGAGCGGTGGCATGGTCCGCCGCCAATTGGCGGGCTGCGCGGTTGGTAGCATCCTCTACAGCAGTTAAGTCTACGTCCGACAGGGTCGGTTCCTTTCAGTGACGGAGAACAGAGAGTGATCCACAAAGGCACACCAAGAGAGACACGAAGGCAGAGAGACACAGAATAGAGGACACGGATTTCAGGATTTGCAGGGTTTGCAGGGTTTCAGAAAGGAAGATTTCCAAGTCAAAATTCCCAAAATCCTGAAATCCGTGTCCCTCTTTCTCTATATCTGTGTCTCTTGGTGTGTCTTCGTGGATCAAATCTCCCCTCTCCTTTTTCAGTGGATCGTCAGTGCCCCTTGGTTTCGGCGGCGGCCAGTTCGGCGTGTGTGGCTTCGAGGCTGTTGGGGTCGAGATCCTGGACCATGAGCAGCGGCGTTGTTCCATACTCGATGAAGCTGGTGGCAACGCTGCCGAAGGGCCACTTAGACTTGCCCGAGAAGCCATGCGCGCAGAGAACAACCAGATCGGCGCACTGTTCGTCGACCAGAGCATGTAGGGCGGCAATGCGGTCGTCGCTGACGGAGAGCAACGCCTCGAAGTTCATGGAGAGCCGACCGCGCAGTTGTTCAAGGTAGTCGGCCCCGGCGTCTCGGCAGCGCTCGGTGAAGCGTTCAAGCAGGGCGTTGTCTTCGGTGGAGAGGGGGACCCGGCTGGGCATCTCGGGTTTGGCGACCACATGGCCGAGTAGCAGTTCAGCCTCGTGGGCGCGTGCAACCGTCACGGCAATGTTGAGCGCGCACTCAGCGCGACGTGACCCGTCTACAGGGACGAGCAGGCGTTTGTAAGCATGCTCAGATGTAAAGGGTGATTCGGTTTCAGGTGCAGTGTAGGCGCGCACGAGGAAGATCGAGCGATTGGCACACTGAATCACCTTACGCACGACACTACTCACATTCCAACGGTTCAGCCCTGCCTGTCCATGACTGCTGAGGACAATAAGGTCAATATCGCGGCTCTGGGCGAATTCCACAATGCGCTGAGCCGGTTCTCCCTCAAGCAAGTTGACGGAAACGTTGTCGATGTCGGCTTCGGTCAGACGTGCGTACACTTCGTCTAAATACGAACGGGCCTCGGCTTTGCGGATCTCCCAACTTAGCGGATCAATCGGCGCGCCGCCTTTGCCGCCATTACACGCCAGCACGTGAACCAGTTCGACTTCGGCGTCGAAGGTCCTGGCTAGGGCGACGAGATGGGGCAACACACACTCGGCCAGAGACGATCCGTCCAATGGCACTAATATTCGGTCGAACATAGGAGTTCTCCTCGATCCAAAAAGGCCGGGGACTTCCCGAAGGACGTGACGACCACATGGCTTTGCCGTCTCGGTGCGCCGTAAAGTCCCCAGCACTGGGTGAAACTATTGGCAATATCAGTTTCTGATTGGCAGCGTACGCGAGATCGTTCCAGGGGACAATAGATCGAGGTATAGGCGAGTGGATATAACTTGGGGTATGTTTTCTCAGGTAGCGGCTGTCCACGCCGCCATGATAGCCCGATTGGCGGGGACGGCGCTGAGGAAACGTTCGCGGTCCGCCGGTTCGAGGCGGACGGCGCGGGATTGAATGTAACGGTAGGCCGCGTCCAGGATCTCGTGGGCGCGGCTGTCTTTTGCGGCGGCGAGGACCTGAAAGCAGTGCAGGAAGACGCGCGTTGGTTGGTCCATTCCTTCGATCAGGCTAGGCAGAAGATAGGGGCAGACGATTTCTACATGCACCAGCGCGGCGGACAGGTTGCTGCGCAACTGCTTGATATGGCCTAATCCGGCGCTGGCTTCGACCACAAGGGGAAGCCGTTCCTGCCGGCCGAAAACATCTTTGGCCACACGGAAAGCGTGGTCGGCATCGTCGTAACAGTGCATCGCCGCCAGGACGTGCCCCAGGTGCAGTTGGGCATAGCCGATCCCTTCGAGCAGGTCGTTCCTTTCAGCAATATCTAGCGCTTCCATTCCATAGCGATAGGCCTGAGGGTAGTCGCCAAGGCCGTAATAATCGACACAGAGGTTGTGCAGTGCATGGTTTTGCTGAATGGCATCCTGCATAGTGACCACGATTGCCAGCCCGCGCAGATGGTAGTCGATGGCGCCGTGATAGTCACCGCGCCAGGCCGCCAGAAAGCCCAAGGCGTTGAGGATACGCGATTCCAGTGCGCGATCACCGGTATCGGGACATAGCGCCAGGGCTTTTTCGATCAAATGGCGGGCGAAGGTCTCGTTCTGATCAAGAATGGCCACGCCGTGATAAAGATGCAGACGCTGTTCCTGCACCTTGTTGCCGGTCTGCGCCACCAGGCGGCGCGCCTCGTCGAAGCGTCGTAAGACAGGGGAAGACGTTCCCAATTGTGCTTCAAATCGGGCCAGGTAGATCAGTAGCTCGACACGCAAGTTCAAAAATTCGCCGGGTGGCAAAGCGGCTACCGCACTCTGTAGAATGCGGATAGCGTGGGGGAGACTGCCGGTGGTGACATAGAGCCTGGCCAGCGACATTTTGGCAGCACCGGCGCTGTAGCTGTCGTAAAGTGCCTCCGCCAGGCCGATACATTGATTGAGAACCGAAAGCGCCGCATCCACCTTGCCTTGTTCCGCCAGCATGCGGCCCAATTCCGCCATGATCTGCACACGCAGGGCTTCGTCTTCTTCTGGGAGGCGATTTAGTGCCTCTTGAAGAAGTTGCTCACCGGTACTGTACATACCCCGCAGTTCAAAGAAGGCCGATAGAACCGGCAACGCCCGCGCCACCAGATCGAGCGTCTGCGTCGAGGATGCCCACTGCCAGGCCGAACGCACGTCTTCGAGGGCGGATTGAATGAGTTCGGCGTTTTGGCGCGGCTGGATGCCCTGTAGGATCTGCTTCCGGCCGCTCAACCAGGTGAGGAAATATTCAGCGTGGCGACGGCGTAGCGCCACCGGATCAGGCAGTGAACGCGTCAACTTATCGGCAGCGAACTGGCGCAACAATTCATGCATTTGAAAGCGTTCGCCATCTTCGTGGCGTTCGATCAAGTGAGCGTTGGAGAGGCGCGTCAAGGTTGATACCGAAGCGCCGGCCACGGCAATAGCAGCATCCAGGCGGAATGCGTTATGAAAGAGCGAAAGCCGAGACAAGCAGTTCTGTTCTGTGGGGGTGAGCGCCTGCCAGCTCTGCTCGAAGACGGCGCGCAGGCTGCGATGCCGAGCCTGGACATCGACCATATTCACGGCCAGGAAATCGAGATCGGCACGGATGGCCTCTGCGATCTTGCGACAGGGGCGGGTCGCCGTGTGCGCCGCCGCCAGTTCAATCCCCAGAGGGCGCCCCTCAAGCAGACGGCAGAGGTCCGCCACATCCGCGGCATTGTCCGCGTGTAGGCGGAAAGACTTGTTCGTGCGGTACGCGCGATCCACGAAGAGGCGCACCGACGTCGCCTGGCTCACCTCTCCAAAAGCATCTGTTTCGGGGACAGACAGGCCGGTCAGGCGGATCAGGTCTTCGACCTGCATGCTTAGCGGTTCGCGGCTGGTGACAAGCAAAGTCACGTGTGGCGCGGCATGTAGGATCGCCAACAACAGCGGTGTGGCGTCAAGCAGATGCTCGAAGTTGTCGATAACCAGCAACAGCCGGCGTGTCCCCAGCCAGTCGAGGAGTTGATCGTGTACCGTGCGGTCAGCCGCATGGAACGTAATGCCAAGTGCAACGGCCAGCGCATCTGCCACGTCCCTGGCCTGCTGTACCGACGCCAGCAGCGCAAAATAGACCCCATCGGCGAAGTGATCAACCTGGCGCAGCGCCGCCTCTACCGCCAGTCGCGTCTTGCCGATACCCCCTGCACCCACCAGCGAAATCAACCGATAGGCGCCGTTCTGAAGACGTTCCGCCAACAGATCGAGTTCGTCCTGGCGACCGACGAAGGGTGTCAGGTAGACCGGCACGTGCGCCTGATCGGGACGCGGCGGCACGTGGGCCGACGACACTTGGTTCGGCGGCGGCGCGACCACCGGTTGCAGCGCAGGCCTTGCCTGGATCTGCCTGTGGAGTTCCTGGATCTCAATCGACGGCGCCAGCCCCAGTTCGTCCTCGAGCACGGTGTGGCAGCGTTCGTACTGGCGCAAAGCAGCGGCGCGGTCTCCCTGGGCCAGGTGGATCTGCATGATCTGCAGGTGCGCCGGCTCGCGTAGTGGATCGACTTCCAACTCACGGTGGGCATAGGTCAGCGCAACAGCCGGTTCGTTGTTGTGCTGATGATAGCGCGCCAGTTTCCCAAGGGCATTCAGATGCAACACACGAAACCGTTCGCGCTGCATAAACAGCCACTCTTCATACGCCACGCACTCATCAACATAGAGGCCGTCGACGAATGGGCCGCGGTAGAGATCCACGGCGCGTGCAAAATCCGGCCTGCAAAGTTCGCAGAGTTCATCGGCACGGTGCGGATGGTTGTGCCCGTTGTGCAGTAGCTGCATAAACTCGACGACATCCAGGTAACACGCGCCGACGCGCAGTTGGATTTCCAAGTCTGTGGCCTGGAACAACCCATCAATGCCCCATGGTTTGAGCCGCTTCTTGAGGTTCGAAAAATTAACGCGTAGGTTCAGACGCGCCTTGTCACTGGGGAAATCGGGCCAGAGCAGCCCTATGAGGTATTCACGGTTGTGAGCATGGCTGTGTTCGGTGGCGAGGTAAGCCAACAAGGCTTCCTCTTTACGTCGAGAAAGGCGGACCTGCTCTCCATTGCCGGAACTCAGGAGAATCGGGCCAAGTAAATTTAGGTGAAGCATGAGATTTTCAGCTGTAGTTAACCCTTAATTAACGCCACATCACTATGCTAATTATGCCATCTGACAAGAGTACGAACCAAATTATCGGTTCAAGGGGAGAGATATAAAATGCTTCAAAGCGCCTATTTGCTACGTTTCTGGCGAGCGTCCCTGCGCGACGGTTGGCGTGTGACCCTGATCACCGTGAGCGAGGAGACCACTGAGCAGCACTTCGGCACACTCGAAGAGCTCTACCATCACCTGCAACAAACCTACACCGTCCGCCATGAAGCAGATGATTGCATCAACGAAAAGAGCCGGTGAACTTTGGCCAGATGGCCGCGGCCTGTGCACCACTCATCACATTGGTCATCCAGACCACCCGCCTGCCGTGAGAGCAGGCATCATTTAAAGGAAGGGCAGATTGTAAATCCAGATATCGACCCAAACTATTGTTTCGCAACCAACAGTCGTTTTCCAAACCAAGTTAAGCACCACAGTGGAGATCATCATGTATCGACAAAAAAGACCTCGAATTCAGTATCCGCGTAGATTGGAGAAAATCGTCACCTTGATGCTGGTGCTGGCGCTTTTGCTCAGCGTCGTAACCCCAGCTGTCCAAGCAGCGGACACTTATGCCCCACTGGCCCAGTCAACGGATCCAGCGCCGGAACCAGGGAACTGCGAAGCCCCTAATCGTTCTGCGGGCACAATGGTCTTCCTACCCGCTATCGTAAGTAATTTCGTTGAGAATCGGAGTGCCGTTAGCCCATCACCTAACGCCACGTTGAACACAGATGCGCCCATGACGCGCGTGCTCGACTACCAAGTGGGGAAGGTATACACCTACCTCTACGACTATGCGGTTACTACCCAGAGCCTCAGCCGTAACAGAGATGAGACCCGAGAAGAGTCCCCATTTGTTACCCGGGTGAATGCGTACGCAGATATCACAGTGCTCAGTAAGGCCGAGGATGGCACGATCGACGCTCAATTGGTGATGCGCGCTCCTTTTCTGTGCGCCAGCGTGAATCCCAATGAACAGGTCGTCGTACAAGATCAGATCTTCTTTGAGCGACTGGCGGTTCCGTTGCGCTTCAAGCAGGCAGCGAATGGCACGATTACCGAGGTGATGAGCCAGCCCGACCTATCAACCGAGGTGACCAATATCCAGAAAGGGATTCTCAACTTTTTACAGCTCACGCTGCAAGAAGGAGAGACCTACACCGCCAGTGAAATAGGAGGACAGGGCACCTACACGGCCACCTATCAGCTTGCAGAGGCAAGTGCTGGGCTACAAATCACCAAGACCATCAGCACCGGCGATTATTCGCAACTCAATTCTGTAGGTGGGAAGCCTGAAAGCCTTCAGTTAAACACGACGCTCAATATGCTCATTGGTGCAGAGCAGAAGGTACTGACTTCAGTTACGGTCGTAGAAGATCACAAGAGCGCCGATGGCACCCAGAACCCGGCCAATACCGATGCTGCGCAAGGGCCGGATGGCGTCTCTGTCTGGTCTACGGCCAAGACGACCGGGTCCCTGAAGTTGGAGACGGTGGCCGATGCGCCTGCAGACGCTGTAGCGCAGGCGAGATCGATCCAGGCACTTTACGCCGCGGATAACCTGGGTGGAGAGCTGGCAGGCGACTACAGCAACAGCACAATCATTGATCTGGCCACCGTTGATCTCGATGCCGAGTTTGCCGCGTTGGAGAAGGCAGAGCTGGAAGCAGACAGTCCAGACAACATCGATACATCCCATTTCATGCGCATCTTGCAACTCCACCAGGCGGATGAGGGCACTGTGGTTGTGGACAAGATCGCAGAGCGGCTGCAGGCAGTGGTCGACAACGACGAGTTGGCCATGCTCTACGTCGATCTACTTGGCGAGATTGGAACCCCCAAAGCGCAGGATTATCTAAACGGGTTCTTCAACCAGTCAACCTTGCAAGCGGCCAACCTGGCGGCGTCGTCTACGATCACCACACAGCAACAGGTGTTGATCAACATGGTCCGCTTGACCAATCCTGTTTCTCAGACCGTCAATACGGTGCGGCAGATTAGCAACGACGAACAATCCCCCCTGCAAGAGACAGCGTCTTCGGTGCTGGGTGGGGTTGCAGACAACCTGGACGACTACGATCCAGTGCTGCAACAGGAGATTTTGTTTGAGCTAGAAGAAGGTCTCCGCAACGCTGAAAGCGTAGATGACGTTCTGCTCTATCTGAGTGCGCTCGGCAACATCGGAGACGAAATATCGGCATTGGTGATCAACCAATCCTATATCACCGATACCATTGTCATCAATGGAGAAGTACTCACCGATACAATCGACATCCTAGTCATCAACATTGCCGGCTACGAAGCCCTGCGCGGCATCCCAGGCGAGTACGTCGAATACATCCTCATCGAGGCGCTATGGAACGAAGCTCTCGAGCTGTGGATGCGCGATATCATCGCCGAGGTGCTGATCGACCGCGACTGGGACAATGAAACCATCCTCTCAGACTACGCGTATGAGCAACTTGTAGCCTACCTGGATCTCTACCTGGATGACTGGTATGACTACAATCCTGACGAACCGGGTGACGATGACTTCAATGGCGACTCAGGAAATGGGGAAGTCGGTGCCAGTGCTACCGCAGCCGAGTTCAACCGAAGTTGGAACAAGAATTTCGGCAACGCCTACGTGGGTGTTCGCCTACCCGGCAGCATCTATGCCGCTACACCGCCCCACTCCAACCAGTTCGGCGGTGGACCGTACATGCGGGCATCGCAGCGGGTCGAGGCGTACGTATGGCAGGTCGCGCCAGACCTGACTATCGCCAGCGGTAGTGCAGAGGCTCGCTACAACGGCTCGACCGGCATGAATGTGAACACCAAGGTCAGCGTGCTCAACGATAGCATACACTTGCTCAACAACAACTTCTTTATTTCCTGTACCCAAGAAGTAGGTCCCTTCTCGCTGTTGAACAAGTATATCGCCGTGTTCGACAAGAGCGTCACTATCTTCGTGCTGGGTGTCCTGCCGATCACCTTCCGCGTTAGTGCTGGCGGGACGATCCACCTGGCCGTCGATGCGGGTACCAACAATCTTTGCGCAGGTGACAGCTATGGTCTCCGGCTGCGCGTCTCGCCAGGGATTTCACTGACCATTCGGGGGGAGGCTTATGTCAATGCAGCCTTCGTTCAGGGTGGAGCAGCCTTGAACGGTGACTTGATCAAGGTCAGTTTGCCTACTCAGGGTTACGTTGAGTATACGAGGAGTTCGGGGGCGCTCAAACGATGCATCAAGGTGGACATTGCGGTCCAACCCTTTGCAGTGCGTTTCTATCTTTTTGCTCGGGCACGTTGGAACCCCTTCTCGAATTCCTGGCCTGTGAACAAAGAGTGGACAGTGGCCCAGTACAGTTCACCGAGTTACACCTATCCACTATACGGGGAGGGCGCTCTGGGCACTTGCTTTGATAGCGAACCAGCCTCTCAATTCACCTTAGTCAATGCAAACGCGAACAAGTGTGTCGATGTTGCCGGCTTTGGCCGAGCCAATGGAACCAACATCCAACAATGGAGCTGCAGCGGAGCTGGTAACCAGAGGTGGGAAGAAGTGCCGGCCAACGGCGGCTTTATGCTACGTAACCCAGACAGCGCCAAATGCCTCTCTACTACAAGCACCACGGACACCCGCGATGGGCTCAATCTACACATTTGGGACTGTCTGGGATTCGACAACCAGATCATGAACTGGTCGGGAGATGCCTTGATTATCAAGTACTCTAACAAATGTGTAGATGTCAGTGGCGCCTCAACGAATAACGGGGCCAACATCCAGCAGTGGAGCTGTAACGGAACCGGTGCCCAGAACTTTAGAAAGCAACCGTAACCAGTTGTAGATGTAGTGACTGTCACTGGTGGCCAGGCGCAGCCGTACCGGGCCTGGTCACCACTGACAATCGTCGACCGCCTTCTTCGTGGTCTTCGTTTTGCGTGCACATTCCCGCCGCTGCGAAGTAACACGGAAAACTACGAAGTAACACGAAGAAATACGAAGAAATAGGAAGGTAGAATAAGGATATATCCATGAAGACGAAGCGCGCCACGAAGTTGCAAAAGAAGCGTTTGGCACTGATCGGTCTACTGCTGGTCGGCCTGGTGCTGTTCCTGGGATCGACTACGCAGATCGCGCAGGGAATAGAACGCGGATTGAGCGGATTGGGCGGATCTGAACAGATTTTATCGGGAAAAATCCGCTGGGATCAGCTCAATCCGCTCAATCCGCGTTCTATCTCCGCCACCGCCGATCTCCAGCGCACATGGAGCAACGTGCAGCGCGCCGACGAATACTCGTTTAGCGCCGACATCATCATGGAGACGATTCCGCTGCCCACGGCGGGCAACATCGGGCGCTTCAGCCGCACCGACAGCCTCTACGCCGAAGGGCGGAACAACCTGCGCGAAGACGCCTTGCAGATGGCGATGTGGGGCGGCGGTGTCAATGTGACCAACCGCGACGCCGCCTACCAGATCCGCATCGAGGACGGCAAGGTGCAGACCCGCGCCGGCGACGGGGCCTGGCGCACAAGCGATGAAAGCAGCGTCGCCTTTGCCCCCGGTGGCGATTTCCTGGCTTTCCTCGACATGGCGAAGAATGTCGCGCCTGCCCCGGATCGCATCCCCGGCCGGGGGGATATAGTCTGCGCCGTCCTCGACTGCGCGGACCTCAAGGTCTACACCTTCGAGTTGGACAGTCGCGCCTACGCCGAGAAATTAACGCTCATGGCCCGCGACCAGATGATGCGCAACGGTCAAATGGCGCTGGGCGCTACAGTGCAGATCCCCGCGCAACTGGCCGGCACCACAGGCACAGGTGAGCTTTGGGTGGATGGCCGCGGCCTGCCTGTTCGCCAACTCGTCACCCTGGCCATCCCACCCAACGGCATCGAGGACTTCCGCACCGAAGCCAAAATGGACGTCCGCTTTACCAACTACGAGGGCGTCCATGAGCAGTTCGCCTTTGCCGACAGTTGGCAGAGGCTGGCCCTGAGCTTTGGCCGTATGCAGTTGCCCGAACCCACCGAGATGGCGCTTGGTTTCGGAACGCTGCTGCTCGTGGTGCTCGGCATGAGCTTCTGGGTACGCCCGACACGCCGCGTCTACGTCTTCACCAACGCCTTCATGATCGCCGCCCTGCTGGTGACGCCGCTGCTACAAACTGATGTCACGGTGCAGGCGTCGACGCGGCTGAATGTGGCGCGAGCCGCCGCGGAGGAAGCGAACTCGACCACTGAACTGGCAAACGAGATCCGCAACGAAATGCGCGCCGCCGCGCCGTACACACCGCCAGAAGCCGTCCTCAATCGTGCGCCCAGCAGTGCGCCCAGCAGTGCGCTACGTGGCGTGGCCGCCGCGCCTGCTGCCCAGATTTCCTCCACACTGGACTCCGACGGCGACGGACTCACCGACGTCCAGGAAAATCTCATCGGCACCAATCCCTACGCCGTTGACACCGATCTTGACGGCATCTCCGACTATGACGAAGTGATGGGCTTCTTCTACAACGGCAAGATGTGGTACGGCAACCCCGTGTGGGCCGACAGCAACAACGACGGCGCCATCGATGGCCTGGAGTGGAATCCGGCCGCGCCGGACAGCGACGGTGACGGCATCCCCGATCTCTACGACTTCGACGACGACGGCGACGGCGTCCCCGACGACATTGACATCTCACGTCTCGTCGCCAGCAAGGACGACGACGGCAACCTCGTCATCTTCAGCCAGAGCACCCCGATGACGCTCACCGTCGACGGGTTGCAGCCCAACTTCTACACCTACCTCAATTTACAACTGCGCCCCACCAATGCCGATCAGCTTTGGTACGCCTTCAACGTGCTCAACTGGCCTCAGGACGAAGAAGGCAACATGCAGGATTGGGACAACAAGAGTTTCTTCGACGTCTGCCATGCCAACGGCGGCACCAACTGTACCATGTCGCCCGACGACAACGGCGACATCAAAATCGTGCCCATGCTCGAAATCACGCTCCCCGATCAGAGCAACCTGCCGCGCACGGCGAACGGCGCGATTGACACCGATCTGCTATCCACATACGGCGCCAGTGTGCGGCCGGCGGGCAACGGCGGATCTCTGCTCTACGTCCCCCTCAATCTGGTGCTAGACGAAATCACCGGCAACAAGGTGGCCTTCAGCGCGCAGATTGTCTACCAGAACGCCGCCGACTGGAAGCCACAGCAGTTGCGCCTGGCCTGGCTGGTGCAGGTGCTCAACGAAACATACAACTCGCCCGAAACCGCAAACCAGGCGATACAAGAGGGCAACGGCACGGGCCAAAACCAGCAGACCGTCCTCTACGCCTACTACACCGATTTCCACCTCACCGGCCTCAACGTCCACGAGAACCGCGGTGTGGACATGGCCATCGTCTACGAAGATCCGGCCACAGACAACGACGTCAATGAGGACGACGGCCTGGTGCAGATGATGGTAGGGCTGGACGCGAGTTTTATGATCAACCGCGACTGCGACCTCACCGACAATGACGGCAACTGCATCGGCGACGGCCAACGCGACATCACCATTCCCGTCATCAAACAGCGCTGGGACAGCCAGAGCAACAGCGGCATCACCGATGGACAACGCTGGGGCATCCCCGCCAACAGAATGCGCGTGGAAACCTACAGCTTCGCCCACGAAGACGCTGCCACCATGATCGGCGGCGGCGAGTACGCCCCCGCCATCCTCAACAGCCGCTTCACCAGTACACAGGCCACCAAGCCCTCTCTGTTGTTTGTGCAGGAATCACGTTTCCGCGCCGGCAACATCGACGTGCGCACTGTAGGCGACGGCAGCGTCACCTGGACAGGGAGCGACGTGAAGATCGACCTGGGTGGCACGCCGGAAATCATTACCGGCAACTATACCCTGGCCCCCTACCAATTCGACACCACCACCAATCAGTGGAAACGTCAGACGGCGCAGGAGTACGTGGCGGAGTTGGAAAGCCGCTATCCGGCCCGAGAAGAGGACGATCCCCCCACGCCGGAAACCGTATCGCTGGGCGACCAGATGGCGATGGTTCTCGTAACCGTGAGCGCCACCCAAGGTTCGCAATCCATGATTTCAGAAAACGGCAACGCCGGTCTTTCGCCTCTCTCTAGTAACGTTACGCTCCAAAGCGCTGACATTACCGATGAATTATTGCGGCTCAATTATCAACAGGCCATCGCTTCCAGTGCCAAGAGTGCAGTGCTCATCGTCAGCCAATCGCTGCGCGACAGCATGAAGATCAGTACAGATAAATGGGACGATCTCACAAAGCTATTTGCCAATTACGACCTCGACGTTGCAGACGCAGGTCTGGATCAGCTTGCAACCGAAAACCTGTACATTAGTATCAATGCCGAACGGGAGGCACTGTTTGGGGTCACCTCACTGATTTTCGTTGGCCTTGGCATCTTGGTAAGCAACCTCAGAGGCGGAGAGACCGCCGGCCAGATCATGCTAGCCACAATCACAGCGATCAACAGCACGGTGCAGGCGGTGAGGATGTACCGGAACATTTCATCTGTCATTTCTGCGGCGTCGCCAGGTGCGCTTTTACAGAGTGGAGAACTGATATCGGCCACGTTGCGTTTCACCCACTCATTAAAATCAGGTGCATCCAAAGCCAGCGCTATCGGCGCAGCCATCGGCATTGCCGTCACCTGGGCGCTCTTCTTTGCCGCCTGGGGCAAAGGCGGACTCTCCACCGACAGCATCGCGTTCAACAATTTGCTGGCCGGCGCGGTTGCCGGCACGCTGGTCATCGTGATCACCTTTATTCTTTCACTTTCCGTCGTCGGCACAATTGCCCTGGCGGTGGTTGCCATCTTCGACCTGATCGCGCTGATCATCTGTAAAGCGAGCAAAGGAGGCGAAGACGACATCGTCTGTAACCTGGGGCTTACCGAAGGACTCAACAAGGTTATCACTGAATGGCTCTATACCGGCGGCGTCATGATCGACACCGAGGCCGATCCGGCCATCACCAACATCAACAACGTCCATATTCGCCTCACCGAGCCGGAACGCGGGCTGGTGGCAGGCAACAGCACCCGCTTTGAGGTGGATCTCTACAGCTATGTGCGCCACGCCAAACCCAAAGCCGGCATTATTTACCACTACCGCAACTTCTTCACGCCGGAAGACCTGCGTTCGACCACCGTAAAATACGGCCTCGACGACGCCGAACGCAAGATCCCCACTAATCTCAACCAGTCGAGTTGGTCCCGTGTCTCGCCGTATGCGCTGGCGATGGAGATCGTGCCGTCGCCTGTGGTGGGCTGGCTGGCCGCCTCCCCCCAATCGAAGCTGCTCTACCAGGGGCAGCGTTACGAGTCGCTCACCTCGGGCGTCTATGAATTCAGCACGGCGCGTATCAACCAGGTCTTCCCGCTTCATCTCAACACCGGCATGACGCTGCCTCGCTACGATTGCTGGTTCCAGATCTGTGTACACAAATCGGTCAAATCGAGTACCAGCACCGACCTGGGCACGTCGTTCATCCTCGACATCTTGCCCGCCACGCTGGACGAATTTGTCAACTGGAGCCAGCTTGGCCCGCAAATTGATCGTGATGGCGACGGCCTACCGGTCTCGGTAGATCCAGACGACACCAAATGGGACACCGACGGTGACGGCGTCCCCGACGGTGTGGAGTACGAGTACGGCATCCGCCGCGGCTATGGCTTCGATCCCCGTGTCGCTGACGTCGACAACGACGGCCTGAGCGACGCCGAAGAAATGCGCTACCAGACTAATCCGCGCAGAGCCGACACCGACGGCGACGGCATTTCCGATTTCGATGAGGTCAACGGCTACACGCTGAACCTGGGCGGGCTGACCGTCTTCGTCACCAGCAACCCGCTGGAACGCGACAGCGACCGCGATGGCCTGAGCGATGGCGTAGAACGTCGCCTCAACGGCATCGACCCGGTGCGCTATCCCTTCCACCCAGGCGTCTTCAACGATGCGCCTGCCCGCCTCTACACCACCATTGACGACGCCGACCGCGTCTTTGCCGTGGATCAGAGCACCACCGTCACCACGACGGTGGTCAACGGTACCGATGCCGTCGACGCGCTGCTGGCTGTGGGCGCGTTCACGTCGACGCTGCCCGCCGAACTGGGCGGCGCCGCGCAGACAAGCAACTTCACACTGCTGCCCACAACACGCAGCGACATCGTCCTCACAGGACAGGCCGTCGCCGCCAACGGCACGTTCAACATCAACACCGCTCTGGCCGCAGACATCGTCTCCGTGGGCGGAACCCAATCCGGCCCCGCCGATGATCTCATCCTCGATCAGCCCATTCCTGTGACGGTGGACAGCGATCCGCCCAACCTGCCCGCACTCACACAAGGATCGTTCGTGCAGCCGGGCCGTACGGTCATCATCGGCGGTGTCGCCACCGACCCCACTTCGTACGTGGCACAGGTGGCCGTATCGGTGAACAACGGCGGCTTCAGCCCCGCCACAGGGACCGACCTGTGGGCCTTCGCCGTGGAGATTCCCAGCAGCGGCGACGTCGTGCCCATCCGCGTGCGCGCCGTGGACGCCGTGGACAACGCCAACAGCGCCGACTTCAACCTGACGTTGGACGGTGTTTCGCCCAACTTAAGCGTCAACCTGACCCCCAACGCCATCCGCCGCGTGCAGCGCAACGCCCTCAACCAGTGGACGCTACAACTGAGCGGCAACGCCACCGACGCCACGGCCGGCATCGAATCGGTGACGGTGCAGATCGGCAACAGCGCCAACCAGGTGATCGCGCCAGCCAACATCGCCGGGGACGGCGCCTGGAGCGTCACCTATGCCTTCAACGACATCGCGTTCAACGCAGATCCCAGCCCCACCGGCGTCTACACGTTGACGGTCACCGCGCGCGACAACGCCCTGCCCGACGGCAACGCCGTGACCCAGGTGATTCCCTTCATTATCGACATGACACCGCCCACGGTCGAGTTGCAGTCGCATCGCAGCGACGAACAGATCACCGACGGCGCCGTCTTCACCGGCACTGTGCAGGACGCCTACGCACCCGTGGTCGCCGTTGAATATGCCTTCGTCGACATCACCACCGTCCTGGAGACGGAGGAGACGCTGCTACAACTGCCGCTTAACGACTTGCCCGCCACCGTCCTCTTCCGCAACAACGCCGCCACGGGCACACGCATCTTCTGTCTCGACGAAACCTGCCCCAGCAGCGGCGTCCCCGGCGAGGACGGCACCGCCATCTCCTTCGACGGCAACGATCTGCTGCGCACATTCGGCACGCTCGATCTGCCGGAAAGCGGCGTCACCACCGCTTTTTGGTTCAACACCACCTGCACCGACTGCGGTCTCTTCAGCACCATCGCCGGCGAATTTCCGTCGCAGACAGGACACGACCGCGATCTCTTCCTTTCCAGCGGCAATGTTTGTTCGGCGGTGCAGATCGGCGCCTCCGTCGACACACGCTGCTCCGGCGGGGTCAACTATGCCGACGGCAACTGGCATCAGGTGGTACACACGCTGGGCGCGGGGGGCAACCGACTCTACGTAGACGGCCAACTGGCCGTGAGCAGCCCCACCACGGCGTCCACCTTTACGGCACAGGATCGCATCCTCATCGGCCATGCGGCGGCCGCGGCCACGCCTTTCTTCACCGGTGCGCTGGACGACTTCTACATCTACAACGGCGAACTCTCCACGCCGTCGGTGCTGGCGCTCTACCGTCGCTGGCAACCGGTCACGTTGACGGGCGACACCTGGTCTTTCCCCGTGCCCGATGGGTTAGAAGGCTACTACCAGATCGACATGCGGGGGACCGACAGCGTGGGCAACCGTGGCGAAAGCCGCGGCGCATGGCCACAAGTGCGCGCCCTCGTCGACACCAAACTGCCCACTTTCGACGTCAGCGTCGTCTACGCGGGGACGGGCAGCGCCGCCACCACCCAGTACAACGCCATTGTGCGTGATGACAACCTCACCAGCGACAACTACGAATTCGTCTGCCCGTTGACGCCGGATCAGTTGCGCTTCACCACAGACCCGGCGCTGCTGCGCTTTGCCGGGCCGGGCGTCGCCACGCCGGATCTGAACGAGATCGTGGCGCAGTGTACGCGCCCCGGCTTCCAGAGCAGCCTCGTCGCCGCCACGGCCTGCGACGAATTCGGTCACTGCGCGGCCGCGGTGCCGTCGCAGCCGGTGGCCTACATCGGCACCTACGAAAACCTGCTCAACCCCGTGGCTACGCTGCCAAACGCCATTGAACGCGCCAATCTGAGCGATCCCGCCACGCGCGTGCGCCTGATCGAGCGCGACGGCAAGCAGATCCTCGACATCGCTGTTGACGAAGGCAACAACAAGCTCTACTGGGCCGAAACCGTGGAAGGTGACAGCCAAAGCGCAGGCATCTGGCGCGCCAATCTCGACGGCAGCAACGTCGAAGAGATCGTCGGCGGCCTGAACGCCTATGCCGCCGAAGCGTTGCAGATTGCCATCGACCCTGCGGGCAACAAGATCTACTGGACACAGGGACATCAGCTCTGGTGGGCCAACCTCGACGGCACACTTAAGCAGGTGCTCTACAGCATACCCATCGGCAGCCTCGCCGAGCAGATCGGCGACATCGTCGTGGACGCGGCCAACAATCGCCTCTACTTCAGCGAACGTCGCCAAAGGATAAGCCTGGCTGAATACAACGAAGGCATACGCGACAGCGGGCAGAAGTTCAAACACACGCTGATCGTCAGCACCGATCTCAATGGCGGCAACCCGTCCTTCGTCGCCGGCGCAGCGGACGGCTGCACCCACGCCAACTATTACGACAACATTGGGTCCGGCGTCGGCGCAGGCCAGGACCCGACCACATGTCTCATCTCCGGTACAGACGGCTTCGACGTGGAATCATTGGCCGTGCGCGACGGCGTCCTCTACTGGACGGCCATCGACACCGACGGTGTAAACAGTGGCGTCTATGGCCGTGCGCCAGGATCGCCAGCCTTCGCCGTGGCCCCCCTCTCGTTGCCTGCCGGCAACAACAACGGCCTGCGCACCACACCGCTGCCCCAACTTTACATCGACGAAGCGTCGGTGGGCATCTTCGCAGCGCTGGAGATGCAGATTGTGCGCGGCGAACAGGACGGCATATTCACCGAGTTCACCACCTTCGTCGACGACACCCCACCCGTCCCCGGCCTCAGCCGCCGCAGCAGCAGCAAAGTGTCGGCGATGACGGTGGTGGAGACGTCCCAAACGTTGGAACAGAGCACAGATCTGGCCGTGAGCATCACGTCGCCGTCCACCGTGGTGATCAACGGCGACAGCGTGCGCTACGACATCAGCCTGCGCAACGACGCCGCCCTACCCGCCGCCGATGCGGTCCTGACGGTGACGCTGCCCAGCGGCGCGTCCTACACAGGGTCGAACGGATCTTGTGTGAACGGCGGCGCGTCCGTCACCTGCGAGTTGGGCCGCTTCGCCGGGCTGACGCAGCAATCGCTCTCCATCAGCGCCACCGTTGCCACCGACGCTGTGCGCCCGCTGACGGTGACGGTGGATGTTGCGTCCACCACGCCCGAACGCAACCCCGCCAACAACAGCGCCGATCACAGCCGCGTCACCGCGGCGCCGACGCTAAGCGCGCTGCCCGGGCTACCCTACGTCTACTACGGCACCAGCGAATTCCTGGTGCGTGTGCCGCTCTTCGGCGAGCTCAACATGGAGCCAGTCTTCCTCGACGGCCTTGGCGGTACCGTCCTGGCGGCGGACCCGACGCGCGGCAAACTCTTCCTCATAGACTGGGTCGGCAAAGTGGCGTCGATGAACAGCGACGGCACAGGACGTGTCGAGATCGCCGACGCCAATCCCACCGAAATCTCCCCCAGCGGACGCCTGCACCTGGCCGTGGACGAAAGCACGGGCCGCGTCTACTGGTCAGAGGTCAACACCTTCTTCCTCACCACCATCAAGAGTGCCAACGCCGACGCAGCGTCGGCTGACGGCAGCGACGTGCGCACTGCTGTGACAGGAATCGTGGGCCAACGCGGGCTGGTGGTGGATCCCATCCGCCGCAAGTTGCTCTGGGTGGGCGGAGACATCTTCCAACCGCACGAGTACATCTTCCGCAGCGATCTCGACGGCAGCAACCAGGAGATCGTCTACACAGCGCAGCCGGGATCACAGATCCGCTACCTGGCGCTGGATCCATACGCCCAAAAGCTTTACTGGATCGACCCCACGCTAGGGGGAAGCACCCTCTTCTGGGCCAATGCAGACGGCACCGGTGTGGATCCCCTGATTAGCAATATGGGCACAAGCGCGCGTGGCCTCATTGTGCAGCCGTTCGAGAACGCCCTCTACCTCATTGCCTACGGCGGCGTGCTGCGTACAGAACTCAACGGCAGCAACCAAAACAACCTAGGTAGCCTGAGTCGCACCACCTACGAGGGTCTGCGCCTGCCCGTGCAGCCCGAAGTCTTCGCCCCGTCGATTTTGGAGAGACCGGAGGGCAACATCGTCCTCATGACGGGGACGGCGCTTGCGCCACCACCCTGTTTGGTCAACGACGTCAACGAGCCGAACAACAGCGCGGCCACGGCTACGGGGATCGGTGTGGGCGTTACCACAGGCGCGCTGTGTACAACACAGGCGTCGCTGCCCACAGATCGCGACTTCTACACCGTCACCGTGCCAGGTGGACAGACGCTGAGCATCACCCTGAGCAACCTGCCCGCCAACTACGATCTTTACGTACAGCGCAACGGCGTCACCCTGGCCACCGGCCTCAACAGCGGCCTGGCCGACGATACAATCAGCATCAGCAACTACGAAGGCGACGGCGTCTACGTCATTGCCGTCTTCAGCAACATGCCGGTGAACAATGCCACCCCCTACTCGTTAACCATCTCGTTGAGCGACGCACCGGCCACGATCACCGACGCCCAATGTCTGGCCGTAGACCCCAACGATGCTGTCGGCGCAGCCGGCAACCACAACCAGGCCAACGCCACGCCGCTGACCGTAGGCACACCCGTCACCGGCGCGCTCTGCTACGAGGAAGATCTCGACTTCTACAGCTTTAGCGGCATGGCGGGCGGCGTCTACACCTTCGATCTGCCCGTGCGCCCTGCAGGTGCAGACGGCGCGTCGTATGACATTCACCTCTACCGGCCCGACGGCTCGTTCTTCAACGCCTGGAACGCAAGCGGTTTCAACCAGCCGGTAGTGCTCGACGCCAACGGCCAGTGGGCGGTCATGGTGACCGATTCACCGTTGACGCGCACCACGCAGATCTACCAATTGCTCGTCTCCGACGGCACGTGCAGCCTCAACGACACGTGGGAGCCGAACAACACAGAACTACAGGCCGCTACGTTAAGCGGCAGTTGGGTCAACGCCACCCTATGCGAAAGCGCCGACGCCGACTTCTACCGCTTCAGCGCCAACCCGGGCCAACGTTTAACCGTCAACTACCCCGTCAACGATGCGGGCGGAGCGCTGCGTCTGCTCGACGCCGACGGTGTGGAACTGGGCCGTGTCGAGCCCGGCGCCCAGGGCAACTTCGTCCTCGCGGCGGGGGGAAATTACACGCTGGCCACCAACAATGGTGATCTCGCCACGAACGACGCCACTTACGCCTTCCAATGGCAGTTGGATGCGCCACAACCCGCCGCGGGGACAGACTACATCTACCTGGGCAACGTGCCCCATCTGGTGCGTGTGGCGCTAAGCGACGACCACACCATCGAAGCCTTAAACATCGCCGGCGAGGTGACCGGCACTGTGCGCAGCGCGGGCAACCCGATGGTGACCAATGCGGCGCGTGATCAGCTCTACCTGGTGGATCTAGTGAACAGAGCCGTGATCAGCGCCCCCACCAGCGGCATCACCAGCACGGTGTTCATCCCCGACGCCAACCCCGACCTCATTGATGGTGTGAACAACTACGGCATCGCCATCGACGAAGTGAACGGCTATCTCTTCTGGACGCAGCCCTATGGCGACCCAGCGGAGAACCTTGCCACCATCATGCGCGCCAACGCCGACGGGGGGTCGGTCGACGGCAGCGGATCGCCGCAGCAGATCGCGCAGATCTACCTGCAGAACGGTCTGCTCGTCGATTCGCTCTACGGTCACCTCTACTGGGTGATCGCCGAAGCCATCTTCCGCAGCGATCTCGACGGCAACGGGCTGATCACTGTGCGCGACTTCACCCCAGGCGTCAGCGACGCAGTGATGAATTTGACCCTCGATCCGCTGGCGCGACAGTTGTACTGGATCGACCCGGTGCAGAACCAACTGGTGCGCCGATCCTTGCTCGACGGCAGCGAAACCGTGTTGATCAGCGGCTTGAACAACCCGCACGGGATCGTCTTGCGGCCGGAGCGCAACGAACTCTACTACACCAGCGGCGACGCCCTGCTGCGCGCCAATCTCGACGGCGCCAACGCCGTGCAGATCGCCACCCTCAGCGGCCAATACACCGGCCCGTCGAACCTCGATCCCAACAGCAACCTGTTCGTCTCCATCGAAGCACCGCGCGCCGGATCCAACCTGGTGCTGGCCAGGGGCGAACCACTCCAAGATCCCTGCGTCCTGGCAGACAGCAACGAGCCGAACAACGACGCCGGCTCAGCCACGCCGCTTTCGGTGGTCACCGAAACCGTCACGTACGGCGCCATCTGCGGCGTCTTCGGCGATGTGGACTACTACACCGTCAGCGTGGCCGACCGCAAGACGCTAACCGTCACCCTCAGCGAGATGCCCGCCAACTACCGTGTCATTGTGCAGGCGCCGACGGGCGTCAACCAGGCCTTCAGCGACAACGAGGGTCTGGCCGACGAGGTGGTCAATGTGCGCAACACCAGCGGCGCGGCGGTGGACTATACCGTCCTCGTGCTAGGTAGTGGACCGGAAAACAACGCCCCGTACAAACTCACCCTTGAACTGGGCGACGTGCCACCGCCGGCCAACCCATCGGACGCAGCCTGCGGCGCAGTGGACATCTACGACGCGCCCGGTGTGGGCAACGGCACGCTGTCCACAGCTACGGACATCGCCTTCGGCACACCCGCCGCTGCCGCCCTTTGTTACAGCGACGACGTAGACATGTTCGCCTTCGACGGCCTCAACGGCCAGTCAGTGACCATCGACCTGCCTGTACGCCCCGCCGACTATGATCTCACACTCTACGATCCGTCGGGGACGCCGACCGCCGTGATCTCGTCCACCACGACGCCGGCGTACGGCAACAGCATCGTCCTCAACGGCAGTGGACGCTACACCGTCGCCGTCTCCGTGCCCAACCTGACGCCGACGACGGATCAATACCAACTGCTGGTGATCGACGAAAACTGTGTGGCGACAGACGCCAACGAGCCCAACAACACGGCGGCCTTCGCCACGGCGCTGACCAGCGGTAGCCGCGTGCGCGCCACGCTGTGCAGCAGCAGCGACGTCGATCTCTACCGCCTCAGCGCGTTTACAGGCCAGCAGCTCACCGTCAACTATCCCGCCAACGCCACCGGCGCAACGCTACGTGTGATCCCCGCTGTCGGCGGCGCCGACGTGGGGACGGTCACCGCGGGTAGCCAGGGCGTCTTCACTATCCCCGCCGACGGTGACTACCTGCTGCGCGTGGAAAACAACGGGCTGGTTGGGTCCGCCGTGGGCTATCTCTTCGAGGTACTCGTAGACACCCCCGCCCCGGCCGGATCGCCCTACGTCTACTACGGCCGCGCCGTCGACCTGATCCGCACCGACGCCGACGGAACGTCGGACGTCAGCGGCACGGTTGAGCCGATCCAACTGGGCAGCGGCTTCATCGGCGGCCCTGCTCTGGCGGCGGACAATGTACGCGGCAAAATCTACATCCTCGACAACTTCGAGCGCATCGTACAGGTGAACCCCGACGGCACGGGCGCGCAGGTAGTCGTAGCCGACACCGGCCCCGGCGTGCTGCGCTTCACCCAATCGGTGGCCGTAGACGAACGCAGCGGCCGCATCTACTGGACACAGGCCGACAACGGCGTCGTCGTCGACATCCTCAGTGCCAACGCCGACGCAACGTCGGGCGACGTCACAGATGTGCAGACTGTAGTCAGCGGCGTAGTGAACGATCACGGCATCGCCGTTGACCCGGTGGGCGGCTATCTCTACTGGGTACAGAACACGCTGCACAACAACCTGATCCGGGATCATATCCGCCGCAGCAACCTCGACGGCAGCGACGTGCAGACGGTCTACGCCGCGCCGCAAGGACGGCAGATCCGTGATCTGACAGTGGATCCCTTCGCGCAGACGCTCTACTGGCACGATCCCACGCAGAACCGTCTGCTGCGTGTGGCCGCCGACGGCAGCGGAGACGTTGTCAACGTAGCCGAAGTCACCGGTGCCCGCGGTTTCGTGGTGGATCCGCTCAGCGATCAACTCTTCTTCGTGGCCGACAGCCAACTGTGGCGATCCGACCGCGACGGCAACAATGCCGTATCCCTGGCCCGCCTCGACGGCAGCTACAACGGCGTCAGCAACCTCGATCCCAACGTCTTCTACCCGACGACGCTCTCATCGCCCAGCTCGAACCTGACGCTGGCCTACAGTGCGCCCTTTGCGCAGCCGTGCGCCGACGCCGACGGAGCGTCGGGCAACATGCTCGAACCCAACGATACCCTGGCCACGGCGGCGACAATCACGGCAGGTTCGCTCTCGGCGACGCTGTGTACCGCCAGCCTGGACAAGGACGACCGCAACGACTACTACACGATAAGCGTGGAAAACGGCAAGCAGATCTCTGTGACACTCACCGATCTGCCCGCCGACTACGGGTTGGTCCTCTTCGCCGACGGCGTGAGCGTGGGCTGGAGCTACAACCCCGGCACTGCCGACGAGTTCCTCACCCACACCAACCGCAGCGGATCCGCCATCGTCTACACGATCCTGGTGACGCGGTGGGGCGGGGGCAGCCGCATCCCCTACACCTTGACAGTGGACGTGGCCGACGCGCCGCCGCCGCCACCGGTGACGCCGCCCGTCGACGTCTGTGCCGCCTTCGACAGCTACGATCAACCCGGCGTGCTAGGCAACCAGACGCGCAACAGCGCCACGCCTATCACCTTCAACACGCCCATCACCGCCGCGCTCTGCTACGCAAACGACAAAGACTTCTACAGCTTCGACGGCGCAGCCGGGCAGAATGTGACCATCAATCTGCCCGTGCGCCCCGCCGACTACTACATCTCCATCTACGATCCGGCCGGGAATTACGCCGACGGCATCTTCCCTGGCTCATGGCTGGACTACGGCGACAGCTTCACGCTCAACCAGAACGGCACATGGTCGTTGGTGGTCTGGTCTCCGTCTGTACAGCCGACGACGGATCAGTATCAGTTGGAACTGAATGTCAACACTTCCTGCTCCGGTCTCGATCCCTACGAACCAAATAACTTCCAGTCCAACCCACATACCATCATCACCGACACAGTGACGATCCGCAGTATGCTCTGCGAAACCAACGATTGGGATTGGTATCAATTCCCCGTGAGCGCGGGCGACCGCGTTCAGATCAAGCTGAATTCGGTAACGCCTGGGATGCGCATCGCGGCGCAAACACCCGGCGGCGGCTTTGGCGACATCTCTGGGGACATCGACCAGATCATGAACGTCGACGGCAACTTCATCTACCGCATTGCGCCGCCGCAACCCAATACCGTAGAGAATCTGCCCTACGAGTTCGATGTGCAGATCACACCGCCGCCTGCACCCACGCCGACACCCAATAACTGGAGCTGTACCGTCTACCCCAGCAGCGATATTCCCAAGCGCCTGGAAGATCTGACAACGGTGGGCACGACGGTCAATGTGCCTGTCAACGGCACGGTGACGCATGTGAGCATCGAAGACATTACCTTCCAGCACGACGACATCTGGCATCTCACCTTCGGCCTGGGCGCGCCGGACGGCACAGCAGTGGATCTCTTTAACTTCGACGAGATCGACTTCTACACCTGGTGTGGCGGCGGCAACTGCCAGTTCGGTATCGCCGACGACGCCCTTGAATGGTTGATCCCGCCAAACCCGCCCACCACCGGCGACGCCTACCGCCCCAGCCGCAACAGCTTTGCGGGTTTCGTGGGCAAACAGAGCAACGGCACGTGGACGCTCTACGTCACCGACGACCAGGCAGGCGGTGGTGAAGGGGGCGGGGGCGGCAGTACCGGCGATCTCTTCGGCTGGAGTTTGGAAGTCTGTGTGGACAATGGCAGCCCGCCGGATCCCACACCGACGCCCACACCGACGCCCACCACCGATCCGCAGCCCGATGACGGCGCGCCCATCGGCCCGGCCACAGCAACAACCGTCACCGTGACGCCGACGCCGGAAGCCTGCACCGTTAGCGCCGATACATTCGAAGACGACGATACCTTTGCCACGGCCAAAGTGTTCGATGTCGCCACAGGCAGCAGCGCCGGCCACAACTTCCACCGCGCCGACGACGTCGACTGGCATGAGGTCGTCCTCACGGCGGGGTTGGTCTACACCTTCACCGCGGCCACCGTTGATCCGCTGCAGAGTGTCTCGTTGGCGCTCTACGAAGCGGACGGCACGACGTTGATCGACACAAAGGTCGGCCAACTGAGCTACACCCCCTCCGTT
>WGMT01000082.1 GCA_016124945.1 bacterium | reverse complement strand
TCCAACGCTCCAACGCTCCAACGCTCCAACGCTCCAACGCTCCAACGCTTCAACTCGTTTCAGGCTGAAGTAACCCGTAGTTTCCGTCGCGGCGCTTGTAAATCACATTCATCGCGCCTTCGTCCATATTGAAAAAGACGAAGAAATCGTGGCCGAGTAGTTCCATCTGGTCGATGGCCTCTTCCGTGTCCATGGGCTGGGCGGTGAAGCGCTTGGTGCGTACGACATCGCCCACTGTTTCTTCGGCGAACGCTACTTGCTCTTCATCAGACAACATGGCTGCGGCCAGTTCTGTTTCGGCTACGCTGGCGGCTGCTGCCCGCCGTTTGCTCTTGATGCGACGACCCTTGTGTCGTTCGATCTGCCGTGTCATCTTATCGACAATGGCGTCGATCGAGGCGAAAATGTCCCCTGTTGATTCTTCCGCCCGCAGGATCTGTCCATTGGCCCAAATGGTCAATTGTGCAGTGTAGCGATCGGCGGCCGCCCGCGTCTCGCTGTACACTAGATCAGCGCGTGCCTCACGGACTTGTGGCAGAAAGCGCTCCAATCGGTTGACTTTCTTCTCCACATACTCCTTGATCCAGTCGGTGACCTCAAGGTTACGGCCATGAACGTCCAGCTTCATAGGAGAATCTCCTTTCTATCACACTACACTGTGTGGAAATAAAAAACGTCCGTACCTCCCTGTAACGGAAGGGCTACAAGCCCGCCTCAACAGGTGGTTCGGAACGGTCAAACCACAGGTATACAACTTTTGAATCAAAACACTGAGAATGGGGATACAGAATCACGAGTATCAGTCTCTCTCTGTGGTGCAACATTGCCGATAATGATTATGAACCAATGTGCGTAGAGATCCCGTTGCCTCATTTTAAAGTTGGATAAAAGGCTTGTCAACCCGCCATTTGATGGGGATCTTGCCTGGTTGCTAGGAGAGGGGTTGCCAGCGCCATGCCGTAGACGGCGGCAGCGCCGGCACCACGCAGGGCGTAAGCACAGGCTGTCAACGTGGCCCCGGTGGTGGTGACGTCGTCGATCACGAGAATACGTTTGCCTTTGACGGCAGTGGATGTGCTGAATGCACCGGCAATGTTCTGTCTCCGTTGGTCTGCTGTTAAGGTTGCTTGCGATGTTGTCTCTCGATTGCGAGACAGCCATGCCTCGGTAACCGGTAGCCTGACCCTCTCGGCAAAGGACGCAGCCAGCAGTGCCGCCTGATTGTACCCCCGTTCTGCCAGCCGTTTGGGGTGAAGTGGTACCGGCACACAGCCGTCGATGGTGTGGGTGATTTCTGTCCATGGGGGCTGCTGAAAAATGGCGACAAGGTAGCGAGATAGCGGTTCTGCCAATTCAGGTTGATTGCGGTATTTGAACTGGTGAATGGCTTCGCGTAGCGGGTGGGTGTGCAGGGCGGCGGCGCGTGTCCACGTGAGCGGCGGATCGTCTTCTCGTGCACAGAGCGAGCAGAGTGGCACTGCAATAAACTGCATTCGTCCACAATGAGAACAAATCGTCGACGGCGCAGGTTCAACCGCCTGGGCGCAAGCGTCACACAACGCTGCGCCGGCGCGTCCACAGCCGGCGCAGGTGGGGGGGAAAATGAGGTTGGCGCCGAACTGAAACAGCACCGTGAGCCAGGTGGAGCGATTTAACTGCGTCCTATCCAAGTGGCTATCCTATCCAAATGGCGGAAGTGGCTCCTTGTGAGGGGAACCATTGTTGGAGTAAGTCATTGATCACGGTGCGAATATCGTCACCAAAGATCAACAGGATTGAAAGAATCACAATTGAGATCAGAATGATGATCAGGGCATACTCAATAAAGCCTTGACCGCCTCGATCCGGCGGCATACGCGTCATAGCGGCAGTTTCCTTCCCTTCAAAATTCGTGTTGGCTTATTTTGGCAAAAAAGCGCCAGAAAGACAAAGCGCAGGGGATACAAAAAGGTCGAGCGTACAGCATTGCTGTACGCTCGACCCCCCACCAAAGGAAGACCACAAAAGGAGAAACATGAAGGAAAGTGAAGTCTAAGGGCTAGGGCATGGCCGTTGTATCTTCCAGGCGCACCCAACCGCGACGCAGGGCCAAGACTGCGGCTTGGGTGCGATCGTTTACGGCCAGCTTGCGTAGGATGCTGCTCATGTGGTTCTTTACCGTCTGCCGACTGATGCCCAACTCGTGGGCAATCTCTTTGTTGCTGGCGCCGCGTGTAATGTATTGGAGGATCTCCATCTCGCGTGGGCTTAACGGCATGAACATTTCATCAGGCGATTCGCCGAAGATGGCCAACTCTTCGAACTGACGGATCATCCAGCGGGCCACCTGCGGTCGATTCATCACCTCTTCGCCGATTACGTAATTGTTCTCGGCAACGGCGCGTACCGCAGGGATCAACTCACTGGGCATTACATCTTTGGGGTAGTAGGCGGCGGCACCGGCGCGCAACGCATGGAAGAGTTGCTCGTCGTCGTGATAGGCCGTGAGGATGATGATGCCGATTGAACTGCCATGGGCGCTGTTCTTGATTTCACGGGTCGCCTGCAGACCATTCTGACCGGGCAAGTTAATGTCCATCAGGACTACGTCGGGCTGTTCACGGATAGCCGCATCAACGGCGTCGATGCCGTCTTCGATTTCAGCGATGACCCGTAGATCGTCCTCTCCTTCGAGTACGCGACGCAAGCCCTGCCCAAACAGTGGGTGATCTTCAACAATCATAATACGGATTTTATCGAGTTCTTTGTCGATATTCTTGAATTCTGCAATGTTCGTCATGGTTGCCTCGCAAACGGGCCGATATTCGGACCAAAGAGTGATGAATCCCTACATCAAATAAACGTGTCCTCATTTTTTGCTGGCTGAGGACTGTGGAACCAGCCATAGTTCTGTGTTACCAAATCCACTAATTTTCTGCATTGGTTGGAGTATAGCATCCTGCTGTTTTCGGTATCAACGGGGCTACGCCCGTTATTATACCTAGGTGTAATTACCTATGGTTCGCAATGATTTCCTAGAACATCTTCGGCAAATGTTTGACAGGCAGATTTTCCTCTGAAACTACCCATTTTTGTTGGGAACAACCACACTATGTGCATCGTCTCTAGTGTAGAGCCGCCTACCTTCATCGTTCTTTCATGAGGGGGCTATTTGTTAGTGGCGGAGCCACTTTTCCATCCACCTAGTTCGAGGACATTATGCGCACTATGCACCGACTGCCTATTGTGATTCTTGTATTGCTCAGCTCGTTGCTCTGGAGTGCCTGTGGCGCTGGGCAGTCGGAGTCGAGGTCGTTTGAAGGGCCTGCGCCGGCTGCTTTTGCACCTGCCGATACTGGTGACGTGTCCGTTGAGTTGGCAATGAATTCTGATACCATTTCGGCGCCGGCGTCTCAGGTGGCCCGCAAAATCGTTGCAAATGCCGTCATGACGTTGGTTGTTTCCAATACAGAAACAATGGTCGACCAAATTGAGGCTTTGCTGGATCAGGCGGGTGGCTATGTCTCCGATGCCAATCTCTACAAGAGCAGTTATGGTGATGCAGAACTGTTGCGTGGCACCCTGACGTTGCGTGTGCCGGCGGATCAATTGGGCATTGTGATGGAGCAGTTGCGTGAGATGGCAGTAGATGTCCGCTCAGAAAACCTTACCCGCGAAGACGTGACGGATCAGTATAGCGATGTGGAAGCCCAGTTGCGCAACCTGCGCACTACCGAAAGTGAGTTGCAGGCGCTGCTCACCGAAGTACGTGAACGTCCTAATTCTACCCCTGAAGACATAATGGCCGTCTACAACAATCTCACGATCATCCGCGGGCAAATTGAGCAGTTGCAGGGCCGTCAAAATATGCTGGACAACTTAGTCGGCCTTTCCACGTTGACGTTGGAACTGGTGCCCGATGCCATCAACCAGCCGTTGGTCGATGCCGGCTGGCGACCGGCTCTGGTGGTCCGTGAAGCGACACGGGCATTGGTCAACACACTAGAATTCCTGGGTAGCGCCGTGATCTGGTTCATTGTCTACTTGCTGCCGGTGTTGCTCCTGGCGTCGATCCCGATTGTCTTTCTGATCTGGCTGCTGCGCAATGGCGCTCGTCGGCTCACCAAATCGCGTGTGTAGTGTTCTTCGTGAAGCAATGAAATTCTGAAATCTCCTAAGCAAACTCGTCGGCCGCCTTGTCTGCAAAAGACTGGCGGCCTTTTGCTTCCTCGGTCTCTGGGCGCGGTTCCTGTTTGCGGCGAAAGTTGCGCCGTTTCTTGCGTTTGGGGCTTCCTGACGAAATTTCGGCTTGGCTAATCACCGGGTAGGCGGCAAAGACAGCGACGTCGCTTTCGATATCGCTGTAGTAGATTCGATCCCGGCGCAGTGTGCGGGCAAAATCGTCGAAGCCGAGCGCATCGACCACCTCGTCGGGGCGACCGGTGGCGCCATCGCGCATTTGTACACGCAGAAAGATGCGATTCTCTTCGCTTTCGGCGTCGTAACCGTCGTAGCGCAATTCGAAGACAAGGGGCCGCAAGTTGTATTCGTATGGCTGGCTGTGTCGTTCGCGGGTGCGCACAACCTCGGTTTTGGCCAGAAATGCTTCGATCCCCGCTTGCAGGCGCGTCTCTACAATTTCTCCAGGTTCGGCATAGATGATAATCGTGTAGTCGGCGCCGATGGTGAGCGATTGAAGTGCTTTGGCTTTGATCGGCACTTCCTCCGCGCCGAGCACGGTGACGCCGGGGGGCAACTTTTGGGCCACACGCTTCAGCATCTCATCCAACGGCACCGGCGGGCTGAAGATCACGTCCACAATTTCACCGACGCCGGTCATGCCCAGTCCGAGTGCCGCGGCGAACTGCATGTGCGGCTGTGGGTTAAATCCCTGTTTGTAGAGCAACGGTAAGTCGGCGCGGCGCAGCGTCCGTTCCCATAGGCGGAACTCGTCTTGATGGCTGATGAACTTGACGGCTTCGCCCTTTTCGTAAGTAAAGCGGACACGCTGCTTTTCTTGCGCCACTGCTTCGGTTTCTGTTGATTCTATGTTGTTTGGATCTACATTTGGGTTGGCTGATTCGCTCATAACAGGATTGGTAATTGCCTTTGCTTGTTTTAGAATCGCGGAGACAACCATAGCATTAGAACAGGAAGGGTCGCAAATCTTGAAATTTAGCCTACGCCTAAACAATGACTTACTCCCCAGCCAATATGTCACCTTGGCCCAGGCCGCCGAGGACGCCGGCTTCGATCAATTTTGGGTGAGCAACGATCTCTTCCTGCGCAGCGACATTCCAATCCTCACACAGGTGGCGTTGCGCACCGAGCGCATCCACGTGGGGACGGGCATCCTCAACCCCTACACGATCCATCCTGCCGAAATGGCGATGCTGGCCGCCACAATGGACGAGATCAGCGGCAATCGTTTCTTGTTGGGGATTGCCGCTGGTGCAGGCGACTTTCTCAACTGGGTGGGGATCGAGCAGGAACGTCCGCTGGCGGCGGTGCGTGAGACGATCCTGGCGGTGCGTGGTCTTTTGCGCGGGGAACGGGTGGCCCTCGACGGCAAATTTTTGCGCTGGAACGACGAAGCCTATCTGCGCTTCGCCCCGCCCCGGGTGACGCCGATCTATGTGGGCGCGATGGGGCCGAAGATGCTGGCGCTCTCCGGCGAACTGGCCGACGGTGTACTGCCGCTGCTCTTCCCGCCTGAACATTACTTTGGCGTGCGCCCCCACATTGATGCGGGGATTGCCCAACGTGCCGACGCCCTTGATCGATTGGATTTGGCGGCGTGTATCTGGGTGTCGCTGTCCGAAGACAAAGCCGCGGCGCGGCGTGTCCTGGCGCAGAAGGTGGCCTACTACGGCCATGCATTGGGTGAGTTGATCTACCGTCAACTGGGGGTTGAACGTGAGGAATTCCGCCCAATCGAGCATGCCCTGCAAGTAGAACGCAACGAGGAGAAAGCCATTGCCCTGATAGATGACCGTATGCTGCGCATCGGCGTTGTCGGCGGCCCCGAGGACGTCATCGCGCGGCTGGAGCCGCTGGTGACGGCAGGCGTCGATCACCTTAGCTTCGGCCCCCCGCTTGGGCCTGATCCCGTGGCGGCGGTGAACCTGTTGAAGGGTGTGATCAGTTATTTCAGGTGAAACATCAAACACTTACGTGTACTATGCTTAGGTTTCTACCGATTCAAGCAAGTCGTGTGCTAGATTGTAAAGATCTTGGGTCGGTTGGACAAGGTCGGCTGTCTGATACCCGTGTACGAGGCGATTGCGGATCGCAAACAACTCCTTCATTTGATCGAACTGAGACATAGACAGCTCACCCTGCGAGTAGAGATGGTTTATCAACGATGACGCTGGTAGTCTCTCAATTGGGATTTGGGCAAGTTGTGCTTGCTTGCGGAGGATAGCTTCAATTACTCCCCAGATAGCAACAAATGCCCCTTCATACTCCTGAATGTCTAATAGGCGTCTACCGGTTTCTAGTTTTGTTTCTACCTGTTCCCAAGATAGGAGATCATCTGCCGATATACTTTGCTCAGAAACATCGTCCCCTGTCACCAATAAGAAGCGCCACCCTGCGTGCTGGGCGACTGTTGCTGCAACCTCTCGAAAACGGTCGACTGATGTCCGTTCGGCTCTGTCTTTAACCTCAACAATGAATCCTTTGCCTTCCGCTGTATGAACAACCAGATCCGGACTGTAGCCGCCAAGATTGAACGGCAAATCTTGTTCTTGCGGATCGCGGATAACCGCGAATCCTTTGGCTTCGTAGTCCTGTGCGACTTTTGCTTCCAGTGTCATATGAGCATGGGTTGCACTGAGCGTCATAGATAATCCTCCAGCATTCGAGGGCAGAAACTCGAACGAAAACGCATTCCTTACCAGATGAAATGGCGCCGATCAGAAGTGCAGGTTGCCGAGTTAAATCAAACGTTCCGCTGAGTGGCCTTCGGTGTGACTCCACGTCAGAAACTTGGCTGTCATCCTCGTAGACAAGGCCGATGAGGGCATCCTGAATGGGTTTGATGATGTTGTCTGTGTCTACTGGATCACTGTCGTAAAGATAAACTAAAGTTAGCTGAACATCTTTGCTGACAATCATCGCTCTGGCCCATGCCTTTGCGGCTTCTGCATGAACATACTGCTTCCACCTTTGCAGATTCTTTGTCTTTGCTTGAACAGAAAGCGGACGCCGTGGAATCAGGAATTCAATGTGAACAGGTGTTTCCGGCTGCATCAGATAAAGTTCCCTCAAAGATGGTGCATGTTGAGATTACAGAAACTTTGTTCCAACGACATTATGCAAGACGTGTTTGGCGCTGTCAATGGCTCAAACTCAAGTTGTCCCACACCTGACTTACGAGTATAATTTTTTGGCTTCCCCAGAAAATCTGGCTTCCACCCACCCTGATGACGCCGTTCCCATCCATCCCTTTGAGGACAATCTATGACCGTTTCGCGTAAGATTTTCAACTGGATCTGCCAGCGCATCAAGGACGAACGATGCATCTAGGTTTCATGGGTATGGCAGGTGTGGGCAAGAGCTACTGGGCCGAGCGCTTCGCCGAGGCCGGCTTCACCTGCTTCCACTGCGACGACATCATTGCCTCACACCTGCGCGCCGAACTGGGCGAAGCGCTGGTGACTGTCCACGATCTAGGCGATTGGATGGGCTTCCCGCATCAACCCGACTTTGCCGCCAAGGAAGCCAAGTACCTGACACTGGAAGAGCAGACGCTACGCGACATTGTGCGCGTCCTCGTTGAAAACGATGACCCTGATCGCCACTTCGTCGTCGATATGACTGGCAGCGCCGTCTACGTAGACGAAGATCTGCTGCGCGAATTGCGCCGTCAAATGACCATCGTCTACTTCGGCGTCTCCGAGGACGCCTACTCCCATCTGCTAGAAGAATACATTGCCCGCCCGCGTCCGGTGCTCTGGCAGGGGATCTACCACAGCAACGGTGACGAATCGCCAGAAATCGCCCTCACCCACTGCTACCCCCGCCTCATCGCCCACCGTACACAGCTCTACGAAACCTGGTGCGACGTGAAGCTCGATTACCACGTCCACCGTCGGCCAGGATTGACAGTTGAAGCGTTTCTAGAACAGGTGAAGATAGGAACAACATGAAAATCACAGATCTCAAATGTACCGTCATCGGCAACTACCCCATTGTGCGCATCACCACCGACGCCGGGATTGACGGCTTCGGCCCGGTGGAATCGTACAAACCTTACATCAAGCCGCATGTGTTGTTTTACCGCGACATGATCCTCGGCGAAGACCCCACCAACGTCGAGCGCGTGATGCAGCGCATCCGGCGCATGGCCAGTTTCAAACCGTGGGGATCGGCGGTGAGCGCCATCGAAATCGCTCTCTGGGACATCGCCGGCAAAGCGGCCAACCTGCCAATCTACAAGCTTCTGGGCGGCAAAGTGCGCGACAAAGTGCGCGTCTACAACGGCGCCATCCGCTTCCCCATGGACGGCGTGGAACCGCAGCATTTCGCCGAAAACGTGGCCAAGATGAAGGAATCCAAAGAGAATTTCAGCATCATCAAACAGGGGATCAGCTTTCACAGCGCCATGGCGCGTGACATGCCCGACTACTTCTACGGCGAACTCAGCGGTGGTGGACGCCACCCCAACCGCGGCCTCCTCACCCCCAAAGGGCTCAACTACACCATCGCCTGTGTGGAAGCCATGAAAGATGTCCTCGGCGACGAGGTGGGCCTCGCCCTGGACTGTGGCCCCGGCATGACCGTCACCGACGCCGTGCGGCTGGCCCAGGCCGTGGAACCGCTCAACGTCATGTGGCTCGAAGACATGGTCACCGGCGACTACACGCCCTACGTCCTCGCCGATCTCTACCGCGACATCACCATGAAAACGTCCACGCCCATCCACACCGGCGAGCAGATCTACCTGCGCCAGAACTTCGTCGAACTCATCGAAAAACAGGCCGTCAACATCGTCGGCCCCGACCCGTGCGACGTGGGCGGCCTCGCCGAACTGAAGTGGATCGCCGAATACGCCGATCTACATGGCATCCTCATGGCCCCCCACGGCACCGGAGACGGCCTTATCGGCCTGGCCGCGCTGGTACAGGTCAGCGCCACTTTGCCGCCCAACTACATCGCCTTCGAATATCCCGTCGCCCGCCCCGAATGGTGGTACGACATCGTCGACGGCCTGCCCGACCCCATCGTCGTCGACAGCTACATCGAAGTCTGGGATCGCCCCGGCCTCGGCGTCACCTTCAACGTAGAAAAGGCGAAGCAGTATTTGCCCACGGGAGACAGCGATTTCTTTGATTGATAGTGACTGGTGACTGGTGACTGGTGATAGGTGATAGGGATCACCTTCAATCCCAAGATCGTGCACTCGCGTCTCTTCCCAATCACCAGTCACCAATCACCAGTCACCAGTCACCAATCCCCAACACCATGACACACTACACCTACTACACCTCACCCATCGGCCTAATCGAGATCGGCGGAACAGACACGGCGCTGACTTCGCTCTACTTTGTGGACACTGAGCGCCATGATACGTCGTCCGCGGCGGTGCTCGAAGACGCTGCGCGCCAGCTCGACGAGTATTTCAACCACCGCCGCCAGGAATTCGATCTGCCACTTGAACCACAAGGCACCGACTTTCAGCGCCGTGTCTGGCATCAATTGCTCACCGTCCGCTACGGCACCACCGTCGCCTACCAAGACATTGCCAACGCGCTGGGCAATCCCAAAGCTATCCGCGCCGTCGGCGCCGCCAATGGGCAAAACCCGATCTCGGTGATTGTCCCCTGTCATCGAATCATTGGCAGCAACGGCAAACTCACGGGCTATGGCGGCGGCCTCTGGCGCAAAGAATGGCTCTTGCAGCATGAAGGTGCGTTGTTGATCTGATACGCACTACGAAAATCAGAAAGGACCCAATCCAGTGCGATCGACGCCCCCTTCCCCCCGCACCGTCGCCGAAGAGGTGCACCGAGCCTGCGTAGAAACAACGTTTACCGCCTACGAAACCGCTCGCATGGACGGTCTCTGCCACGAAGGCGCTTGGGAGATCGCCGTCAACGCCCTGCGCCAACTGGATTTGGGCGCAATCCTGCACAAAACTTCTGACACAGCACGTAAGATAAATCAGAAATAGAATGCGAATTTAGCGGATCAGAAATGCAAATCTGCCTAAATCCGCCCAATCCGCTAAATCCGCGTTCTATCGACCTGTACGTTTCCCCAACTTTTGTACAGCAATCTTGTCCAAGGATCTTGAGATGATGTCGAGATCCTGTTATAGTATTGAAAATGGACTCTTTAACCATTCGCTTCAATTCTGGAGGTGACCCTTGATTTTCATCGCTTCAACGTTGGCGCAGAGCACACTACCGGCAAATGCCGGGATAATCATTGTAATGGTGATGGTCATTGCCGTCTTAGGCATCGGGGCTCTGCTCTGGTCGGCTGTTGCCGATAGCAGCAGCAAAGAAACGACATCTTCCTCGGTACGTGTCCTGCGGGCCCCTGCCGCCGCAAGCCAACCGAAAACCGAAACCGTTGTCGCCAAAGCGCCGGTTATCGACGCACAGGCTGTTACGTCCGCGCCTCAGGTAGTCGCCCCGGTTAAGCCGCCTGAACCAGCAGTCAGTAAACCAGCAGTCAGTAAATCAGCAGTCGTAGCAGCGCCTGAACCCGAATCGTTGCCCGAAGAACCAGCCATCGTCCAACCAGCCCCCTGGGAACCCGACGATCTGCAACGGCTTGAAGGCATCGGGCCAAAAATTGCCGGCGTCCTTGCCAGTGACGGCGTCACCAGCTACACCCAACTCGCCGCCATGACACCCGACCAGATCCGCGCCATCCTCACCGGCAAAGTCCGTCTCTTCAACCCAGACACCTGGCCCGAACAGGCCCAACTCGCCGCCGCCGGTCACTGGGACGAACTCATCGAATTCCAGCGCACATTGAAGGCCGGGCGACGGGCGTAACAGAACGTAGCCCTTCCGCTGGGGCGCTTTCACGTGACTCGTAATGCGTGATGCGTAACCCAGAGGGATGCGATCAACCAATGACGCATTACGCATTACGAATTCCACCGGGGACAGTTCAGCCATCTGCCAACCAGATCTGAACCGTCCCCGTTTTCATTTTGTGTCATCCCACTTTCCACCACCCCAGGTGAGCCATGACGCTGCTCCAGCACACACCCAATTTCACCGCCGAGGATGCCGCCCGCCTCGCCGCCCAACACTACAACCTCCAGGCCACAGCCACGCCGCTCCCCAGCGAACGTGACCAAAACTTCCTGCTCCAAAACGAAACCGGCCGGCGCTACGTCCTCAAAATTGCCAACGCCACCGAAGGCGTCGCCTTCCTCGACGCCCAATTCCAGATTCTGGGTCACCTGGCCCGCCGCGGCGTCGACTTCTGTCAGCGCGTGCTGCCCACCCACAGTGGTGCCCCAATCGTCATCGAAGAAAGTTACCGCATACGTCTGTTCAGCTACATCAACGGACGTCCCCTTGGCACAGTCAAACGTCATAGCAACGACCTGCGGCGCGATTTGGGTGCAAAACTCGCTCAGCTCAACCGTGCCCTGGCTGATTTCGACCATCCCGCCCTGCATCGCACCTTCCACTGGGATCTGGCCCAGGCCCAATCTGTGGTGGAAAGGCTAGATCACGCCGTCGCCGAACCTACGATGCGTGCCTTGATCACCCGCCTCGCCGCCACATTTTCCCAAAGAACGTTCCCCCTCCTTGCCACCCTTCGCCGTGGACCGATCCACAACGACGCCAACGACTACAACGTCATCGTCGGGGGCGGAGATGATCTTTACAGCCGCAACCAGCACGTCACCGGCCTCATCGACTTCGGCGACATGGTCTATAGCTTCACCGTTGCCGAATTGGCCATCGCCTGCGCCTACGTCGCCCTCAACAGCGATGATCCGCTGTCTGCCATGTTGCCCGTGGCGCAGGGCTACCACGCCCACAACCCACTCACCGATACCGAATTCACCGTCCTCTTTGATCTCATTTGCATGCGCCTCTGTGTCAGCGTCTGCATCGCCGCCGAACAGCAAGCGCAGCGCCCCGACGATCCCTACCTTGCCATCAGCCAGGAACCAATCCGGCGCACGCTGCCCAGGCTGGCGCAGATCCCTGCCCGGCTGGCCGAAGCCGCCTTCCGCCACGCCTGCGGCCTTGCCCCCATCCCGGCTACCGATCTCATTTGCACCTGGCTGCAAGCCCACCAGCCCGAATTTGCCCCTGTCGCCGATGTGGATCTACATACCGACAACCTCGTCGTCTATGATCTAAGCATCGGCAGCCCGCTCGTCGAAGGTGACCCGGCCCGCAACCGCGCCGATCTCTTCACCTCGCGCCTCGATGACGTCCTCGCCGCCGCAGGCTCGCCCATGGGTATCGGACGCTACAACGAACCCCGGCTCATCTACACCGCGCCCTTCTTCCGTGCGACCGACGGCCCGCTCGGCGAACGTCGCACCATCCACCTGGGTATCGACATCTTCCGCCCTGCCGGCGCGCCCATCTACGCACCCATGCCGGGGACAGTCCACGCCTTCGCCAACAACGCCGCCCACCAGGACTACGGCCCCGTCATCCTCCTGCGCCACGAAGCAACTGGGCACGGAGCCGGGCACGAATTCTTCACCCTTTACGGCCACCTCAGCCTCGAATCGCTCGACGGCCTCACCGTAGGCCAACCCGTCGCCGCCGGTGAGCAGATTGCCACGCTAGGCGCAGCCGAAGTCAACGGCGGCTGGCCGCCCCACCTGCACTTTCAGATCATCACCGATCTGCTCGACCTGGGCACAGACTTCCCAGGCGTCGGCCCCGCTAGTCAGCGTGCCATCTGGACGGCGCTCTCGCCCGATCCCAACCTGATTTTGGGGATCGATCCAAGTCGCTTCCCCGCGCCGCCGCCCGCCAAAGCCGCCACCCTTGCCACGCGCCGTCAACGCCTAGGACGTAACTTGAGCGTCGGCTACCGTGACCCGCTGAAGATCGAACGCGGCTGGATGCAATACCTCTTCGACGAAACCGGCCGCCGCTACCTCGACGCCTACAACAACGTGCCCCACGTAGGGCACTCTCACCCGCAGGTGGTGGCGGCGGCACGGGCGCAAATGGGCGTGCTCAACACCAACACCCGCTACCTCCACGATCTGCTCAATCGCTACGCTGAGAAACTCTGCGTCACCTTGCCTGAGCCGTTGTCGGTCTGCTATTTCGTCAACTCGGCCAGCGAGGCCAACGAATTGGCGCTGCGCCTTGTGCGTGCCTTCACCGGCCACAACGAGATGATCGTCCTCGATGGGGCGTACCACGGCCACACCACCGGCCTCATCGACATCAGCCCCTACAAACACGACGGCCCCGGCGGCCAAGGCGCGCCTGATTGGGTCTTCACCGCGCCGGTGGCAGACGTCTACCGTGGGCCGTACAAGGCAACCGACCCCGCCGCGGGGACAAAATACGCTGGTCACGTGGCCCAGATCATCGACGATCTCCATGCCCAAGGACGTGGCCTGGGCGGCTACATTGCCGAAAGCTGCCCCAGCGTGGGCGGGCAGATCATCTTCCCGCCGGGCTATCTGGCGTCGGTCTATGGGCATGTGCGGCAGGCGGGCGGCCTCTGCATCGCCGACGAAGTGCAGACCGGCTACGGCCGCACAGGATCGCACATGTACGCCTTTGAGGCGCAACACGTCGTCCCCGACATTGTGGTTTTGGGCAAGCCGATTGGCAACGGCCACCCCATCGGCGCGGTGATCACCACGCTTGAGATCGCCAACGCCTTCGACAACGGCATGGAATTCTTCAGCACCTTCGGCGGCAACACAGTCTCTTGTGCTGTGGGGTTGGCCGTCCTCGAAGTGCTGGCCGCCGAGGATCTGCAAAGCCACGCCCAACGCGTGGGCAACCGCATGTTGGCGGCGTTGCGTCCGTTCGTGGAACGGTTTTCTCTGGTGGGCGATGTGCGCGGCGCGGGGCTTTTCTTGGGCGTGGAACTGGTGCGCGACCGTGCTACACTGGAGCCGGCAGGGGCGGAAGCATCTTACGTCTCAAACCGCATGCGGGATCACGGGATTTTGCTCGGCACCGACGGTCCGTTCCACAATGTGGTGAAGATCCGCCCGCCCATGCCCTTCGACGAAGCCAACGCCGACCTGCTGGTGCAGCTCCTCGGCGATGTGCTGGAGGAACTGGAAAATGACGCTTTCGCCGCTTGAACCGATCTTGATCGCCCACCGCTTCGGGCCGATCCACGACGAGTTGCTGGCGCTGCTGCGCAGCCTCTCACCGGCGGACTGGTCCGCACCCACGGTGGCGGCAGGCTGGACTGTCCACGACATGGCGGCGCACCTGCTCGATACAGACATCCGCCGCCTGTCCATGGGCCGCGACAAGTTGACGCCGCCACCGCCACCCCATGCCATTGAAAGTCCGCGCGATCTGGTCGATTTCCTTGATCTGCTGAACGCTCAGTGGGTGACAGCGGCGCGGCGCATCAGCCCGCGGCTGCTCATTGACTTTCACGCGCTGGTGGGGCCGCAACTGGCTGCATGGCTGTCTTCGCTCGACCCCTTCGCCAAGACAGGAACAGGTGTGGCCTGGGCCGGCGAAACACGATCTCTGGTCTGGTTCGACACGGCGCGCGAGTACACTGAGAAGTGGATGCACCAGCAGCAGATCCGCGACGCCGTCTCCGCGCCAGGCCTGATGGACCGAGTCTGGTTGCATCCTGTGCTGGATACGTTTGTGCGCGGGCTGCCCCACTGCTATCGCAACGTCCTCGCCGCAGAAGGCACGTCCATCTCCTTGCGCATCGAAGGCGATGCCGGCGACGATTGGACACTCGTGCGCGCTGAGACGTGGCAACTCTTGCACGGCGTTGATCCCCGGGCGCGAGTTACCGTCCACATGGATCAGGAGACAGCCTGGCGCATCTTCACCAAAGGGCTGGATCTGTCCACGGCGCGAGCACAGACGCGAATTGAAGGTGATTTCGCCTTAGGCGAACCGGTGCTGTCTCTGATTGCGATTATGGCCAATGAATAAAGATGGGCAAAAATGGCTGAAAGTAGATTATACTAGATGCCAGACCATTCGCACCTGCGACACATAAAACCTGCGATATACAAAACCTTGGAGGTTTTTTCATGGATAATTTATTGTCCTCTGTCCGCTCGATTTTGCTCACCACGCCTGAACGCTGGATGAAGCTCACTGAGACATTGCCCAGTGATCTGCTTTTTGCCCCTGCGGCAGAGGGTGAATGGTCGGCTATACAATGTTTGCAGCACATGATAGACACCGAGCGCGTTTTTCAGACGCGCTTGATCGCTTTTCTTGAAGGACGGGATTTTCCAGATTTCAACCCCGACACGCAGGGATCGCAATCTGAAGAGCTACCGTCGCCGTCGGCGCTGGGGGCTACTTTCGCCAAACTACGTGTGCAGAGTTTGCAGTCGCTCTCACAGATCGACGATAACGATCTGGATCGCCAATCGCGCCACCAGCGACTCGGGCCTGTCACCTTGCGGATGATGATCCATGAGTGGGCGGCGCACGATCTCAGCCACACCGTCCAGGCCGAAGAGTCGATTATGCAGCCCTT
Source organism: bacterium (assembly GCA_016124945.1). GTDB lineage: Bacteria > Chloroflexota > Anaerolineae > Caldilineales > Caldilineaceae > RI-153. The sequence goes on along the minus strand of WGMT01000082.1, from coordinate 60,630 downwards.
CATCCAAGGATCCGGTCCGTGGAAGCAATTTTTCGCTGATCATGTTAAGGGATTAGGCACTGGGGATTAGGGACTGGGGATTAGGGACTGGGGACTGGGTGTTGACTGTGAACCGGTATGTGGTTGTCGCAGAGAAAAAGTTGATGATGGGATGATGCGCATCATCTCATCATCCTATCATCTTCTACTCAAACCATCGGCCCACCCCGGCAGCAACGCTTTATCCTTGATTCCTAACCTAGACAGATGGCCTGTGCAGTGATAATGAGTTGTCGCTATACTATTTATAGGGCTTCCTACATGATTTGCTGATTGCTCACTGTTGCTACAAAGGAGTCTGTTTATGCATAGCTTCCCGCACCGATACTTTGTTGACGCCGTCGCCGGCCCTGAGGGGACGGTCAACGTGAATTCGCCCGGACTGGATGAGATTGTCTCTTCGCCGCCGCCTGAGTTCGATGGCCCCGAAGGCTACTGGTCGCCTGAGACGTTGCTGGTTTCCGCCGTTTCCGACTGTTTGATCCTTACCTTCCGTGGTGTGGCCAAGGCCAACAAATACGATTGGACGAGTATCAAGGTCGAAACCGAAGGCATCCTCGATCGTGTGGATCGGGTCACCTACTTTACCGAATTCCGCATCAAAGCCACGTTGCAGGTCCCGACGGGTAGCGACGAGGAAAAGGGACATCGTCTGCTTGAGAAAGCCAAATTGGGCTGCCTCATCACCAATTCGTTTAAGGGTGAGTCGATCCTTACGACGGCGGTGGTGAGTGTAATTGCTGAAGCTAGAGAGTAAACGATAGTCAGTTAAGTTCAGAATAAGATTGTGGTATAGCTCGTAGGCAACTAATACGCCTACGAGTTTTCTTTGTACGCAGATTTTAGCTCAATATGGCAACCGTTTTGCGTGTGAATTGTTTTCCAGTGGCGTATAATGAAGTAGCCATTGCATTCCCGGTTAGAACGGAGCGTCCACTATGTTACAAGATGAAAAGGTACGCCTTCGCGCTGCACGGCGCGAGGATCTGGTATTGCTGTGCCAGTTTAATAACGACGTTGAAGTGGAACTTGGCAGTGGTGGCGATCCACCCTATCCCCAGTCGCTGGAACGCTTGCAGGCCGATTTCGACAACCGCCTTGGCGACGGCAGGCACAATGGCATGTCTTGGGTGGTGGAGGCCGACATTGCCAATGAGGCCGAGGGCAAGGTGATTGGCCATTGTGCACTCTTTAACGTGGACGATGTGGCCCACACGGCTGAACTGGGTATCGTCATCGGCGACAAGGCGTACTGGGGCAGAGGTTACGGCAGCGATGCCGTCAACGTGTTGCTAGACTATGCCTTCCGTTTGCGCAATCTACGCAAAGTTTTCCTCACTGTCAATGGCAACAATCCACGTGCTATACGAGCCTATGCAAAATGTGGCTTTGTTGAGGAAGGACGCTGGCGCAAACATGTGTGGAGTAATGGTGAGTACGTTGATCTAGTCTGTATGGGCGTTTTGCGCGAGGAGTACCAACGTTGAGCATCAACGAAATCCGCAATTTTGTTGTCCTGTCTGAAAATTTGGGGACAGGCGGCCAGCCGAGTGTGGAGCAAATGCAGGCTGTCGCCGCTGAGGGGTATACAGTCGTCATCAATTTAGATATTCCCAACTCGCGCTACGCCATCGCCGACGAACCAGGATTGGTGACGTCGTTGGGCATGGCGTACCACAACATCGCCGTTGATTTTGCCAAGCCTACAGTGGCGGATCTTCGTCGCTTTGTAGATACGATGGACGGCAATGTGGGAGAGAAACTTCTGGTTCACTGCGCGGCGAATTACCGTGTTTCCACTTTCACCGCATTGTACGGTCAACTGCGCTGGGGATGGAGCGAGGCGGATGCCGACGCCCATATTCGCCGTTTGTGGGAGCCGAATGAGGTTTGGGTTGCCTTCATCAATGCTGCCCGCCATGAATTGACTATCGCCGAGAACACCGCACCTGGTTAAGTTCAGTTATGGATGCCATTCTTGTTGGGTATTTCCCGAAGCGTACACTGGTGCGGCCCCCTTGGGTGCACGCTGATCAGGTGGAAGAGATCGCCAGTGTCAGCGGGTGTATTTCTGCCGGCCCGCCTGGTTGGATCGATTGTCGGCGACACAATGACTACTGGTTTTTCAACTCTATGGAAGAGGCTTGTACTGTTCTGGGTGATGACCGCGTCTATTTCGATATGTATGCCTACAAGCTCTATCCGATCGTGGCACATCAGGGTGTGGTCCATCCCATTCAGGTCAATTTGCCGCCGGCTGTGCCGATTGACGGTGATTTTCATCTGTTGGGCTACGATGCGGTGAGCCGATCCTTGGGATCCTCTTTTGAGTGTTCACCACTCTCATGTAACGATGCGGCGCGGGATCATGCCGTCAACCGGTACTGCCTGTTCGAGAGCTATACCACTGCGCTGGCGGGTGCGGTTGAATTCAGCGCCGGCCGTTATGAGCCCGGCCCTTACTACGTCTTCGAAGTCTACCGGCGTGATCGAAAACTATCGCGGCTGTGAGGTTCTATGTCTGCAAATGTTCAGGGGTGGCAACGTCTGATTCAGCGTGTTGCAGCATTGGGGCCTGTGGCGCGGGGATTGGCGCGGGTTGCGCCACATGTGGATCGTTTTGTCCTGCGTCTTTCTCAGAATCGCTATACCCTCACCAGCCTGATCGCAGGGCTGCCCGTCATCGCGTTGACGACCACCGGCGCCCGTAGTGGACAACTGCGTACAGTGCCCCTTGTGGTGCTTGAAGACGGACACAAGCTGATCCTGATTGCCTCGAATTTTGGGCAGGCGCACCACCCCGCCTGGTATTACAACTTGCGCGCCCATCCAGTTGCAACGGTTCAACTGCATGGGGAAACGAAGCAGTACACGGCCCGTGAGGCCGACGGCGACGAACGTGACCGATACTGGCGTGCTGCTGTCTCACTCTATGCTGGATACGCTGCGTACAAGGAACGCGCCGCCAATCGCCGGATCCCTGTATTTGTCCTCGAACCGAAACGCGCGCCATAAAAAGACTCGTCCTCACCACATCAGCTACGGTGAGGACGAGTCAAACACTGTAAGTTCTACGAATAGACTGTAGGACGTACTGTGAACATTAGCGTACTGTGAACATTAGCGTACTGTAAATGGCAAGAAGAGTTTGTGCATTTGCGCAACAGGCAGGTCAACTATGGCCGACGCATCAATCCCCATTACCTCAACCAGATGGTAGTCACCTGTTTCGGTGAAGACCTGATAAGAACCCTCATCCAAATTATCGAAGGTAAAGCCACCCTCTGCGTCGGTCAACACAACAGCGACCATCGTTCCAACCACTTCACTGCTCGTGCGTTGCAGGTAGACAGGATAACCGGCCAGCGTCTGTTCTTGCGGCTCATGGATGCCATTGTTGTTGCTATCTTGCCAGACGATGCCACTGACACGACCCAGGTTCAGTTCGTCGGCGGCAAAGGTTGTGGCGGGCGTGGCTACGATGAGCGCTGCAACCATCGCTACGAGGATCCATTGGCCGGCAATCGAGAAGATTTTCATAAGTGCGTTCCTGTCCTGTCATCTCTTCCGAGACATCGTCTGAGACATCGTCACGAAGTTAAACTCGTTTCTGTGGCTCTATCATACACGCGCTTGCCTGCGTGTGCGCTTACAAGAACGTTACACAAAACTAAGCAAAGCATGCTGTGATCTTGTCTTTTTTCGTTGGTTGATCTTTTAAATAAAGGCGGCTATACTCATGCCAATCCCTCAACAACAACAGGCTGCACAAAATCGACATTTCCCGGCGAACAGCTTGTTTTTGATGCCAGCCTACCCCACAAGGTTTTAACATAGGTTGGAGCCCCGTAGCCCATGGCTACGGGGCTTTCGTTTTTGTGTGGACACCGATACAATGGCTGCAAGTGTACTGGTCACACTTCAAAAGAACCCTGAACAAAAGAACCTAAGGAGAAATCTGTGTCGAACTGTATTGTTGCACCACAACCGCTTGCCGTGGAAGCGGGCGCAGCTGTGCTGCAAAACGGCGGCAACGCCATCGACGCCGCCGTCACGGCGGCGCTGGTGCAAGGGGTTGTGGATCCGCAAATGTGTGGGCTGGGCGGTTATGCCATCCTCAATATGCACATTTCGGGTGAACCGGGCTCGGTTGGGTTGGATGCCCCGGCACTGGCCGGGGCCAAGGCAACGCCCGACATGTGGGTGGACGATGTCATTGGGCCGAACCCTGACGGCTGGGGATATTTCCTGAAAGACCAGATAAACGAGGCAGGCTACACGTCGATCTGTACCCCCGGCACCGTGAAGATGCTGGCGAACCTGCTTGAACGCTGGGGAACCATCGATTGGGCCGCCGCTGCTGCACCCGCCATCCAGATCGCCGAGGACGGTTTCGTGGTGAGCGACAAGTTGGCCAACGGCTGGAAGCGACCGGCCGCCTACGCCGAAACCTGTTCACTGCTCGATTATATTTTGCGCAACGAAGAAGCGCGACGCATCTACCTGCGCTCAGACGGTCGCCCCTACGATCTGGGGCAGACGCTGCGCAACCCCGATTATGCGCACACACTGGCCCACCTGGCCGAACATGGCGCCGAAGACTTCTACCATGGCGATCTGGCAACGCGCATGGTTGGTGATCTGGCCGCCAACGGCAGTTTCGTCACTGCGGAAGACTTGGCAACCTACCGCCTGCGCGAGGACGCGTCCGTCCACGGCAGCTATCACGACTTCACCATTACCAGTGCAGCCCCGCCCCACGGCGGCGCTACCCTCATCGCTATCCTCAATATTTTAGAAGGATACGATCTCCCCGCGCTAGGACACAACTCGCCCGACTACATCTACCTTGTGTCAATGGCGATGAAAGCTGCCTTTGCCGACCGCAACCAGACCATGGCTGACATGGAATTCGTCAACGTGCCGCTGGAGTGGACGCTCTCGAAGGAACGCGCCGCCTACTGGCGCGATCGCATCGACGCTGGCGCCGAGATCCAGGTCTCGTTCGACGGTGTAGAAAAACCCCACACCACTCAGGTGACTGTCGTTGACAATCGCGGCAACTGTGTATCGCTCACCCACTCGCTCGGTGCGTCCTCGGGCGTGATCACACCGGGGTTGGGTTTCATGTACAACAACTCCATGATCAACTTCCATCCCCTGCCTGGGCACGCCAACTCGATTCAACCTGGCAAAGGACGCACCACCGGCATGGCGCCCACCATCGTCTACCGCAAAGACGAAACCGGCCACGAACGCCCCTTGCTGGTGCTGGGCGCGCCAGGCGCCACCCGCATCATCACTTCGGTGTTGCAGGTGATCCTCAATGTGCTCGCCTTTGACATGCCCATCCTCGACGCCGTCCACGCGCCCCGTTTCGACTGCCAGGTTGGGCCCATCACCTGTCAGCGGCGGATTCCGTCCTGGGTGGTTGCTGCCGTACAGCGCAAACACCCGATCCAGTACATCCCCTACAGTCACGGCGGCATGGGGCTCGTCAACGCCATCGCCATCGATCCCATCACCGGCGTCCTCAGCGGCGCGGCGGACACGGGCAGTGATGGCATGGCCTTGGTTGTTTAGCCAGGGATTGGGGATTAGGGACTGGGGATCAGGGACTGAGTCCACCATCTTCTGCATGGAGAAAATACAGATGAATCAGAAGTGGTCACAAGAGAAATATCTGGCCGCCTGGCTCTTTGCGGCGGAGGTCCATGCCGCGCAGACGGTGCCGGGGACGACGCTGCCCTACGTTGTGCATGTGGGCGCGGTGGCAATGGAGATCTTGTCTGCTTTGGCGAATGGCAGTGTGGTGGACGACCCTGACCTGGCGGTGCAGTGTGCGCTCCTACACGACGTTGTCGAGGACACGCCAATCACGGTTGACCAGGTGGCCGACCGTTTCGGCGATGGCGTGGCGGCAGGTGTGCTGGCGTTAAGCAAAGACAGCCACTTGCCCACCAAAGCCGAGCAGATGGCCGACAGCCTGCGCCGCATCCAACAACAGCCGCGCGAAGTGTGGATGGTGAAACTGGCCGACCGCACCGTCAATCTTCAGCCGCCGCCACCCCACTGGGCCGCTGCCAAGATTGCCGCCTACCGAGAAGAAGCACGCACGATCCTCGCCGTCCTCGGCCCGGCGGATGGCTACCTGGCCCAACGCCTGGCCGAAAAAATTGAGGTCTATCCGGGCGGGTAGAGAAACTAGAGATTGGTTGCCGCTCGGTGGATCTGAAATCCCCTAATCGCTTAATCACCTGTTGACCAGAGATTAAGCGATTAGGGGATTTAAGATCCTGTACACAAGATCCAATCTCTAATTTCTCTGCCACATCGCCAGAAATCTTGCCCGTTCCTGGGGATCGGCGAGGCTTTCGACCTCGCGTTGAAGCCGGACGCGCGTCGCGTCGCGCAATTCGTCTGCCCCTGGGGCCGCGACGGCTTCGAGGACGGCGGCCGCGGTGACAAAAACATCGATGGGATCCGGCACGCCGTCGACGCTGCCTGGCCCGTCGCCGGCACGCACATGTGCCAGGACAGCCTCGGCGGCGTGACATGCTTCGTCTTGGCGACCGGCGGCCAGCCACAGCCGGGCCTGGAGCGACTGAACTTCTGCCACGTGATGGGGTTGGGCCATTTGGCGACGCATCGCCAGCGCATCAGCCAGGGCGTCTTCTGCACCGGCAACATCGCCCAGCGCCGCCAGAACACGTCCTTGCTGGGTGAGGGCGTGGGCGCGTGTCAACAACAGGTGTGCGGTGTTGGGCACGGCCAGGGCAGCTTCAGCATGGGCAAGCGCATCCTCTAGATTCCCCGTGATCTGCGCCAAATAGGAACGCTCTACTTGCGCACCGACCTCACCCTGTAGGTGATTGTACTTCTGGATCGCCTGTAAGCCGCGTCCAAAATATTCCTCTGCTTTTTCCCACCTGCCCAACCGCAACTCAATCTGCCCCCACAACATCTCAGCGTCGGCCGCGCTCATTTCATCTTCCATCGACCGAGCCAGCGTGTAAGACTGTTCGATCCAGCGCCGCGCTTCGTCGAGTTGCCCCTGTCCTAGTGTCACTTGGGCCATGTGGTAACTGGCCCAGGTGTCCATCGAGAGCGTGCCTTCGCGGTTGAGTTCCAGCGCCTGTTGTAGCGAACGGTGGGCGTTTTGCATCTGCCCCAGACGATAGAAGATGCTGCCTATTGCCATCAGCGTCCACCCTTCGCCACCAATGTCGCCGACTTCCTGGTTGATGCGCAATGCGTCCTGGTGCCGGTTTAGCGCGTCGGTCAATTCCCCGCGCCAGGACATAGAGGCGCCAAGGTTGCTCAGGCAGTTCGCGGTACCGCGGCGGTAGGCCAGCAACTCGAAAATGGCCAGGGATTGCTCAAAATAGTCGATTGCCTCGTCAATGCGCCCGCTGAGTTCGGCCACAGAGCCCAGGTTGTTGAGCGCAATTGCTTCCAGATGTCGGTCACCGCTAAGCCGGGCCAGGCGCAGGGCTTCCATGTCGTGGGTGTGCGCCGCCTTGTAGTTCGACTGGAACCCGGCGATGGTGCCCAGATTGAACTGCATTTCGGCGGCCAACGCCAACTGATCGAGCGTGGCGTTGGCCAGCTCGCCTAGTAAAGACATGGCCTGCTCCAAATGACCGTCGGCCTCGTTGAAACGGCCCAGGTGCAGCATCGATCGGCCCAACTGTTGCCATGCTTCCGCTTCAATGTGCTGGAGCGGCGGCGTGTTGTCCTGGCGGGCAGCGGCGTCGGGTGGCACTGAGTTGAGCAGCGCAATGGCGTCCTCTGCTGCTGCGGCGGCCGGTTCGAAGCGGCCACGGCTATTTTGCAGACGGCTCAGTTTGCAGAGCACGCGCGCGGTGACCACCGCTTTGCCCAGAGGACGAAAGGCTGCAACAGCCGCTTCTAGTGTACTTTCGCCCTCTTGCATCAAGCCGACGCCGTTGAAGAAACGGAAAACGCTTGTGACGCTGCGCCCAATCTGCTCAGCATGGCCATCATCCACTGCCCAGGCCCACGCCTGACGCAGATTCTCGATCTCGGCGTAGAGCGTCTCCTGCGCACCCAGGACATCGCGCCCGTTGAAATCGTCTTCGAGGTGGACGGCCAGTTCGAGAAAGTAGGTGGCAAATCGATGGCGGAGCGTCTCGCTGAAGACATTGTTTTCTGCCAACTTGTTGGCGGCGTATTGGCGCAGTGTTTCGTGGATCTCGTAACGACTCTCGCCGCGGCGGCGCAGCAGAGAGTGCGCCACAAGACGCTGCAACAACACTTCGCCTCTCTGCTTCTCCGTCTCTGTTTCTGCACCGGTGACAGTCAGTGCAGCGTCCTGGCTGAAATCGCCGCGGAAAACGGACAGACCGGCAAAGAGGCGCTGTTCATTCGCCGAGAGCAACCGCCACGATTGATCGATGACGGCGCGCAAACTACGGTGCCTTTCGGGCACGTCGCGCATGGACGTACTCAGAAAACCGAGATCGGCGGCAATGGCGTCGGCTACTTCGTCCACTGGCAGTGTACGCACACGGGCAGCGGCCAGTTCCAACGCCAATGGCATTCCCTGCACCAGAGCGCAGATACGGGCGATCTCTGGCGCGGCGGTGTCAAGGCGGAGCGCGCCGGGCTTGATCCGCTCCACGGTTGTGGTGAAGAGTTGTACCGCGGCATAGTCCGCCGTTGGTTTTGCCGGCCCATGCAGCGGCGGAAAGGGCAAGCCGTCGATCTCGATGATCCATTCGGCGCGCAGTTCCAACGGCGCGCGGGATGTAATCACCAGCATCAGCCCTGGTGCACCCTGCAACAACTGGGCGATCAGTTCCACCTCGGGCAGCAGGTGTTCGTAGTTGTCGAGCACCAGCAACAGCGTCCGTGTGCGCAGGTAGCGCACCAGCGCGTCCTGTTGCTCGGCGAGGGTATAAGACACCAGCGGCAATGTGAAGCCGATAGCATGGGCAATGGCCGTTACCAATTGGGTAGGCGAAGTGACAGCTACCAACGGCACAAAGTAGACCCCATCTACAAAGTGATCCGCCGCCTGTTGGGCCGCTTCGACGGCGAGGCGCGTCTTGCCCACCCCACCAACGCCCACCATGGTGAGCAGGTGACAATGGGGCTGCACAATCAGCTCGTCGATACGGGTTAGTTCGTCGCTGCGGCCCACAAAAGGCGTAAATTGAGGTGGCAGGCTGGTGCGGACGTCAATTTCGATCTTTTGTGGAGTGGGGGGCTGGGCGGAGAGGGGCGCCTGCCCACGCTGAGGAAAAAGACCGGCGCTGATCTCTTGGGCCAGGGCGTTACTTTCTGCTGAAGGACGCACACCCAACTCGGCGTCGAGGACGGCACAAAGTTGCTCGAACTGTGCGAGCGCGTTTCGGGCGCGACCGTCCAGCGCCAGGGCGCGCATGGCATCTGTGTGGGCCTCTTCGTACAGCGGATCGATCTCGATCTGTCGCCAGGCATAGTTGTAGGCGGCTTTGTAGTCTTCGCACCAGAAGGCGTGTTGGATCAAGATGTCGAGGGCGGCCAGTTGTTCGCGCCGGATCCACTCACGCTTGAGCATGGCCCATTCCTCAAAGGGAAGGCTGTCGGCAGCGAGGCCGTCGAGGAAATCGCCGGCCTGCTTGCTGATTGCTGTGGCCAGACGGCGGCAACACTCGGCGCAATGAACAACGTCCTCGTGGGCGTGGTTGTGGGTGCTGTTAAGCACACTTGTGTAATCTTCAACGTCCAGCGTATAGGCGCACGTGCGGTTGAAGCCAACTTCCTGGCGCGTCACGTGCAGGATGGGGATGTCATCCGCGGCCTGTGGAATCGCTTTTTGTAAGCGGCTGAGGGATTGTCGCAGGTTTTGTCGCGCTTTTTGTTGAGAGAGATCCGGCCAGAGCAGCGTTGCGAGCTGATCGCGGCTGTGTACCCGTTTCGATTCGACGGCCAGGTAGGCCAGCAATGCCTGAATCTTGGGCGAAGTGATTTCCGAAACAGGTTGATCACCAAGCCAAAGCTGGAAGGCGCCGATCAATTGTATGCGGATGTAAGCCATGAGCAACAAAAACCATTCCTGCTACGTAGACACGGTGAATGGGGGAAGCCTCTGACGCCATTATAGTTGATGACACAAAGGTGATCCAATCTTTGCAGAGGAATGGGGGGCGTCAATCTTGGGGTGAACAGTGCCAGGCACGGGCCAGTGAATTACCCGTCAAAGCGTGTGCGCTTGCCCGTGCCTGGCACTGTTCGTGGCGCGTCGCTCTAAATTGATTCATGCTTATGTGGTGGACTTATAAATTCGGCAATACTTCGGCGTAGATGCCAAAGATACCGATGAGCACGAGCAGCGCGCCGGAGACCTGTGTTAAGCGTACAACGTTCTGTGTCATCCAGCCTGTGAAGCGGCGTTGCAGTGGTTGCGCAACGAAGGGTAACAACACCAACGGCCAACCAAAGCCCAGGCCGAATGCCAGGAAGTAGAGCAAACCGTCTGCCAACTGACCCACGTTCCCTGCGCCCAGCAAAAAGACGCTGATCACCAATGGCCCGGTGCAGGGTAAGGTCATCGGCCCCAGAAGCAGGCCGTAGACGTAGGCAGCTGCAAAGGGATTGCGAAGGACGGGCGATTGAACCGTACTCAGGCCTTTAAAGGGGTTTCGTCCAAGCAGCATCGCAATGCCGAGTACAATGACGAGCCCGTAGATAGCGGGCAGCAGGTAAGGCAGCAGGCTGCTGAACGATTGTTGTAAGCCAAAGAGGAGTGCCCCCAGCACCAGCATCAGGCTAATAATCCCGGCCAGCACAAAGATCCCTAGCCAGCGGCTCGCCGTTGAGGTCGATCCCGGTGCAATGCGTCCGGCCAAAAAGGCCAGCAATCCCGGATACAAAGGCAGCAGGCAGACGTTGGTCAGGATAGCGCCATTGCCAAGCAGGAAGGCTTCGAATAGGTGATTCATGGTTTACTCCACCCGGTGGGATCGTGAATTGTCTTAAGTGAAGAGGAGAACGAAGGACGGAAGACAAACGAATGGTACATTGAACAAACTTGATGTTCGTCTTCCGTCCTTCGTCTTCCGTCTACTGACCGGCTACGGCAGTTGCCAGATTGGCTAGAATCGCCTCACTTGACGTGAAGCCGGTGGTCAGCTCGGTGTAGCTGCCGTCTGGGCGTACGATGAAGTGAGGGGTGGCCGGTGGGTTGGCGACGGTTGGGCCAAAGGTCTCTGCCAGCGCCTGTAACATCTCAGGCGTGGTGACGGCGAAGCGCCAGTTGAATTCATTTTGATCGGCGTAGGCAGCCAGAGCCGAGGCATCAAGCCCTGCTTCGACGCTCAGCGCCAGGAAAGCCATTTGGTCGGGGTTTGCACTTGCTACCGCTGTTTTGACGTTGCCAAGTTGAGTGCGACAGTTGGGGCACCAGGTCGCCATCGGCTCAATCAGGAGCGCTTTGCCGGCGTAGTCGGCGAGGGTGAAGGTTTCGCCGGTGCGCACATCAATCAAGGGGAGCGTCTGCCAGGCAGGCAGGTCCATGGCTTCCATCTTGTCGTCGGCCATCTTGTCGTCGGCCATCTTGTCGTCGGCCATCTTGTCGTCGGCCATCTTGTCGTCGGCCATCTTGTCGTCGGCCATCTTGTCGTCGGCCATGGTGTCGTCGGCCATGGTGTCGTCGGCCATCTTGTCGTCGGCCATCTTGTCGTCGGCCATCTTGTCGTCGGCCATGGTGTCGTCGGCCATCTTGTCGTCGGCCATCTTGTCGTCGGCCATCTTGTCGTCGGCCATGGTGTCGTCGGCCATCTTGTCGTCGGCCATCTTGTCTTCAGCCATGGTGTCGTCAGCCATCTTGTCGTCGGCCATGGTGTCTTCGGCCATTACTTCTGTGTCGGAAGGCATCGGGGCTGGAATAGTACAGGCGGCGAAAAGTGTGGCCATCAGTAGGGCACTGCCCAAGATCATTGTCAGTTTACGCATTGATTGTTTCCTTTGGTCTGTTGTTTGGTTGGTCAGGTTGTCGGAACGGTGATGTCTGCCAAAATGTTTCTGATTGCACGAGACGATTTGAAGATAGCGCAGCCTGCTATCCACTTTATTGACGAATTGTTATGCAATTCTTACGGGATCCGGCTAAAAATCAGGGTGTACTTCAATTTCAGGGCGCGGTGACAGTGCCAGGCACAGGCCAGTGGGACGCCCGTTAGAGCCTCTGCGTTTGGCCTGTGCCTGGCACCTGGCACTGTCTGCCCAGCGTGAAATACACAAAAAATCAGGACGCCTTGCCTGTGCCGTGTGGGTGGGGTAGACTGGATATAGTCGTTATTTCGCACCGCACCTGTTCTGACAAGGATCCCCACCATGTCACAGCAAACCTCGATTGAGTATTGGAGTCTCTGGTATCCCAAAGCTGCCAGTACCGGCATCTGGCTGGCGCGCGGACTGCTCGACGCCACAGATCGGTTGCTTGTCCACGCTGCACCGCCGGTGATGACGGTTGAAGTCCACGACGACAAAGGACAACGCATCGCCTACGGCAAAGATCTGGAAGCGACGCAAGATTCGCCCATCTGCCTCCTGCGCAAAGACGGTGATACCGTCACCCGCCAGGATCTGTGGCCGGATGCAAAACACATCGGTCTGCCGGTACTGCTCCCCGGCAGCGAGGTCGGCATCTTGCAACAGTGGTGGCACGCCGACGATCACACGTCCTGGCGCTGGCAGGTTGAGTTTTTCAATGAAATTTAAGTGATTGGTGATATGCGTATGAATCTGCTCGACTTGATCGCCCGCCAACCTGCCCCTGAGCCGTGGATCGAAGGCGAAAAGATTCCGTGGAACGAGCCTGCGTTCAGCGAGCGCATGTTGCGCGAGCATCTTTCGCAGGCGCACGATCTGGCCAGCCGTCGCAGTGAACGGATCGAGCGCCACGTCGAGTGGATCGACCGTGTGTTGCTGGGCGGCAACGCTTCAGCCATCCTCGATCTGGGGTGTGGGCCGGGGTTGTATGCCCTGCGCCTTAACCGCCGCGGACACACTGTCACCGGCATTGATTTTTCGCCGGCATCAATTGCCTACGCGCGGCAACAGGCTGCCGAAGCCGGGGCGGCCTGTGAATTTGTGGAAGCGGACATCCGTCGCGCCAAAGTTGGCGTTGACCGTTTTGATCTGGCGATGCTGATTTTCGGCGAGTTTAACGTCTTTCACCCCGACGACGCCCGCGCCATCCTACGCCGGGTCCACGAAGCGCTAACCCATGACGGCGTCATCGTCCTCGAAGTGCACACGCTAGACGCCGTGCGCCGAACCGGCGAGGCGGCGACGTCCTGGTACGGCAGCAACGGTGGTCTTTTTTCCCCGAAGCCACACCTGCTGCTCACCGAGAATTTTTGGTTGCCCGAACGGCAAATCGCCATCGAGCGCTACTTTGTGATCGACGCCGAAAGCGGCGAGGTGACCCGTCACGCCGCCGCCATGCAAGCCTACAGCGAGGAACAACTGCGCACACTGCTTAGTGAAACCGGTTTTGCAGAGGTGACGATTCATCCGTCCTTGTACGGGGTGGACGATGTGGGGCAGGCAGACTTTTACGTGATCGTGGGAAAAAAAGACGGACGACGGACGGTAGACGACGGACGACAGACGACAGACGTTGACGACGATGGTGCCGATAATGAGCGTCTGCGGAAAGACGTCATTCAGCAGGCATTACTTTTCGACGGAATCCCCCGCGCCGGGTGACAATGTTCTTAACGTCCGTCGTCCGTCGTCCGTCTTTTCGCCCATAGCACGATCGGTTACAATATCCCTATATGTCTCGTTTCCCGCTCTTATTTCATAGATCCCCAAGGAGTTGAATCGAATGTCTTCACTGCCTGACTATCAGGTCCGTGCGGTCCATTGCGATCATCGCGCGGACGATGAAGCTGTCTACGAAGCGCTGGTGCGCGCCACTGAACCGCTACAGCGGTCCTGGGAGAAGTTGCGCAAGGCCAAGACCATCGCCATCAAATTCAACCAGGATAAAGCGCCGCAAAATGTCATCATGTACGATGACCGCAACCGGCAGCAATTGGTGAGTGATAGCGTGGCCCGGGCTGTGTTGCGCCTGCTGCGCGAAAAGACCACCGCCGATCTCGTCTGTGTAGATTGCAGCTTTTACACCATGTACAATGGCGAAACGGTTGAGAAGACCACGCAGATCGCCCACCTGCTTGAAGAATACGGTGTCCGCTACGCCGACGGCACCCAGCCGCCCTATGTGAAGGTGGAAACCCCCGGCGGCGGTCTCATGTTTCGCAAGTACGTGATGATGAAAGAGGCCATCGAAGCTGACGAGATGGTGGACGTGGCGCTGATCAAGAACCACGCCTTCATGGGCGTCACCGGCTGCCTTAAAAATCTCTTTGGGCTGGTGCCGCCGGAGTTTGGTGGCGGCAAGCCACGCACCTACTACCACCACCTGGTGCGGATGCCCTATCACCTGGCCGATCTGGGGATGATCTTCAACCCGGCGCTCAACATTGTGGACGCGCTGGTGGGGCAGGCCGGTCAGGAGTGGAGCAAGGGCGAAGGACTGGGCCGCGTGGTCAACGGGCTGATGGCGGGTGACCATGTCATCTCCACCGACGCCTGTCTTATGCACGTCATGGGCCATGATCCCCAGGCCGACTGGCCCACACCCCCTTTCAACCGCGACCGTAATTCGGTGAAGATGGCCGCAGACAATGGCTTCGGCACGGTGAACCTCGACGAGATCGACTTCGTTTCGGAGTTGGAACCGCAGCCCGACGGCACCTTCTTCTCGATAATGACCGACTCGGCACAGACCAACTACTCGTGGTTGAAGACGATGTCTGAGCAGGCGCTCTACTACCGCGACAACAAGCAAAAGTTCGTCGACCAGTACGCGGGCGAGTACATCTTGCTCCAAGATTACGAAGTCAAGTGGCACAGCCCCGAGGCCACGATCCGCGTCAGCCGCCGCGAACTCGCCGGCGACAATCCGGATCTGGCCATGTGGTACAAGTACGTCGACCCCGAAGAAGACGAAGGCGAGCACTACGAGGTCTACGAGCAGACGTTGTTGCGTATCCCCGCGTATGAGCCTGTGCCGGCGTAACGTAGGATAGAGACCGATCTAAGATAGAACGCGGATTGAGCGGATTGGGCAGATTTGAACGGATTTTCATCCGTTTGATCCGCCCAATCCGCTCAATCCGCGTTCTATTTCAGAGTCTGTTTCGGTTATGTGTTGTGCTGGACATTGCAGCCATCTGCTCCAGATGACGTTCGATGGCGCGGCGGAAGAGCAGCGAAATCAGCCAGAGCAAGGGGCGGGTGACGGGTTGTGCCGGGTGAAGTTGAAAGCTGCGGGTGACGCGGGTGCCGCTGCCTTCGGGGACCAGCGTCCATTCTTCGAGAAAGTGTGAAGCCAGCGAAGAGAGGGGCGGCGTAAACTCGTGCAGCTTCATGGCGACTGCTTTGCCTGGCGTCCACTGGAGGATCTCCTCGACGTGACCGGAGCCGTCGGTGTTGCGCACGCGGATGCGCGAACCGACCATGTCCTCGGTGCGGGTTTCGTATGCAGCCTTTTCGATGCCGGGCAGCACCCCATAGCCGCCGAACTGGTTCCAGGCGTCCACATTGGCGATCTCGGTGCAGATTGCGTGCGCCGATGCGGGAATCAAACGTGTACATTGAAAAGAGATCGGCTTCACGTTTTTGTTCCCCTCTGAATCATAAAAATCCGTGTAATCTGTGGATTGTTTTCTGGCTTTGTGGCTCAAATTCCGGCTAAAGATCCAACTTGAGCCCTTCGTGTGAAACCACAAAGCCGAGCTTCTGGTAAAAGCGAATGGCATCCAGCCGTGATTTGTTGGATGTGAGTTGCACCATACGGCAGCCTCGTTCCCGTGCACGTTCAATGGCCCACAGGATCATCCTGCGCCCAATGCCGCCCGATCGGAAACCGGCGGCAACGCGGACACCTTCGATCTGGACGCGCCAGGCCCCGCGATGGCTGATGCCGGGGAGAAAGCTCAATTGCATCGATCCAATCGCCACGCCGTCGTCATTTTCGACCACGATCAGCTCCTGATTGGGGTCGACGTCAATTGCCTCGAAGGCGCGGATATATTCCTCGGGCAGGGGATCAGTGACGCTTTCGCGTTTTGCGCCCAGTGCATCGTCGGCCAGCATGTGGACGATGGCGGGCAGGTCTTCTTTACGGGCTTGCCGAATGTGGATTTCTGGTGATTCCATCTTTTACTCGATCATGGTGATAAGTTTGTTGACAGTGTTGAGGTTGCGGGCGGTGGCAGGAACGCCAAGCAGTCGCTCAACTTTCTCTGCCAATTTGGAGCGTCCAATGCCGTTTGGGGCGTAGAGATAGAAGACGCTGTCGCCGAGTTGGAACGCTTCGTCGTTGGTTTTCAGATCCTCCATCGCCGCCAGATTCGGATCTTCCGGTGTAGACACTAAAAAGTAGAAATGCAGCGCCTTGCCTTCGGGTGTCTGAAACGGGCTGCCGGCGAGTGCGTCCTTGAGTTCAGACGCCGTCAACAGCAGCACTTTGGGGTGAAAGCCGTGGCTCTGCTGGATGGCGGCGCTGATGGCTTCGGCCAGCTTTTCTTTCTCCTCTTCGGCGCTGGAAAAGACCGCGTTTCCACTCTGGATGTAGGTCTTCACGTCGGTGCAGCCCAGCCCTTCGAGCAAAGCCACCAGTTCCTTCATGGGCAAGATATTGTTCCCGCCCACGTTGATGCCGCGAAAGAGAGCGATGTATTGGGTCATTTGGGCTCCTTTCTGTGGTCTATTCATTCCATCGCGAGCAAAGAACGAACTCTGCTGAAAACGCATTCCCGCCAAAATCTGGGCAATGCGTTGTGCGCTCAAGGTGCCGATGTACTCACCCAACTCTGTTTTTGCCACCGAATCCACCTGTGAAACCACGACAACACTCTGTTTGGGCAGATTCGCTTCGCTGGGATCGAGGAGGACGTTGCCCGGCTCCGTCCTGCGATTGAGGTTAGACGTCAACGCGCAGACGACGACTGTGGATACACGGCTGCGGTTGATCACATCGTCCTGGATCACGACGTAAGGATGCGCGTAGTTGCTTTCCGGCGTTCTCGATGGATCGGGTTTCAGCCAGTAGATGTCGCCCTGGTTGACTTCTGTGTTTTTATCCAATGGTTGATGCCTTCGTCTAAATCAGATCGAGGATCTCCGCCGTAGGTCGTACATCGCCAAACGACCGGTAGATCGTGTACAGAGTGGCATTGTGGGTGACGTCGGAACCGGCGGCGTTGGCGTCGGCGACCATGATCACCCGGTAGCCAAGCGTACTGGCGTCCCGCGCCGACGATTCACAGCATACGTTGGTCACTGTGCCGGTGATGAGGACGGTATCGATGGCGCGTTCTTTGAGCAGAGCGGGCAACGGCGAGTAGCCAGGGAAAAAGGCGCTGATGGCTTCCTTCTCAACGAGCAGATCTTCGGTTTCGACTGTAAATTCGTGCCAGAGCCGATCTCGTAGCGGACCGGTCCCCGCCGAGGCATTGTACATTTCTGCCACGGCGTCGCCGTAAAATTCCCGCTTGACTGTGGAGACTTCAGCGGCAACCCCAGGCAGAACCCACGCCACCACCCCGCCTGCCGCACGAAGACTTTGAGCCAACATTTGAATCTTGGGTACAATCCCCCGGCAGTACGGACTTTCGCCGACGAAAAACGGGATCATATCGACGACGACCAACGCAGTCCGCAGCGGAACGATGGTCTCGAAGGCGTAACGCCGTCCGCGGCGCTGTTCGTGGCGGGCGTACTGTTTCGGGTCGATCCACCAGTTGTGGACTTTGGCTTCAATGTCCACTATCTGCCGCCGGCCAGGTCGATGAACGAGCCGGTGACGTATGACGCCTCGTCGGACAGGAGCCAGGCGATGGCATTGGCAACTTCGTCCGCTGTGCCGCCGCGCCCCAATGGAATCTGCGGGCTGAGCCGGTCCACGCGCCCCGGATCGCCACCGTCGGCGTGGATGTCGGTGTAGATGAAGCCGGGCCGCACCGCGTTGACGCGGATGCCGTCTGCCGCCAGTTCCAGCGAAAGCCCCTTGGTCATTGAATCCACAGCGCCCTTGGACGTAGCGTAGTCGACGTACTCGAATGGCGAACCGGTGCGCGCTGCCACCGACGAGACATTCACAATCGCCCCGCCCGGTTTCATGCGTTTGATGGCCTCCCGGCAGCAGAGGAAACAACTGGTGACATTGGCCGCCATGACTTTGTTGAAGCGATCGAGATCCATGTCTACGAGCCGCGCCTGGGTAAAGAGGACGCCCGCATTGTTGACCAGATGTGTCACAGCGCCGAACTCGGCTTCGACGGCATCGAAGAGCGCGATCACATCGGCTTCCACGGAGACGTCGGCGCGGACGGCGAAGGCATCGCCGCTATCCGCGCGAATCTTGGCGACGACCTGATCGGCGGCGTCCATGCGTGTGCGATAGTTGACGCAGACGGCGTACCCGTCCGCGGCCAGGCGTTTCGATGTGGCCGCACCGATCCCGCGGCTTCCTCCTGTAACGATAACAACTTTGTTCATTTCCGTTCCTTGCGGATTTAGAGTTGTGGACACGGATCTAGAAGAACACAGATTTTTTCTGATCCGTGTTCTTCTAGATCCGTGTCCACAACTCCGCACTGTCTGTTCATAGCGATTTTGCAGAGAACAGATCAAAGAACCTTGCCCCAGTTGGTCTACGCTACCACATACTCTACCGTTGCGGGGAGGGGTTCTGCGTCAACTATGCAGCGCCCGCCCCAGCAGACGGATCTGTTCTCCGCCGAAGCGTTTGGCGGCGTCAGATTCGGCGGCGAAGGCATCGAAGCCGTGGAAGCCGTCGGCGTAGACGTGCAACTCGGTGGGGACGCCGGCGCGCATGAGCCGCTGGGCGTAGGCAATGTCTTCGTCGCGGAAGAGATCGGGCGTGCCCACACCGATGTAGGTTGGCGGCAGGCCGCGCACGTCCTCGGCGCGGGTGGCGGCGGCATAGGGCGAAACGCCGTCGCTGCCCGGTTCCTGGCCCAGATAGGCGCGCCAGCCGAGGAGGTTGTTGGCGCGTGTCCACAGCGGCGCGTCCGCTACGGTGGGGCCGGCCTGTTCGACGTTGGTGTCGTCGATCATGGGGTAGATGAGCAACTGGTAGCAGATCTTTACTTCCCCGCGGTCACGGGTAAGTAGACCCAGCCCTGCCGCCAATCCACCGCCGGCACTGGCCCCGCCGATGGCAATGCGATCGGGGTTGACGCCGAATTGGGCGGTGTTGGCGGCCAGCCATTTCAGCGCGGCGTAGCAATCCTCAACGGGCGCGGGGAAGGGATGTTCGGGCGCAAGCCGGTATTCCACCGAGGCCACCACGCAGTTCAGCGACAACGCCAGCACTTTGGCCTTGACGTCGTCCGCTTCCACGCTGCCCAGGACATAGCCGCCACCGTGGATCCACAGCAGCGCAGGCAGCACGGCAGGGCGATTCTCCGGCTGGTAGATGCGCACCATCACGTCGAGCGCGCCGTCCGGCCCTGGCGCGTGGTGATCGCTGGTGACGACGCCGGGGATCTCCGGCACCATGTCGGCCATCGCTGCATTCATGGCGGCCAGCGTGTCGCGCGTGACAGGGATGTCATCGAGGGTGAGGCCGCCGGGGAGCGCTGCCTGAAACGCGGCCAAACCGGCCACCAATTCGGGATCGGTGATGGGATGCATGTGTGGTTCTCCTTGGTCAATGGGGTGGGGTGGTAGTCGACTTCGGTGGATAAAGCCATTATAGCTGCTTTGGTAGAAACATGCAGCCGGATTCCTTCCTGTCGCTCACTCCAACTTCAACGCACGCCACTCCTCGGCAACCTCCAAATATGAACCGAAGAAGATGCGGCGTCGGCAGATTGGAAGTGTGTTACTGTTGAGGAAGGCTCTGCAGAAATGCCTGCACAAGGCTCACCGCTTCATCCGCCTCCTCTTCTTGGACATAGTGTCCGGCCGTGGGGAAGGTGACCGTCTGTGCACTGGTAAACAAAGCCTGCCAGCGCGCCAAATGTTGCGCCTTGAAAATAGGATCTTTCAACCCCCAAAGGATCAGCGCGGGGATCTCGTTGATGCGTTCCCGCTTGCCCCACAATTCCTCGTACCATGCATCAGCGCCACGTAGTTCGCGCGCCAACCAGGTGATCGCTTCACGGTCTTTCGGTTCGGGGAAAGGGCTGAGGTACTGCTTGTGGAGGGCGCTGCTTAGGTTTGACGGCTTTCCCCAGATCAGCCTGAACAGCACTTGCATTTCGAAGTTCAGCTTTTGGAAGACAAACTCACCCAGTCGACCGCTACCGGAAACCCTGGCGACCTCGGCCACCCCTTCTCCGCGCAAGGACCAGAGCCACGTGTTGAACAGCACAATCGCCCGCACCTCGTCCGGCCGCTCAACCGCATAGGACAACCCAATCGGGCCGCCGTAGTCGTGCACGATGAGTGTGAACTTGTCGAGGGCAAGGTGTTTTATGAACGCATGAAAGCGCCGAGCGTGGTCGGCGGCGCGGTATGGGGCGCCCTGTGGCTTGTCCGACAGGCCATAGCCCAGGTGATCGAGCGCAATGCATCGGTAATGTGGAAAAAGCGCTTTGACGAGGTGACGGTAGAGAAACGACCAGGTCGTGGTGCCATGTACCATGACGATGGGTTCTCCCTCTCCTTCGTCGATATAGTGCATGCGTCCGTCTTCACTCTGGAAGTTGTACGAGTCGAACGGATATGCTTCCCGATCTAGCCAACTGGTGTCGTGCATCTCTCCTCCCATTTTGACTGTTTCCCCTGAGAACTTCGTCACACACTACGGCTGAGCCAGGGAACCTCAAGCTATAGCGTTTCTAGACTGCTGCCCAAGAAATAGATGCAGTTGCGCGGCGTGTTCCTGTACATGACGCATGGTGTAGAGCATCAACTCAGCAAAGGGGAGATCCCCCCAGCCGAACCGGCAAATCTTGTTCGCTTCGTCAATCGACATATTCTCAATGCTCTCCTGACAGCGCAGACGGCAGAGATCGAAGTAGCCGAGTAGCTCTTGACGAGAATAGACGCGTGGTAGCGTCTCATTTGCTTCCATCTCAACCAGGTCGAACGGCTCCGGCGGCATGAAGCCTTCCTCCGCGCCGGTTAAGTATAGATCCAACCAAAAGAGTGTGTGATAGCACAGATACCAATAGGACGAGAAGCCCTTGGCCACCCACTGATCGGGCTCGTCTTCCCACAAACGCGCCTCCCAAAGTTCGTCGGGGCAACTCTGCAGCGCGTCGCCGAACAAGTCAATCGCCACGGCGAATTGTCGCCACAACATCTGGTTGTCGATGATGGTCATGAGCTTTCCCTTTTCTATCAATACAGAACGTAATTTCATTCAGTTCAGAGACCGACACTCGAATATTTGCGGAGTGAGCACGTCCTCGTGCGGCTCTTTCGATGTAGAGCCGCACGAGGGCGTGCTCACTCCGCGCTTAACTGAATGACATTAATGCACATCTAATTGAATCGTCACCATGTCGCCTTCTTCGATCTTCTCCGCCTTGCGCACGTCGGCTTTGACGGGGACGAGATAGCGCCCGTCTTTGGGGAAGAGGGATGTCTGAAACCGGGTTTTGCCAATCCGCACGTGCACAGGAATACAGCCCCATCCGTACGACACCATGTCTGAGATCGACTTGATCTGGCCGCTTTCCTCGTCGGGAATGGCGACGAAAAACCAGGGCGCAGGGCCGCGCCAGTAGATGACCTCGCCGCTGAACTCAAGAGACATCATGGAACAGACTCCATTCTGAAATCGCCGGGCACACAGGACTGTCCACGATGCGCAGCCGCACGCGGGACGTGGTGGCATCGGGTCCGCGCAGCAGACGGCGCGATCCAATGGCCGACGCCGCCACCCACTCGCGCCATGACCCGTTTTCGTCGAAATCGATGGCGAATCGGTCCACGCGCTGGCCGAGGGGCAGGTATTCGCGCAGGCTGACGACATTGAAGGTAATCGGCTGCACAAATTCAAGGATCAACTCTGGCGTGTGGACGTCGTCATCACTGGCCCAGTAGCTTTCGGGATCGCCGTCGATGACGTTGACGGGGGTAAATTGTGGGCGGTTGCCGCGCGTGTTGCTGGCAGTACACGTCGCCTGCCTGGCCAGATTTACGGCGAAGATCTGAGCCAGCCGCTGCCGGAAGCCACGCAGGCTTTGTACGTCGTGTTTGTGGATCTGTCCGCGCCGGTCGGGCGGCAGGTTGAGGAGGAAGGAAGCGCCGCGCCCGACGGAGTGGAAGTAGAGATCCACGAGGTTTGCGGGTGTGCGCACTTTGTCGTCTTCGGCGGCGTGGTAGAACCAGCCGGGGCGGATCGACACGTCACATTCGGCGGGGAGCCAGGTGTCGCCGTGACGGTCACCGGCGTTGAGCAGTTCCATTGGCGAATTCCAGGCGGCGATCATGTCGGTGGTGAACTGGGTCTTGAACGAATCTACGTCGATGCCGGGGAAGAGCAGATCCACGTTGATGGTGCTCCAACAGGGATCGCCGGCGATGCCCTTTTCGTTGCCCACCCAGCGCACGTCGGGCCCGGCGTCGCTGAACATGACTGCGTCGGGCTGGTTGCGGCGCACGATGGCGCGGGTGTTTTCCCAGTCGTAGTAGGTTTTGCGGTCGATGCGGCGCACTTCGTTGGCTCCGCCGTAGAAGCCGTCGCCGCCGTTGGCCCCATCGAACCAGACTTCGAAGAGTTCGCCGTACTCGCTGGTCAGCTCATGCAATTGGTTGCGGAAATAGTCGATGTAGGCGGGGCGGCCATAGTCGGCGTGGTTGCGATCCCACGGGGAGAGGTAGACGCCGAAGCCGATCCCGTGTGCCTGGCAGGCGTCAGATATCTCGCGCACCACGTCGCCCTTTCCGCCGCGCCAGGGGCTGTTCTTCACCGAATGTTCGGTGTATTTGGCCGGCCACAGGCAGAAGCCGTCGTGGTGCTTGCAGGTGAGGATCAGCCCGGTCATGCCCGCGTCAACGGCGGCGCGCACGATCTGATCGACATCGAAATCCGTGGGCGCGAAGACGCTGGGCGACTCGTCGCCGTAGCCCCATTCCTTGTCGGTGAAGGTGTTGGTGGTGAAGTGGAGGAAGCCGTAGAACTCGCGCCGGTGCCAGCGGAGTTGGCGCGGCGAAGGGACAGGCCCGTAGGGGCGAGGGGTGTTCGGTTCGCTCATGTGCAATTCCTCCTTACAAGATTGGGTGTGTGGCTCAAATGTTCTGATTGTAGCGGGAAATCAGGAGGATGACAAGGGGGCAAGCACAAAATTGGAATGTAACCGCAAACCAAGATGGCAGAGATCACAAAGGCCAAGGACGATGCTGTCCTTGGCCTTTGTGTTGCCGGCATACACTTTGGCTTAACTTGCGTGGCGCGCTGCATATTCATCGAGCAAGCGCCGTATCATCTTCTGATACGAGACCTGATGCTTGGCCGCTTCGTGCTTGAAGAATTCGATGCTCGTTTTGCTGAGCGCAATCGTCACCTTGACGGTTTCCTCGCGGAATACCAGTTCATCAGGAGGTGGCAGAAAATTGTCGACGACTTTCGCTTCCTCGATTGGGCCTTCGCTATAGGTAATTTTCTTCTTCATATTCCTACTCAAATTCGGTGCGTCGTGGAGAAGACATGCTTGAATCATATCATGTGCATGGCGGTGTAGCAATACAAAAGTATGGCTTAATTGCAATACGATAATCTCTGTCCGGTTACCGAAATGTCACAGATGACACAGGCTGCTCATTCACAACCAATTGAAACACATCCGGTCGCGCGTAGTGCCCCGTCACGTCGAAATCGAACTTGCTTTGCGCAACTTCGGCCATGTCGAGCTCGGCGTACAAGATCCCCTCCTGATCGTAGAGCGGACCCGCCAGTACCTTGCCCAACGGTGACACGATGACGCTGCCGCCGCGGCACATCTCCTCGGGCTGATCCGCCAACTCTTCGACGCCGGGCAGGTCTGCGGGATACATCGACTTGGTGACATACTGGTTGCAGCCGAGGACGAAACAGCGTCCTTCGCAGGCGATGTGTTGCATGGTGGCCTGCCAGGTGTCACGCGAATCGGCGGTGGGGGCGAGGTAGATTTCGACGCCCTTGCCGTACAGGGCCATGCGCGCTAGCGGCATGTAGTTCTCCCAGCAGATCAGGCCGCCGATCTTGCCCACTTCCGTGTCGAGGACGGTGAGTGTGCTGCCGTCGCCTTCGCCCCAGATCAACCGTTCGGATGCGGTGGGTTTGAGTTTGCGATGCTTGCCCAGCAGTTGGCCGGTAGGGCCGAAGTAGAGGACGGTGCAGTAGAGCGTGCCGCCGCTGCTGTCACCATCCCGTTCGATGACGCCGATGGCGAGGAAGACGCCGGCCTGGCGCGCCGCGTCGCCCAGGGCCACGGTGGCGGGGCTGGGGACGTCGACAGCGTTGGCCCAGTAGCGTTGCCAGGTACGCCGTCCTTGGGCGCTGCGGCTGCCCACCACCGCGCCAAAGGAGAGTCCGCGCGGGTAGGCGGGGATGAAGGCTTCAGGGAAGAGAACCAACTGCGCTCCCTGCGCAGCGGCTTCGTGTGTGAGCTGGCAAGCTTTGTCCACACTGGCTTCGCGGTCGAAGAGCACCGGCGCGGCCTGGATCACGGCGACTTTGACGGTGGGGAAGTGATCGTTTGCGGTCATCATGGTTTTTCCTCGGTACGCGCCAGCGCAATCTGCTCCGCGATGTGCTCCCACCACAGGCTCATGCGCAGCAGCGTGTCGCCATGCTCAAAGGTGTGTTGGTAGGTCTTCGTCACCACCCAGGAGAGCGGCTTGTACCCCCAAACAGTGTCGCGGTGCTCGTTCCAGTCGACGCGCTGGAGTTCTTGTACCAGCGCCAATTCTTCACGGCGCATCTCCCAGAAACGGGTGATTAAGTCCTGGGGCGGGGTGTCCTGGTGTATGTGCCAGGTCTCGTCGTCATCCAGCCAATCGTTGGCTGGCGTGGGAGCGCCAAGCCACTGGCGCATGCCAGGGATCGCCAGACAGCGTTCGTATTCGGTCACATGCCAGACGTGGCGCACCGCAGGCCACGTGCCCATGTACGGTGGATCGATGGGTAACTGTGTGCGAAGATGCTCCGGCACCGACCAAAAGTTCCACTCAAACTGTTCGGCGCCGGTTTGTAGTTGTTTGAGAAACCACTCGCTCTGCTTCATCTGGGCCTCCGATGATAGGTTTAATGATCAATTGCGGCCAAGGATGAATTTTATCAGATATCACTCTCAATCTCTATCAACCCCATACAGTTGAACCTTTCCCCCATAAAAACCGCGTTCGTGAACCAACTTTATCTCCGCAGCATGAGCAACCTCGCTACGATCTCGCTACGGCCACTCTCTATACTGAGTTGAATTGAACAATCATCTGATGGCTCAATTACGATGACTCTCCCAACCAAAAGGAATGAAACGATGCGTGCTGTACCACTCACCACCCTTTGTAGACCGCGCCGCCATTGGAGCCAACAGGCGCTTTTGCTCCTCCTACTCTGCTGGTTTTGTTTGCCGATATCGGTGGCGCAAGCCGCGCCCCTGCATGTTCCCGAACCGCAACCGGACAGTGTAACGACCATCGAAGATACCGCCGTTCTCATTGACGTGCTGGCCAATGATACGGAGAGGAACGGCGATCCACTGATCCTCTTTACGGTAGGGCAGCCACGCAATGGGACGGCGGAAATTGTCGACAACAAGATTCGATATACCCCCAAGGCGAACTTTTTTGGTCGCGATTCCTTCTTCTACATCGTTCACAATGGCGATGTCACCAAGACGCGCCAGACGACGGTGGATGTGATCATTACCGGCGTCAACGACGCGCCAACCGAAATTCTACTGCGCAGTTCTCTCTTTGGCACAAGTGGGCCGCCGCCTCTGAGTGGAAATGCCGCGGTGAACAGTGTCGTTGGGCTGCTCATGGCGCGCGACCCGGATCTCACTTGCAATGTGTTCTTTATCCGCCCCGATTGTCGCACCGGCACCAGCGACCGCAATTTTAGCTTTATATTGACCGGCACGAACAATGACAATGCCTTTTTTGCCATTGAGCGCACCGATATAGGGCTGGTCAATCTGCTCCTGGCTCAGTCCCTTGTGGGGCGCGGCAAGGCAAGCTACACCGTCGGCATTCAGGTGAGCGACCCAGATGGGGTGATCTTTTTCCAGAACGTTATCGTCCAGGGCGCCGATGCCAATGATCCCCCCACAGCCATCACCCTGAGCAATGACAGCGTCGATGAGAATGCCCCCGTCGGCAGGAGCGTCGGTATCTTCAGCTCGGTTGATCCTGATTCACCCGGCATTCTCGACCATACCTACACGTTGGTCGAAGGGTCGGGGAGTGACGACAATTTTGCCTTTGGCATCTTTGGCCGCGAATTGCGCACCGCAGCGGTGTTGGACTTTGAGTTTAAGTCCATTCACAGCATCCGCGTGCGCAGCACCGACAACAGCGGCAACAGCTTTGAACAGATTCTGTTGGTCAGGGTCAACAATCTGCCGGAGCCAACGCCTTCGCCCACCCCCACGGTGACCCCCACCCCCACCTCGGTACAGCCGACAGCCACCCCAACCACCGGCCCAACGCCAACCGCCACACCGTCACCCACACCGGTCAACACCCTGAGTTACTGTTCCGGCAATGCGATTTCGCTGATTGAGTTTTCGTCGAGCAGTTCCTTCAAACGAGTGAGTGTGCGCATCGAGAATGTGGTGATCAGCAATTTGACCAGCAGCAGTTGTACGGTCAACGGGCGGCTGCGCCTGACCACCAACGGCACCACCCTGAGCAACCTGGTCTTTAGCGGCAATGTCAACGCCCGCAATCAGTTTAGCACCTCTGTGATACCCGACTTTGAACTGAATGTAGCCGGGGTACAACTCGTTTCCCGTGGCGTGCAAATCGTTTACGTGAACGAACGCCCGACCTTACACATCACCCGACCCGAACTAAAGATGCCAAGTGAGTTTGGCGGCCTTTCCGCGGTGATTTCGGTGCCGACCTCGATTGACACCGGCGGCGTCAAATTTGGCACAGGAAGGATTAAGTTACCCTCCATCCGCACCAGCAGCGGCTTTGCCCTGGAACTAAGTGGTTCGCTCACGGCGGTCACCAACGGATTTGAGATTCGGGCCGATGGTGATCTGACCATCCCCAATATCAAAAAGGGCAAATCTGCTAGTGGCCGTGAATGCACCATCGGCGCCGGCGTCACCATCCTTGTCAATGCTCAGGGGCAGACGGTGATGGCGATTGCCGCGGGGACAGCACTGCCTGACAGCACGACTGTGACCGATGCGTTGCGGCTGGGGGCCATCCGCGCCCGCGCCAGTTGCGATCCAGGCTTGCCGATTGGCAGCACAGGTCTCTTTCTCACTTCGGTTCGTGGCGAAGTCACCCTCATTCCCGGCAACGAACGAGTCGATGTCGAGGTAGAGATTGAAGCTGGGAAGAGCCTGCCTGTGCTGGGGCCGATTGTTGCGGTCAATGGTTCAATGAGCCTGCAGCCCAGGCCCTTCCGGATTGATCTGGGCGGCACGATCCAGGTGTTGGTCTTTGAGATGGCACGCGCCGACGCCACCATTGTGGCGCAAGGTTTCAAGGCGCGGATTCAAACCAACAGCTTCTTTGGTTTTATTCCCTATACCACCGATGTCAGCATCACCGCCTTTACCCGCAGCGGCGGCCAATTCACCTTTGCCGGTTCTGGGCGAGTGGCGATTGAGATGAAGAAAGGCTCCTTTGGCGAAAAGTGTACACCAGCGGCTAAATTGTTCGGCGTTACCGTTTTCCCCGCCATCTGCTTGCCGTTGCCTCCGTTTAGCCTGCCGACGCTGGCTGCTGCACGCGTCGAAGCTGGGGAATTTACCAATCGTAGCTTCGGTTTCAAGGGGGTGGTCAATGTGCTGGGCTTTGGCTCGGCTGGCTTCTTTGTCAACGACCGTGGCTCGTTGACCTTCCGCAATGTGGACAGTTTCCGACTGATCACACCGCCCTTCCTGGCTGCCGCCCGCGCCACCTGGCAGGAAGCACTTCGCACAGGAACCACAGTCGACGCGGCGGCAACAAACGGCGTCACCTTCCTGCAAGATGCCGCCGGTCAGGACAGCGGTGTCATTATTGACATTCCGCTGACCAAACCCACCATCGATTTGACCCAGGTGCAGGCCGCCGACGCCACCGATGTCATCTCGCAGGTGAATCTCATCCGTCATGGGGATGTGCTCTTCAATCTGATGGCAACCAAGCCGCTTACCTTGTCAATTATTACGCCCGGCGGGCAAGAAGTGACAGTAGACAACTATGCTGCGATTGTCGATTACGAAATCGACTATACACAGTATGTGGCCTGGGGTAAGGAACAGACGACAGCAACCACAATCAATGGCGACTTTGTGGAGCCTGTCACCGGCGAAGATGCGGTTGCCTCGGCTCGCTTGCTCTTTACCGCGGTCTCATTCGACCCTGCAATAACAGCGCTGGATCTGCGTGTGGATGGCGTCACCATTTACAACGATCTCGATCCGCTGGATACAGTCTGGCTCACGCCGCTAACGCTGGCACCGGGCATCCATCGCGTTGAGTTGCTCCAGCGCGGCACAACGAATGTGGTTCTCAGTGGCAATCTGGATCTAATCACAGATACCACCTCCAGCCTGATCAGTTATGGCGGGGCGACCAAAGGGGTGGCGGTTTTGCTGGATGACAACACGGCGCCGGCCACCATGGGCAAAGCCAAGGTGCGCTTTGTCAATGTGGCCACACCGGGCATGACAATGGTGGTGAATGGCACGCCGCTCTTCAGCAATATCGACCGTCTGAACACCTCCGGTTACGGCCTGCTCAACGCCGGCGCCAATACCATTGAGTTCCGCCATCGCAATACCAATGTGCTGCTGGCGGCAGCGCTCAATGTGAATCTGGCCGACGGTGGCGTCTATACCTTCTTTGCCACCGACGATGTGGGTGATGTCGTGCCGAGCGCTGATGTGCGCATTGTCCAGCGCGAGGATCTCCTCTACTCACCCATCTACTATACAACCTTCAGTGTGGATCAGGCGTTGATGGGTGAAAGCTGGCAGGTGAAGGTGATGGGTGACACAGACAATACGCCGTTCCAACTGAGCGTAGAAGGGCCTGACAGCCCGCCGATCTTGGGGACCGTGGCGGTCGATGCCTCCAATCTGGCCGCAACCCAGGTGAGTTGGCAGTTGACCTCGGATCTCAACCCCACAACGGTGCAGATCTACGTCAACCCCGGAGACATCAGCGGCGCTTTCACCATTACCGGCACCAATGGCGTCCCCGACACCGAAACCATACCGCGCTATGAAGGGCAACTGCTGGCCGAGTTCAACATCACCAATGTGGCCGAGTTGGGCGGGCAACTGGTCACCAAAGTGGTTGACCTGAGCAAACTGCCCTCCGGCACCTATCACCTCTGGGTGCGCGCCGACGACGGCGTCAATCCGCCAGTTACGAGCTATGCAGCGGCGCCTGCTCTGTTGGCGGCCACTGTCGATCAAAGCGGCTATGGTCGCAACGCCGTTTGGCTGTCGAAGGATGATTACCAGCTAACCACAGAGTTTGCCAACGCCGCGCCTATCGTGATCAATGGGGCGGCCACCTTCCCGCTCCAATGGACAGCCACCATCACCCCCACCTTTGACGCTGCCGCCAATGCGTTGAATGTGGAATGGCGCGTCAACAGCCACCCGGATGTGGATCGCTACCGCCTCTGGTTTGGTCAAACGCCGCTCAACCCCACTGAGGTGATCACTGTGGGTGGCGCGCTGGCGCTGTTGGATGCCGATGGCAACCCGACGGGCGCTGAGGTGGGCTTTGAACGGCTGACGAATATTCGCCCTAACACGCCTTACCATATCTCGATTGAGGCGATTGATTCCGAAAGTGAGCGCGCGGTGCGCTCACAGGAGGTGTTGTTCAGCATTGCGTCGGCAGACTTCACGTTGACCACGCAACAACCAACGGTGACCGTGGACGCCGGCGCTATCGTCAGCGTGCCGGTGAATCTCAACGCGAGTGGTGCGCTCTTCTTCCCCAACGTCTGGCTCTCTGTTGACTTGGGCAGCGCACCGCCAGGGATCACCGCCGGGTTTACCGGCGACGCCGAAGGCTTCCCCGGTCTCAACGCCACAGCGCCGGCTCGCACACTGTCGATTAGCGTCGATGCCGAGGTGCCGGCCGGCACCTACCCGATTGTCATCAGCGGGTACAACGGCCCGACGAAAGTCACCTTGACTGTGCAGGTGACCGTGAACAACGTGGCAGAACTCATTTTCTTGCCGCTGGTGGTGCGCTAGACGCGTCGCTGCGGGCTGCTGCCAGGAATTGGGCAGCAGCCCGCAGCGACAATAGCTCCGTTGTAGGACTTCGGAATCACTCACTCCACTCCGTACAATTGAACCTTTCCTCCATAGAAATCGCGCTGGTCGATCAACTTCATTTCTGCGGCAAGCGTTTTGGGAACCAACCCCTCTGGATCCGTGTACGATTCGTGGCTGTAAACCAGCCAAACTCTATCGCGTCCGTCTATTAACGAAAGTAACTTCGGTATATCGTCTTCGGTCATCAGCGGTTCGAGGACGGCGTCATCGATCAGATCGGCGGGGACGCCCTCTTTCTGCACCTGGAGGTCATACTTGTCTTCGAATGTACGAAAATAGTAGTCGAAGGCGACGATTACGAAGTTGGAGTTGAAGAGAACCAAATCGTCCTCTTCGGCGTAGAGCGCCACATACCCGGCAGGCGTGGACCAGTCTTCTTTTTGGAAGAATCGGTAGTAGTCGGCGGCAGAGAATAGGCTGAGCGTGGCAACAACCCCGACTGCGGCGATTATCACAAAACGAAATTTCAACTGGGCGACGCCCGCCGCCAACACCAGGATCAGCGGAATCGTGATCCAGATCAGCGTGCGATCCGAAAAGATCGGGCGACGCAGGCTGATGATCAACTGTCCCAGAAAGGGGACGGCGAACAGTACGGACAGGAACAAGAACTGCGACATCCTCTTGCGGAAATAGACCATGCCCAAACCCAGCAACAGCACATAGACGCCCCACACCGCCAGGGCCTGACTGCCTTCATAGGTGGTCGCCGTGTTTAGAAAGAGCCCAAGCACGCGGACAACGCCATCCCACGTTGGCGCAGGAATCCAAAACCGCTGATCAACGACACGGGCTTGCTGGACGAAGACGACGATCCACGGGCTCCACAGCACAAGGACGGCGATCTGTGCCTTCACCCATTTCCAGAATGGGGGTGCCTGCAAGGACGGTGCAGATCCCGGTCTTGTCCTTTGCCACAGCAGTAGCCCCAGCACGAAGAGATTGACGGCCAGCGGGAAAAGCACAGCCGTGTTGTGGGTGTACATTGTCGCCGCCGAGAAGACGACAAACAGCACCCAATTCCGGCGCGCGTGCGAACCGGTGAGCAGACGGGTCAACGCGTAGAACGCTACGGCAGCCGTGAACGCCAGGAGCGTGTACATGCGTGTTTCTTGCGCATAGAAGATGTGGAAGGGCGAGAACGCCAGGATCATCGCCGCTGCCAGCCCCAACGGCGCGCCGGCCATGCGTTTGCCGATCAAGTAGATCAGCGGGATTGTGGCTGTGCCGAACAACGCAGAGAGCATGCGGACATGAAAGGCGCTGTCGTCACCGAGCGCGATCCAGAAATGAAGCAGAAGATAGTAGAGCGGTGGATGCTGATCGATGCGCACGATCCATTGCAGCATTTCGTCGACTGGCCGGCTCGCCATCCACACGCTGAAGGTTTCATCCAGCCACATGCTCTTGCTGCCGAGGAGTAAAACGCGCAGCCCACCCGCCACCAAAGTGATGACGACCACAAGCCAGGGGGCCGACTCTTCGATGTTAAGTTCATCGTTCATTCGGATCCTGTTGAGACATAACAAATGCCACCTACGACGAGGTAGCGCATATCGAGAGTGATTTTAACTTGTCGCCTCCTCTGCATGATACTATAACACGTTTATCTTCCGGGAATGGGGGTAATCCTTTTCCCTGGTTCACATCATTTTGCTGCTCCTTCCCGGAAGGTTGTCGCCCCAACATAATGTGAACGCACTGTCGTGGCGCACTGTCGGTGTTGCAAAAATTAATCCCAGATCAGGTATCCTACCTGTTACTCCGTTTTAACCTTACCCATCAGCCACCTGTGAAAAGTGCCACCCACAGGTGTGGAATCTGGATGCAGCATGTTGCATCGCCTGTCTTGTCGCCGCGTTGTTGCCCGTCATCTTTCCATTGGCCTGTGGTTTTTGGCTGCCACCGCCCTGCCCGCCTATACCGCCCGACTGGACAACCCCGCTCCGCCGGTATTCTTGCCCGCCCTTCGTGGCGCGCGCCGTCGGCCCTCACTACACGCCTAGGCCGCGGATCAACTGCGCCACGTAGCCGCGCACTAACTCCTGGGGGGTAACGCGGCCCATCACCGTGGGCGGCATTTTGCGCCCGGCCAGAATGGTGGCGACGCCGTGGAGCAGCGACCAGACGAAGGTGGCGAGGTAGTGGCTGTCGCCGTCGACGATTTTTCCTTGGGCTTGACCGCGTTGGATCAGTTCGCTGAGGACGGCGAGCGCGCCGGTGGATGTGGCGTAGAGGCTGGGGTACTGCTGCGGCTCATAGGCGAGAAACATCACCTGCAGGTGGCTGGGGTGATCCAATGCAAAGCGAACGTAGGCCCAGGAGCCGGCGCTGAGTTGCTGACGCCAGTCGTCGCCGGCCGTGTCCACGGCGCTGCGCACAGCGTCGGTGAGAATGTGAAAGCCCTCCTCGGCAATGGCGGCAAGGAGGGCTTCTTTGTCGGCAAAGTGCATGTAGGGCGCGTTGTGGCTGACACCGGCCTGTTTGGCCAGCTTGCGCAGGCTCAGTCCTTGCGCGCCTTCGCTTTCGAGCATCTGCACCCCGGCCGCAATCAGTGCATTACGCAGATCGCCGTGGTGGTAGGTGTCATCTTTGGGTTTGGTGGGGGACACTGGGACATTCCTTTCTCGATTGAATGTGGTCGGTGTCAATATAGGCGACTCTCGTTCGACATGCAAACAAGCGTCGTTCCGTCGCTGCATCTCAATCTAGGCGCGAGATTGACCTTCCGGGAAGGGGGCAGCGGAATAGTGTGACCGGCACCGCACACTTGCCCCCTTCCCGGAAGGTTGCTGTCCACAGATTCGGGATAGATAGATCATGTTGTGTGTAAAAAATAGTTGACATCGTTGCATCAGCATGGTATGGTCTATGTGTCTTGTATTTTTTACATGGTATCGAATTTTTTAGACATGGGGTGAAACTATGAACCTATCGTTTCAGGAAAAAAGTCTGTGGTTGCAGTTTGTCAGCCTGATCGCAGTTTTTGGTCTTTACTTTTCCACTGTCTTGCCCACCGACACGATGACGGTGCTGCCGCATCAGGTGGGCCTGTTCGTGGGGATGGTCGTCTTGCATGTCGTCCTGATGGTGGCAGGCCACATCCTCATCGCGGTCATTGATCGGCGTACGGAGAGCGATGAACGTGACCGGCTGTTCGA
Source organism: bacterium (assembly GCA_016124945.1). Classification (GTDB taxonomy): domain Bacteria; phylum Chloroflexota; class Anaerolineae; order Caldilineales; family Caldilineaceae; genus RI-153. Next base: position 26,903 of record WGMT01000082.1, on the reverse strand, counting down.
GCTGAAGGGGGAGCGGAACGGCTCTTATGTGCTGGCGACAGGCGTCTTCCTGGCGCTCTACGCGGCAGTTTTTACTGAAGGTAATTTCGTCTTCACCCACCTGTTACTGGGATTTTGGGTATTGGCGTCCCTTGTGGAGATTGGTTCGCAGCTCTACTTTTACCGGCGGGGGGCTTAAAACATGGGCAAGCGTGGCGGGACACTTGCCAACACCATCCGCACGCTGCGCTTTGAGCACGGCGAGATGACACAACAGGATCTGGCGGATCGAGTCGGCGTGACGCGGCAGACGATCAACGCCATAGAGGGCAACAAGTATTCACCGTCGTTGGAGGTAGCCTTCCGCATTGCGCGTGTCTTCGACGTGCCGCTGGAGCAGGTCTTTCAGTATGAGGAAGGTGATTGGTGATTGGGGAGAGGTGTGCTCTACCCCAATCACCAATCACCAATCACCAACTGCTCAATCTGTCGGACGGCTTCTTCGGGCGTTAGCGCTGTGTTGTCGAACTTGATTTCGTTGGGCAGGGTGGGGCGTTCGTTGATAGAGCGGTTCCAGGCGATGGCGGCTGTGTCGTTGCGGTAGCCGCTGTCGCGCGCCGGTTCGAGGACGCGCCGTCGGTGCTCGTCTTCGTCCTGTACGAGCAGGGTGATGATGGTGAATTTCTCATCTGCGAATAGGTCCGGGATCTGCTGCACCCGCTCATCCTGCAAATCGGTTACGAGGATGTGGTTGTAGCCGTGCCGAATGTAGTTTTTGAGGATGAAGACCAGATTGTCGAACGCTATTTTTTCTTCCACCGGGCTGGCCTTCTTCCACTCAGGATCGAGGTGAAATTCGCGTAGCCACCCAAAATCAATGTAAACCGACTGGAACCGCTCGTGCAACTGCTTGCAGATGGTGCTCTTTCCGCTGCCGGGCGCGCCGGCGACGACGATCAAGTGGGACATGGATGGGCTACCTTATTTGACATGGTGGAAGTTCCTTCGTTTATACCATGCGTACCCATTCAGGCAGAAATAGAACGTGGACGGAGCAGATTCTTCTTTTTATCCGTTAAAATCCGCCCAATCCGCTCGATCCGCGTTCTATTCAACCGCGTTCTATTCAACCGCGTTCTATTCAACCGCGTTCTATTCAACCACCGTGATCACAATCTTCCCCTTCGGGTGTCCTTCTTCAAGATAGCGGATGGCGTCGGCTGTCTCGTGCAGGGGGTAGCAGCGGTCGATGACGGGTTTGACCTTTCCCGCTTCGAAAAGCTCGTTCAAGTAGACGAGATCGGCCTGATTGGGTTTTGCCATCACCTGTGCAATCTTCTTTCCGTCTCTGGCCATGAACGCCCCAAAGAGCAAGGCGTCGAAGATCTGCTTGTTGGTGCCGCCCACCATCGCATAGATGCCGCCGGGTTTGAGCGCCGCTGTGTAGGCTTTCAATGGCTTGTAGCCGCCGACGCCGAGGATCGCATCGTAGGTTTTGTCGCTTTGGGTGAAATCCTCTTTTTTGTAATCGATGACCTGATCCGCGCCCAGTTTGCGTGTCAGTTCCACCTTGCTGGTGCTGCATACCGCCGTCACTTCAACCCCTAACGCCTTGGCGATCTGCACGGCGAAGGTGCCCACACCGCCGGACGCGCCGTTGACCAACACCTGTTGCCCCGGCTGCACTTTGCACACATCGCGCAGCGCCTGCAGCGCCGTCAACGCCGCCATGGGCACGCTCGCCGCCTCGGCAAAGGACAAATTCTGCGGCTTTGGCGCCATAAGACTAGCGGGTGCGCAGACGTACTCGGCAAACGCACCGTCGTTGGCGCCGGACATGTCCCCGTAGACGGCGTCGCCCGGTTGATGCTGGGTGACGTTGCGGCCCACCGCTTCGACCAACCCGGCCACATCCGCGCCGGGGATCTTGTTTTTGGGGCCGAACAACCCTTTGCCCAGCCGCGCCAGAAAGGGATCAGCGCGCATAATGTGCCAATCATAGGCGTTGAGCGAAGCGGCGTGGACGCGAATCAGCACTTCGTCGTCTTTGGGCGTGGGTTTGTCCACTTCTTGCAGACACAATACTTCGGGTGGGCCGTATTGGGTGTAGTAAATGGCCTTCATGTGGGTGTGTCCTTAACCTTTCGTTGGCGAATTGACCGAGATCAGCTTCAATCCCAAATTGTTGATGCGTTTCAACACGCCGTACAGCGCCGCCTGATCCACGATGGCGCCACTCAAGATTGTGTTGCCGTCGCAGGTGCAGGTGATCTGAAGATCGTCGAACCACGCCTGCCACTGGCCGTCCAACTGGCCGTGGATCTTGATCTCGTAGTGTGTGGGGCGGTCTGTGTTGTCTGTCATCATGACAACAGGATAGGGCGCACAAGGCACTATGTCCCCACAAGAAACTGTAGTCTTTGTCAGGGAAAATCACCGCAAAGGCGCAAAGGACACAAAGAACAGAAGAAGAAAAAGATCCACAGACTACACAAATTGAAAGGATTTTCAGAGAGATTCCAATTTGCGGTAAAGCGCTTTGCCTCAGATCAGTTCAAGTTCGCGCGCTCTGTTGATGGCAACAGCGCGCTTGTTGACGCCGAGTTTGCCGTAGATGTTTTTGGTGTGGTAGAGGACGGTGTTGAGGCTGATGATCAGTCGATCAGCAATTTCCTGGTTCTTGAGGCCGGTGGCAATCAGCGCCAGGATCTCTAATTCGCGTTGGCTGAGGGGATCGATGAGGGGCTGCGGCGTGGGGATCGACAGCGCGGCGGGGGCGGCTTCCGTCTCAAAAGCGGCCAGCAGTTTGGTGGTGTAGGCCGGGTGCAGACCGCGCATTTGCACTTCGGCCAACAATTGCTGCATGGGGCGGCCTTCGTCAAGAAAGAGGCGAACGAATCCTTCCGGTTCGGCCAATGCTAGCGCTTGGGCGAGTGTCTGCACGGCGGCTGCTTTGTTGCCGTCGGCCTGATGTGCCAGCGCTTGTAGGGTGATGACATGCAGCCGTTCGTAGGCCCACTGCTTCGCTTCAACACGCTGCCGCTCCGCGTCGAGCAGTGCCAGCGCGGCGGACGCATCTCCTTGCGCCAGGCGAACACTGGCCTGGCTTACGGGCAATGGCCCTGCATCGGCCAGTTGGGCTGCCGCCTTCACCTTGCCCTGGCGCAAGAGGCAGATCACCTGCAATGAGATAATCTGGGGCAGCAGGCGTGTGAAATGCTGGCGGCGCGCCACCTGTTCGGCCTCGGCCAGCAGCGTCAATGCGCCGTTGAGATCGCCCTGCGCGCCCTTCAACTGCGCCAGGACAATTTCGCAGTTGACCGCTCGATCGGTGGTTTCGATTTGCCGCGCCAGGTCGAGGCTTTGTTCAGCCCGCGTCTTGGCTGCTTCCAGGTCGTTCCACTGGTAGTAGAGACGGGCCAAACCCAGATGGGCATCGCACACAGGCGGCGTGACAGCTTCGCCCATGAGTATGGCCGCTTCTTTGAAGGTGGACTCTGCCTCGTGAAGATTGTTTTCCCATTCTTGCAACATGCCCAGGCCAATCGCCGACATCATGGCGATGGTGGTGTGGCCTACCGCTTTGCAGGCAGCAAGGGCTTTGACATAGGCCTGGGCGGCGGTGGCGCGATCCCCCTGCAAATTGTGGGCATGACCCAACGCCCAGTTGATGGAGGCGCGCACAGGCAGATTGTCGGGGTGTAAGTAGGTCAACGCACGTTGCGCCTGGACGATGATCGTGTCTGCTTCATGGCGTGTTACCGCCACCGTGGCGCGCAGTGAGGCAATGCGGCCAATCAGATCGCGGCTACGCTCACTCATCTTGGCCTGGGCAAGGGCTGCTTCGGCAGCGGCGGCTTTTTCTTCCACGCCCACCACCTGGCCGTGCATGAGCAGCGCCGATCCCCAGGTGATCCACAACACCGGGTAGGCGTTGAGCACTTCTTCGGGCAGCGACTTGATCCAATTGAGGACAATCACCGCGCCGCCGCGGAATTGTAGCGGCATGCCTTTGGCCTCAATCAAATCAATGGCGCGTGCAACGTCTTGGGCGGCGGTGGCGTGGTGAAACGCTTCCAACTCCAGATCGTTGTCGGCGTACCAATGGCTGGCGCGTTGGTGAAGACGGCGCACTGTGTTCTCTTCGTCTGGGTGGCCGGCAAGCTGTTGCACCAGCCGTTGCCGTAACAACTCGGCGAAGAGATGGTGATAGCGATACCAGCGGCGTTCGTTGTCCAACGCAATGAGGAAGAGATTGGCCCGTTCGAGGTAGCCCAGCGTCTCTCCGCCGGAAGCCGCCTCACCCACTACTGTCTCACACAGCGGTGCGCACATCCGGTCGAGGATCGACGTGCGTAGCAGGAAGTTCTGCACGTGCTCGGGCTGTTGGTTGAGCACTTCTTCCAGTAGATAGTCCATGACGAAGCGATGGCTGCCGGTAAAGGAAGCGATGAAATCGGCGCTGTCGTGGTGATGTCCTTGCATGGAGAGAGCGGCCAACTGCAAGCCGGCGATCCAGCCTTCGGTGCGGGCGTCCACCGCGGCCACTTGCTCGGCGGAGAAGTCGATGTGGGTGGCGCGGCGCAGGAAGTCGGCGGCTTCGTCTGCGGAGAAGCGCAGATCGGCGGCGCGGATCTCCGTCAACTGGCCGCGGGCGCGCATCTTCGCCAGGGGGATGGGCGGGTCTTCGCGCGTGGTGATGATCAGGTGCATCTGCGGCGGCAGGTATTCGATGAGGAAAGTGAGGATCTCGTCCACGTCTTTGGCCTCGATGACGTGGTAATCGTCCAGCACTAGGATAAATTCCTGGGGCACAAATTCATGTGGGATGTCTGAAATTTCGTTGAGCAGCGCCGTGAGGATCGTCTGCGGCGCCGGCGGCTGCGGCGACTGGAGCATCTTCATCACCGGCGCGCCCCAATCCGGCGCGATCCGCTGCAACGCCGCCACCAGGTAGGTGAGAAAGCCGAGGGGATCGTTTTCGCCTGCATCGAGCGACAGCCAGGCGATCTGATTTACGATTTTCGATTTTCGATTTGCGATTGCAGAAACTTGCCGCGTCGGCAATTGTAAATCGTCAATCGAAAATCGTAAATTGTCTATCCACGCGCTCACCAACGTCGTCTTGCCAAAGCCCGCCGGCGCGGAGACGAGAGTGACCTTGCGATGCAGGGATTCGTCCATGCGCGTGAGGAGGCGCGGGCGCGTCACCAGATCGGGGCGTGGAAGAGGAATATAGAGTTTGGTGGCGAGAATCGATGTTGGCATGAGCAATATGGTATCAGTTGCGCTGCGATCTGGAAAAGCGGTCAAATTGTATGTGGGGTATTTCAGGTGCTAAGGTGACAGTGTCTCTGTGTCCCAGGATACACTCTATGTGTGTGCTAACCTATCGACCAGCCAAAGGCAAGTTGCTACGCTCTGCGCCGAAACAGACGAACCATTTTCACGCATCAAAGAAACACGCATCAAAGAAGGAACTACTCCATGCAACATCCAAATTCCAATTCTCGCCCCGCTTTGCATGTTACCCTACTTTCAACTGTGCTGGTTGTCTGCCTAGCCTTGCTGTTGCTCACGCTAAGCGGACTCTCGGCCTCCGGCGCAACCGTCTCCAAGGTAATTGGGGCGTCTCGGGCGTCTGCGCTCAATGCGACGGATGCGATGAGCAGCACGATCTATCTACCTGCTCTTTCTCAAGGCAGTGCAACCATCGCCCCGACGCCGACGCCCGCTCCCACAGATCCGCCGCCCAGTGACGAGCCCCTCAGTGCAGAGGAACGGGTAGCCGTCGTTGATAATGTCACGAACGTGCTCAACACGGTGGTCGATCTCTCTGTCCCCTTTGAGCAGCGAGATCTGGTTCAGGAGATGATACAGGCCGCCCAGGCAATTGCCCAGGATTCCCAGATTGCCACGGTGGTGCTCTTCACCGAAACGTTGACCATGCAGGCGGTGATGGTCGACGGCTTTTCGGTGTTGATCAACGGCAACCGTCCGCCACAGGTTGAGAGCGATAGCAACCAGTTCGTGATAATGAATCAAGCAGCGAGATGGAGCGATGAACTGGAACCCAGCGCGATGGATGACAACGTGCCTGGCTCCCGGCGTATCGTCTCGGTTGCCTTTGATGGTGGTGCTTCTGTGGCAGCCGCCGTGCGCAACCTTTTGGTGAGCAAAGGATACGTCAATACAGGGCTCGGTACGAGCATCGACGATATGAAGAACTATAAGGATTTGGGCGTGCTCTATCTGGATACCCACGGCACCGGCTGGCAGCGGGTGACCAGTATCACTGCCAACTCGGATGGTACCCACACCATCCGATGGGGTGACTTGTCCTTTAGTTTGCAGACATCTAGCGAGGTCAACGTGGCCGCTCTGGGCTCCACCTACAAGGCTGACGTGGATGCCGGTCGGCTTACGTTGAACATGGTGCAAGAGGGTGACGTCTGGCGGGCCAAACTAGGGATTACGGAACGTTTCATTACGCACTACTGGGATCTGGACGATGCCATTGTGATGATTCATGCCTGTTTTTCCGGGGCCGGGCGCTTTACCAGCAACGGCCAGTGCTATGGCTCCTGTGATCCGGAGAAGGAGACTGTCTACGACCCACGCTCCATCCGGCAGGCCATCATAGGCGCGGGGGCCAGCGTGCTGGTCTCCTTCGACAATTACACCAATGCAGACGTCGCCGGTAACAGCATTCTCTTCTTCTTCGACCGGCTTTTGGGATCCAACGAACAGTCGCCTACCACGCCGCCCACCCGTCCTTTCAATTTTGCCGAGGTATGGGGTGAGATGGGACGGCGCAATCTGACAATCTACAATCGCCCCGCCTGGGTTGGGCCGCTGGGGATTAGCATCGGGGGCAACACCGTCAACCTGAACTTCGACGCCAAGGCAGCGGGCGGCAGTTCCACGGCGCTGGCCCCCAGTATCCGCACCGTGGACGTCCTCGACGACGCCTCAAAGTCGGCGGGGACGGTGGAGATCTACGGCAGCTTCGGCGATCAACAGGGCAAAGTCGAAGTGGACGGCGTCGACGTTCCCGTCACCAGTTGGAGTAAGACCAAAATCGTGGCATCTCCTCCGTGGGATGGCATCCCCAGTCGCGGCTATCTTGTGGTGAAGACCAACGATTCGGTGCGCAGCAACTTCATCCCCTTCACCGAATGGCGTGGGACGGTGACGGTGACCTACCGGCCCGGCCCCGGTTCTCTAGAGGCGAAAGGGGAAGTCAAAGTGCGCGTGCGCGCCGATCTGCACGACTATCGCGAGAGCATCAACGGCGCGCCGCAGCCACGCAACACCCAGCGCGCCTACTTCACCGGCGGTAGCAGCGGCAACAGCACCGGATCCGGCATCTTCAGCGAAGACGGCGACACGATCCAATATCTGGGCGGCGAAGCGCTGCCCCTCCTGAGCAAAGCGCAGGTGGACACCTTTGCCAGCCTCGGCAGATCGGCCCGAAGTATCGACGCAGGCGCTGACGGCGCATACGTCGGCGGCTTCATCGACCTGAACGCGCAGAATCGTACGGCCCGGCTCTGCTTCATCATGAATGCCACCTTCACCCAGCGGATTACCGGTGAAGGCGGCAGCCAGGACCTCCCCACCGCCATCCCCTACGTAGCGGGCCTGGGCTTGGAAGACAACACCCAGGGGCTGCTCAGTTGCTTCAATCTGGGTATGACGACGAACTACTCGTTGCCCGCCGGTAGCCGCACGCTGAATGTTGAAGAGAGCTCCTTCCGCATCGAGTGGACCGAGTTCACACCCTTCGCCGAGCCCACAGATCGCACGCCGGGTTAATCGTTTATACTTACAGTAGCCAGGCCTTGCCGGCGTCTAGGTTTTTGGCACTTTTTTCCTAATCAACAAGCGTCACCCCGCTAACGAGATGACGCTTGTTTTCTGTGTGGTAGGGTTTGTCGCAGCGTTGTTTAGGCGGCGATGGTGCTGTCTTCGTGTAAAGCTGCCTGTTCTTGGCCGGCCATTTCCTCGCGGAACTGCTTGGTGTAGAGGTTGTAATAGTGTCCGCGTGCCTTGATCAACTCGGCGTGTGTGCCCATTTCGGAGACGCCGCCGTTTTCGATCACGAGGATGCGATCCGCCTTCTTGATGGTGCTGAGGCGGTGGGCGATGATGAAGCTGGTGCGCCCTTCCATCATGCGGTTCATGGCCTGCTGAATCAGCGCTTCGGTAAGTGTGTCCACGGAGCTGGTGGCCTCGTCCATCACAAAGATGTCGGGGTCGGCCAGTACGGCGCGGGCCAGGCTGATCAACTGTTTCTGGCCGACTGAGAGCAACACGCCACCTTCGCCCACTTCGGTGTCGTAGCCCTTGTCGAGTTCGAGGATGAAACCGTCGGCGCCGGCCATCTTGGCGGCGTCTTCGATCTCCTGGTCGGTGGCCTCAAGCCGCCCGTAGCGCAGGTTTTCGCGGATCGTGCCCGAGAAGAGATGGGGCGTCTGCAACACCATGCCGATGCGCGAGTGGATGGCGTGCAGCGTCAGATCCTTGTAGTCGTGGCCGGCCATGCGGATCACACCTTGCTGCGGCTCAAAGAAGCGGCAGACCAGGTTCACCAACGTGGACTTGCCTGCACCCGTCGGCCCGACCAGAGCGATGGTCTCACCTTCCCGTATGCGCAGGTTGAAGTTCTCGAGCACGGGGTTCTCTTTTTCGTCGTCGTACCAGAAGGTGACGTCTTCAAAGACGATGTCTCCGCGGATGGAGCCGGGATTGACGGCGTTGGGCCTGTCTTGAATCTCGGGTACGGCGTCGATGAGCGAGAAGATCCGTTCACCCGAGGCCACCGCCTGCTGCATTTCGGCGTAGACACGCGCCATTTCCTGAATCGGCCAGAGCATGAAGGTGATGTACGAGACAAACGCCTGGATGCCGCCGATGGTCACCGTGCCCTGGCTGAATTCCCAGCCGCCCACCCAGAGGACAGCCGCCACCGCCGCTGCGCTAAGCAACTGCACCGTAGGCAAGAAGAGCGCCGACAGCCACGCCGCCCGAAACGCAGCGCTGTACATATTCTGCGAGAGGACGCCGAACTCTTCGAGGTTCTTCTCTTCACGTCGCAGCGACTTGACCACACGCACACCGGTGATGTTCTCGTTGTACGCGCCCGTAATCTGCGAATTTGTCTTGCGTACCTGGCGGTATTCCACCAGGATCTTCTTCTTGAATTCCGCCGCCACCACAACCAGGATCGGGATGATCACCGCGGCAATCAAGCCCAATCGCCAGTTGATGAAGAGCATGAAACCCAGCGCGGTGATGATGTTGGTGATCCCCCACATGGTGTCGAGGAAACCCCAAGAGACGAGTTCACCCACACGCGTCGTGTCGCTGGTGACGCGCGACATCAGCCAACCTACCGGTGTGCGGCTGTAGTACGAAAGCGACAGCCCTTGCAACTTGGCAAACATCTGCTTGCGTAGATCGTACTGCACCCGTTCGCCCAGCCGGCCCGCCGCCATGATGAAGGCGAAGACGAGCACCGCCTGTATCACAATGAAGATGCCGTACTGCATCACAATTTCGATGAGCTTCTCGGTGTCTCGGGCGACGATGCCTTCGTCGATAATGCGCTTGCTCAGGAAGGTCATATACGAATCGACAAAGGCCGTCAGTGTAATGGCGCCCAGGAAGAAGGCCATCAGCGGCCAATGGGGCAACCCCTGCTTGAGAATGCGCAGAATCGTCTGCCCGTTAAATTGTGTTGAGAATTCTTCTTCTTCGAAATGCTGTTCAGACATGAGAGGGTTCTCCCAATATGTTTAGGCGGAGAAGTCAGAGAATTGGAAGGCTATGAATGAAGAATAATGATTGGTAAGCGGTGATTGCGTCTCTACCCAATCTTTATTCTTCATTCATTCTCTTCAAACTTTCTCGGCAGCGCCGCCTTGTCCGTTTTGTTTGGTTTCCAACTTGGCGTCGGCCCTGTGTACGGCGTCGGCGATCTCCTGTTCCAGCTCGGCTTCGATACGGGCTTGCAGGTCGTAGACCCGGCGGTAGATGCCCGGCTGGTTGAGCAGTTCGTAGTGGGTGCCCATCTGTACGATCTTGCCCCTGTCCATCACCACGATGACGTCGGCCTCCATCACGCTCTGTACACGATGCGCAATGATGAAGGTGGTGCGATCTTTCATCAGATTGCGCAACGCCCCACGGATTTCGGCATCGGTCTCGGTGTCCACCGAAGAGGTGGCGTCGTCGAGGATCAAGATGCTCGGGTCCTTGAGCAGACTGCGGGCAATGGTGACACGCTGCTTCTGTCCACCGGAAAGGGTGACACCCCGCTCGCCCACCATCGTCTCGTAGCCTTTGGGGAAGGACGTAATCACATCGTGGACGGCGGCGGCGCGGGCGGCGGCTTCCACCTCTTCGTCGCTCACATCACGGCCCAGGCCGTAGGTGATGTTGTTGCGGATCGTCGTCGAGAAGAGGAATGGCTCCTGTTGCACGATGCCGATCTGGCTGCGCAGATACGAACGCTTGTAGTCGCGCAGGTCCACGCCGTCCACCAGAATGCGACCTTCGGTGTAATCGTAGAAGCGTGGCAGCAGGTTGACCAGCGAAGTCTTCCCCGATCCTGTTGCACCGAGTAGACCCACCACCCTGCCCGGTGAGACACGCAGGTTGATGTCCTGGAGCACGTACTCACGATCCAGCGAAGCCAGGATGTGCAGCCCTGAATCGCTGCTCACGCCGTGCCCATTGCTCTGCTGTAGCGGTGTGTTGCCGTTGGTGGCAATGGCCTGCGCCTGTTCCGCAGGGGACGCAGGCGTCTCGTAGGCAAAGTAGACATGATCGAAGATCACCTCACCCTGCAAGCGATCTGTGGTCTCGTGACGTCCATCGTCCAGAGGTTCGCGCTCCTGGCGAATGATCTGCTGTACACGCTGCAACGAGACGAAACCGGTGGACATTTGCGCCACCAGGCGGCCCAGGTTGCGGATAGGCCAGATCAACTGGATTACCAGCCCGGAGTAGACGAGGAAATCGCCCACGCTGATGGTACCGGCCACGGCCATGCGTGCACCCAGGTAGAAACCCACCAGCATCTGAATGCCACACAGAATGTCCGTTATCGGCCAGAAGACGCCGTTGAGGAAGATCAGATAGTTGCCCTGTTTGAGCTTCTTGTGATTTTCCACCTCAAAGCGGTCAATTTCATACTCCTGGCGGGCGAAAGCCTTTACCACACGCACACCGCTCAGGTTCTCCTGCAGTCGGTTGGAGAGAGTGGCGTCCTAGCTCTGGTAGACTTCGTAGGCCACTTCCATTTTGCGGAAGAAGAAGATCGACATCCCAATCACCACCGGGATGATCACTACCGAATAGAGCGCCAGTTCCAGGTTGAGGTAGACCAGCGCCAGGAAGCTGATGATAAATAGCAGACCGATGCGCCCGATGCCGATGAGTTGATCGGCAAAGAGACGGCGTAGCGTGTCCACATCCGAGGTGGAGCGAGAAAGCAATTCACCCGTTTGCATGCGGTCGTGGTAGGTGAAGCTCAGGCGTTGCAATTGATCGTAGATGTAGTTGCGCAACCGCTGGGTAATTCCTTCGGCAGTGCGGGCAGCCATGCGTCCACCTAGGAAGGTGAAACTTCCCTGGATCAGCGCCAGGCCGATAAAGCTTGCCGCCACCCAGGGTAGCAGCGAAAGCACATTCGGGCTAGGCAGCACACTGTCCACGAAAAAGCCGATTAAGTAAGACGTACCGGCGCGAGCCACAGCGGCGATGCCTACCGCAATCGTAGCCAGCAGGTAGATCTTATGGTAGCCGGTCATCATGCGCCACAAGCCACGTATTTTGTTTTCGGAGAGCGTCTCTTTTAAGTCGTAATTGTCCATAGTTGTACTCATGTTTGATGGAGATTGCGGGTTGGCTGTCTTCCGTTTGCCGTCGTCCATTTGCGTCCTCTCGGGGATAGGTGCGCCATGTGTGTATACCGTAGCGGGTTGCCGCAAATGCGACGCGCAGGCCGCACTGTTGCGGCATTCTGGGCGTTGCCCTGGCCTCTGCGTCGCATTTGCAGTAGTCCCGACCAAAAACAAAAGAGCCACGGAAAGCCCGTGACTCTTTGACGCTGAAGGATCAGCGCAGCCCAATAAAAAAGGTCACGGGCAGATGCACCGTGACCTTTTGCGTTTCTGGGAAGTAGCCAGGAGAGACGTCTCCCGGTCCCTTCTCACCTCGCGGGATCACCGGTGCATTGTTTATCAACGAATGCGGCAGGAACAAAACCTGCACGTAAACGGATTATCAAGTTCATCTTTGCACCGGTCTCCTTTTGCCGTGGTGAATGGTTGGATAACAGACGAAGTCAATATAACAGAGGGGAGGGAGGAAGGTCAATTCTACAAATGTTGTAGAAGGACGACGGACGACGTCCATCGTCCATCGTCAATTGTCCCTCTGCGCTAGATCGGGTAGGATTGGATCTACACCTCACATCAACAACGTATCTTCAACAACCCAGGAGGGGACGGTATGCCCAGTTTCGATCAAAAGATCGTAATTGTCACTGGTGGCGCCAAGGGGATTGGTGCTGCCATTTCGCGTATATTTGCGCGGGAGGGCGCAAGTGTCCTTTGCGCAGATTTAGATGGACGGGCCGGTGAAGCATTGGCCCAGGAGAGCGGTGGATTGGCGGGTGAAATCGTCTTTCACCAAGCGGACGTGTCCAAAGCGGACGCCTGCCGCGCGCTGGTGGACGATTGCATCACCCGATGGGGGAAACTGGATGTGATTGTCAACAATGTAGGTATTCAGCCGGCCGATAGTTATGTCCCCGCGCATGAAATGCCCGAAGAGACGTGGGATCGTATTATCGATGTCAATCTGAAAAGTTGCTTCCTCATGGTCAAGTATGGCATCCCGCACATGATGGGGCGAGGCGGCGCCATCGTTAACATTGCCAGCGTACAGGGCCTGCAATCGGCCAGGAAGGTCCCCGCCTATGCGGCAAGCAAGGGGGGCATCCTCAATCTCACCCGTCAATTGGCGCTGGACTACGCCGAACATGGGGTGCGCGTCAACGCCGTCAACCCCGGCACCATCGAAACGGATCTGGCGATTGGGGCGGGCACCATTGAAGCATTGCGCGCCGATGCAGCGCGGACACACCCAATCGGGCGGTCAGGTAGACCCGAAGAGGTGGCCGAGGCGGTGCTCTTCCTCGCCAGCGACAAGGCGTCGTTTGTCACCGGGGAATATCTCTGTGTAGATGGTGGTTTGATGGCCAAAGGAGCCTGGGAAGAATGAGCCTATCTCGGCGCAACATTGACACTGGCACCACCTGGGAAGCCATGGCGGGCTACAGCCGCGCCGTACGCATGGGATCGACCATTCACGTCTCGGGCACTACAGCCACCGACGCCGACGGCAATCTTGTCGGCGGCGACGATCCGGCGGCGCAGGCGCGTTATGCCATTCAAAAAATCGAGCGCGCCATCAAAAGCCTGGGCGGCGAGTTGAGCGACGTAGTGCGCACCCGCGTATACGTCAGCAGTATTGCCAATTGGGAGCCGGTGGCACGGGTCCACGGCGAATTCTTCGGCGAAATTCGCCCAGCCAATACGTTGGTGGAAGCGAAGTTGGTGGGTCCCCAATATCTGGTGGAAATCGAAGCAGAGGCGATTCTAGAAACAGAAGATGCGTGGGGCTAGACCGTAGGTTGGGTTTATTTAGAAATGATTCTGGGTAAACACACCCGCCGAATGAATTCGGCGTCTGCTACGGGAAACAGGCTAAAGCCGGTTCTGAGAACACGATTTATCGTGTTTCCCATCCTAGACGCCGAATTCATTCGGCGGTTTCTTGACGGCATTGACCTTCAATCCCAACCTTTCCGCAATCACCAACCCCACGAAGACGGGCAAACGCAGTTGACGTCGCCAGCGCCACGGCTGTTTCCACAGCCGGTAGAGCCATTCCAACCCAATATCGTGTAGCCACTGGGGCGGGCGCGGTGTGCGCCCGGCGATGACGTCCAATGTGCCGCCGATGCCGATCATCACCGGCACGGCGGCTTTTTCTTTGTTGTGGGCGATCCAGAGATCCTGTTGGGGTGCGCCATAGGCCACGAGCAGGATGTCGGGGCGAGTGCTGCGGATGTGATCCAGCGCCGCGGCTGTCCCTGCTTCGGTAGGGTCAGCCGCATTGACGGTGATGTCGATGTGCGGATAGTGGTCGCGCAGGCGCTGTGCTGCTTCCTCGGCCACGCCCGGCCCCGCGCCCAGAAAGAACAATCGCCAACCCTTCTGCGCCGCCAACGGGGACAGCCGGTAGACCAACTGACTACCCGCCACGCGCGAGACGAAGCGTTTCCCCTGCAACCATGCGCCCAAGTGCAGCCCCACGCCGTCGGCCAGCACCAGATCCGCCGCCTGCAACACGCCCCGAAAGGACGGGTCCTGGCGCGCTACCACGAGGAATTCGGGGTTCACCGTCGCCACCTGGTGCGGCGCGCCGGTGTGGATCATCTTCTCGATGCGTGCAAAAGTCTCCGCGTAGGTGAGGTTGTGGATCAGTACATCAAGGATGGTGATTGTAGTACGCGTCACCATCACTCGTTACCCCGTAATTTCATCTGCGCAAACGAAAGGAACGGACGGAATGCTATCTCCGGCTCCAAACTCAGATCGCTGGCAACAACTTTCGCTGCGTGTCCATTGTGAAAATGGTGTGGGAACGTAGTAACATCCTGCCATTTGATATGTGGTGCATTGTCATACCAATAGATCGTTCCGTCCAGAGAACGGCGTTCCCAGTGGTAACTGTAGCGATCAAGCATCTTCAACGAAAACCATACATCAATGAAACTGCTATCCATAAGGAATATGCGCATAGCATGTTCAGTGACATCTACGCTGGTAACAATATCTGCAAACTCGACCTCAGCAATGATGCAAAGTCTGCCGACGTCGACGAACTTCATTGAACGCGACCGAGTAGCTGTACGAGTCGGTCGCGCTTATATTCCAGGTGATCCAAATCTTGTAAGTCGCGCCATGAATCTTCTTCTTCGAGAGTGCCTACTTCGTACCGAGCTTGCATCTCTTCCACAGAATTCACTTCATACTTTCCGTGTAACTCGAAAATTCTGCTATTGAGCATCTGAAGACGTTGTGACAGCACCGAGCGTACCCCTTCGGTGATTAGCGCGTCTTGGGATAGGTGCAGTTCATCTGCCACAGATTCCAGTAGTTCCGCTGTTGAGGTCACCATTTCTCCTCCGTATAGCTCAAAGAGACTTCACCAACTTCTAGTCGCCAGTCTCTAGCTCGACGCGTTTAGCCACCGTCCCCTGCCGACGTTGCGGCACCCGCTCGGCGAATTGACCCGTCCGATCTGGGGACATGTCGTCGTTGAAGTAGAGCGGGATGGGGGTGACATCAACCGGCTGACGCTCTTTGCCCCGTCCTAGCGGTGGGCAGGCCCAGCCGTCGTCCGGCGCGTCGCGGCGTTGTTCCTTGAAGAAGCCAAGGATGCCACACGAGAAGCAGTGCTCGCGGCAGTCGTCCACCACGCCACCCTGATAGGTGTGGACGTACTCCTGCATCAGGAATTCTTTCTTCAGCCCGGCGGAGATGTGCTCCCACGGCAGCGTCTCGTCTAGCGGACGTGCACGGCGGGCGTACCAGTTCATGTCCTGTTCGCAGTCGACGAAAGCCTGCTGCCAGGCGTCGAAGCGGAACTGATCACCCCAGGCGTCGAGTTTCGCCCCCAATTGCCACGCCCGCTGGATGACGTCGGCCAGTTTGCGGTCGCCGCGGGTGAGGAAGGCTTCCACCAGCGTCTCGTTGGGATCGTTCCAGGTGAAGTGGATGCCCGGCCCGCGCAATGAGCGTTGCAGCAGGTCGATCTGCTCTTTGATCACGCGCTCGTCTTCCATGGGCACCCACTGGAAAGGCGTGTGTGGCTTGGGCACCAGTGTGCTGACGCCGATGCGCACGTTGGCCTTTCGGCCCAACACGCGTTGACCCACCGCCAACACCGCCTTGGACAGATCGGCGATGGCCTGCACATCTTCCAGCGTCTGTGTGGGGTGGCCGATCATGAAGTACATCTTGATCGTCGTCCAGCCGCGGCGATAGACCTCTTCGGCGGTCTTGAGCAGATCATCGGAGGCGATGGGCTTGTTGATCACATCGCGCAGACGATCCGTAGCAGCTTCGGGGGCAAAGGTGAAGCCGGATCGACGCCGTCCCTTCTCTAGCAGGTCCATGAGATCGACGCTGAAACTTTCAATGCGCAGGCTGGGCAGGCCGATGGAGAGCTTCTTTTCGCCGTGGCGTTCCATGGTGCGGCGCACCAGTTCTTCCACATAGCTGTAGTCGCTGCTGCTCAGGCTGAGGAAGCTGACTTCCTCGAAGCCGCAGTGCTCGATCATCTCGTCCACGGCGCGCAGGACCTCTTCCACGGGCCGCTCGCGCACAGGGCGGAAGATCATGCCGGCCTGGCAGAAGCGACATCCCCGCGTACAGCCGCGCATGATCTCAATTGCCGCCCGGTTGTGGACGACGTCGATATTGGGCACGATGAAGCGTGTCACCGGCTCCGGTAGCACCGTCACCACCCGTTTCATCACCTCGGCGGGCGCGTCCGTCACCAATGGGCGCGTCTCCAACAACGTGCCGTCCGCGGCGTAGACGGGTTCGTACAGACCGGGGACGTAGACGCCGGGGATACGAGCGAGTCGACGCCAGAGTGAGAGGCGACGCTCTGCACCGTCGTCCGTCGTCCGTCGTCCGTCGTCTCTCCACTGCTCCACCGCCGCAATCACCTCAAAGATCACCTCTTCCCCTTCGCCGATGACCATCGCGTCGAAGAACGCGGCCATGGGTTCGGGGTTGTAGCAGCCCGAGCCGCCGGCGATGACCACTGGGTGATCGGCGGTGCGCTCCTCGGCGCGCAGAGGGATGCCCGCCAGATCAAGCATGGTGAGGACGTTGGTGTAGAGCTGTTCGTAGGGCAGGCTGAAGGCGTAGAGATCAAAGTCGAGGACGCTGTGGCGCGTCTCCAGCCCGTAGAGTGGAATGCCGTCGCGGCGCATAATCTCCTCGAAATCGGGCCACGGGCAGTAGACGCGCTCGGCCAGCATGTCCTCGCGCTGGTTGATTAGGTGGTAGAGCAGCGCTGTCCCCAGGTTAGAGCCGCCCAGTTCGTAGATATCGGGGAAGGCCAGCGCCACCCGCGCCCGAATGCGCGGATCGGCCCAATCTTTGACAATCGAATTCAACTCGCCGCCGGTGTAACGGGCGGGCTGCTTTACCTTGTGCAACACCCGATCCAAGGCACGGGTGATCTGTTTCGGTGTGGTTTGGTTCATGGTTGGTTCTCCGGGAATGGGGATTGGTGATTGGGGGAAGATGATGATAATGGGATGATGAGATGATGGGTGTTTCGTTGCATCATCTCATCATCCCATTATCTTGGCTAACAAAACCATTCTCCCATCAGCCCCAATCACCAGTCACAAATCACCAGTCACTTCATGTTGCGCATATCTTAAAGGTTGAGGGGCACTTCGATCAAGTTGTGTCGGCTGACTCTGCGCGGGCTGCCCTGGTAAAGATCATGAATCAACAGAATATGCCCCTACGAATTCCTGTTGAAAAGAGAAATCAGCAATGGTGGCGCATTCGCGTGCATGTTCCAGGGTGATGGCAACCAGATTCTCGTTTTCGTCCAGATCGATCACTGTGTACTCGTTTAGATCTCTGGATTCAACCACTGGGTTTTGGGGCAACTCGATGTAGACGGTGTCTGTGTCGGCAAAATAGCGAATTTTCATGTTCAACTCTCCTTGAAACGTCGATCGAAGAAGATGATAGAACATCTAGACGGCTCTTTATGTAATCGATATAGCCTGGAAAGCACGACACCAATTTACTAGTTCCTGGTTGATAGCGGACGCCATACAACACCAGTGTTAAGACGAGCGTTAGCGGAACCATTGGTCATCGCTGATGTTTCTTGTGTGCGAAGATTAGTCACGTATACCTCTATTGCCAGACTGGTAGTCCCTCGGAAAACAACGTTGGCGGCTATATATTCGCCGCCTGGAGAGAATTTCGGGCTGGTACCTCCCATTACACGAGCCGATGATTGCGTGCCATCTGCTGAAACTATATAAACGTTGGGTGTAGAGTTACCTATAACATTGTAGCTATGTGAAAAGGCGACGTCCGTGCTATCTGCTGACCAATTTATGCCACCAATTGAGTAACTTCCAAAACTGTCGAAACTGGTTACTTTTAATGATTCCTGAGTGTCTACATTAAATACATGGATGTTGCCGTTCAGCATGTAAGCAATTGAGCGACCATCCGGCGACCAAGAGGGACCTCTCCAAGCCCAAGTACCTCCTCCTTGGGCATCAGCTAGGCGCACCGGGTTTGAACCATCACTCTGCATAATGTAGAGACCAAATGTGCCTGTGCGCGATGAGATAAACGCTATCTGTGTCCCGTCAGGTGACCAGACAGGCCAGTCATCCGTGCCAGGATCGTTGGTTAGATTCGTTTGCGCATCACCATTGTTATTCATTACATAAATCTCGGGATTCCCATCTCGATCGCTTACAAACGCGATCTCTGATCCATTCGGCGACCAGACAGCAGACCTGTCGGTGGCTGGGTTATTGGTCAAGTTGGCCAGATTCAATCCATCGTACGTAACCACATAAATTTCAGAATTTCCATCATTAACGTCAAAAGAAAGCCATTGGCCGTCTGGTGACCACTCTAGGGAATATTTATCCCCTGGAATATTGGTCAACTGAGTGATGTTGGTCCCATCAGCTTGCATTGTAACAATCTGTGCTGGATCACCGTCGCTCCGCATAGGGAACGATATATAAGCGACTTGCAACGAACTTAGAGGGGGTGGAGGTGGATCGGGTGCGGTGACCAAAGGAATGTAGACTGTTGAAGGACTAGGGATCGTAAGATTATCTTCCTGCGCAGGTGCATCTAGAGTTGCTGTGTACATCAGCAATAGTGTAGCGCTCAGAATTGTAAATAGTCGCAGCGTCGATTTTGTTAACATGGTGCAACCTTTCTCTATAGGTAATTCTGCTATCTGTACAATAAAAATCGTAGCATAGTGTAAGGATTAGGCGCAAGTTTTTTTTTGAAAACTATTTTCGTAAACATTTTCGACTGCCAATTTTCACCTGATTGAAGAATTCCAGAACCATTTAATCTGGCGAAAATTCCGCCGATCTTGAACACTGGCTGGAAATCGCCCCATACCACTGCGCCATTTGCCTACGTGAGCCGGAGTTCTTGAAGCTTAAGAATTTAACCGGGTAACCGTAGCCGCTGCTTTTGGCTGTGTCATTCCTGCTGCAACGCCCGCCACACCCGCTCCGGCGTGAACGGGATCTGTCGAATGCGCGTCCCTGTGGCGTCGAAGATGGCGCTGGCGATGGCCGGGGCCATGCCGTCCATAGGGATCTCGGCCACGGCTTTTGCGCCGTAAGGACCGCTCGGTTCATACGTCTGCACGAGGATCACGCCGATCTCGGGCACTTCGTCGGCGGCGTAGATGCGGTAGTCGCCGAACTTCGTCGTCTGCAATTGGCCCAGCTCGTCGTAGACCATCTCTTCGCTCAGGGCGTAGCCCAACGCCTGGATCATGCCGCCTTCCACCTGCCCACTGGCGGTGACGGGGTTGATGGCAATGCCACAATCCACCGCCATGACGATCTTCTTGGCCGTCACCTGACCGGTTTCGGTGTCCACTTCTACTTCGGCGTATTGGGCGGCGAAGGGGGGCGGGCTGACGTAGCTCATATGGCTGGCTGTCGCCATGATCTGGTGCTGTTCGGCCTGGTGCGTGCTGTGCAACGCGACTGTGGACAGCGTCACCGACCGCCCATCCGGCGCGTGGACTTGTCCACCCTCTAGCCACAGCCGTTCGGGGTCAGCATCGGGCAGCAGGTGTTTGGCAGCGTGGGCGAAGATCTGCTGCGCCACCTGCTCCGCCGCCTTCATCACCGCGCCGCCCGAAATGTAAGTGGTGCTGCTGGCATACGCGCCGGTGTCAAACGGGGTGAAGTCGGTGTCGCTGCTGTAGATCACCACTTCGTCCAGCGACACGCCCAACGTCTCGGCGGCAATCTGCGCCAGGACGGTGTCGGAT
This sequence comes from bacterium, assembly GCA_016124945.1. GTDB lineage: Bacteria > Chloroflexota > Anaerolineae > Caldilineales > Caldilineaceae > RI-153. The sequence goes on along the minus strand of WGMT01000082.1, from coordinate 6,740 downwards.
CCGGTGCCCAGATCGGTTGCGCCCACGAGCAGGTTGAACGAGCCGTCGTCGTTGAGTTTGATGCTGGCCGCGCCCATGTCCAGCCCGGCGATGCCGGTGCCGTGCATGCAGACGGCCATGCCCATGCCGCGGCGGATGTGCGGACGGGCCGGGTCGATCTTCCAATTGGGATCGAAGCGGCGATCCCAGCCGATGGCCGCCGCGCCTTCCTCCACACATTCTGCCAGACCGCTGGTCATCACCCGTTGGGCGAATCCTTCGCGCCCTTCACCCATTGCTTCGGCCATGGGCAGATCCTGGCCCACTTTGATCCAATTGAGCCGCTTGAATTCGATGGGATCGAGCCCGCGCGCCAGCGCCAACTCTTCCATGTGCTGTTCCAGGGCGAAGAGGGCCTGCGGCGCGCCGTAGCCCCGAAACGCGCCGGGGACAGGTTTATTCGTGTAGACAACGTCACAGTCGAAGCGGGCGGCGGGCAGCCAGTAGGTGCTCAGCGCCCGAAAGCCGGTGACCATCTGCACGGTGAGTCCATGCGTGCCATACGCGCCGGCATCGGCGATGACCTTGAGATCGATGCCCACCAGCTTGCCCTCTTTGTCGATGCCGCTGCGCATACGCAAAATCTGGGGGTGCCGCGTGCGCGCCGAGGTGAATTCCTGGGCGCGGGTGTACTCGAACTTTACCGGGCGGCCGGTGGCAATGGTGAGGTGGGCGCACAGATCTTCGATGAGCATCTCCTGTTTGCCGCCGAAGCCGCCACCGATGCGCGGTTTGATCACACGGATGCGCCGCACCGGCAGGCCGATGAGCGGGGCCACCATGCGCCGCACGTGGAAGGGGACCTGCGTGCTGGTGCGGATGACGAGACGATCATCTTCGTCCCAGTAGCTGACGACGATGTGCGGCTCGATACTGGCCTGCTGCACCTGGTGGACGCTGTATTCGCTCTCGTAGACGAAGTCGGCCTGCGCCAGCGCGGCGTCGACGTCGTGGTGATCGACATGCAGCTTGACGGCGATGTTGCGGGCGGCGTCATGGATGTCGACGGCGTCGGCTTGGTCGTGGATCACAGGCGCACCTTCGGCCATCGCTGTGAGCGGATCAAAGACCGCGGGCAGGACTTCGTACTCCACTTCGATCAACTCCATCGCCTGCTGCACCAGTTCGGGCGTCTCCGCGGCGACGACGGCCACCCGATCCCCCACGTGACGCACTTTGTTGTCGAGGCTGACCTGATCGTAGGGCGGCGGGTTGGGGTAGCTCTGTCCGCCGCTGGCGTAGACGACGCGTTCCACGTCCTCATGGGTGAGGACAGCGTGTACACCGGGCAGCGCCGCCGCTTTGGATTTGTCGATGCTGCGGATACGGGCGTGGGCGTGAGGACTGGTCAACAGCCCGCCGTAGAGCATCCCCGGCATCTCCACGTCATCGGCAAAAACGCCGCGCCCCTTGACGAGCTTGACGGCATCCACCTTGGGTTCGGGCTTGTTCACCACCTGTGTTCGAGGCGACGCCACAGTGACGGGGACAGTGCGCGTGCGCGTCTGCGTGTCGGTGTTGTCGCCGGTGCGGTCTTCGGGTGGTGTGTCGGGCAGCGACGACGGCCATTCGCCTACGTCCGGCACATCGCGGATCTCCACGGGCAGGGGATCAAGCGTCTCGCCGCGACGCAGCGCCGCCGTGCGCAGGATCGCCTGCACCGGCTTCAAATACCCTGTGCAGCGGCAAAGGACACCGGCAATCGCCTCACGTACCTCCGCCTCAGTGGGATCGGGATTCTCACTCAGCAACTTCTGCGCCGCCAACAACTGCGCCGGTGTGCAGTAGCCACACTGAATCGCCCCACATTGGACGAATTGCTCTTGGAGAGCGGTGACTGGTGATTGGGGATTGGGGATTGGGGCAGAAGGCGCGCTCCCCCCCGTCACCAATCCCAAGTCACCAATCACCAATCCTTCCGCCGTCACGATGGACGCGCCGTCCGCCTGCGCCGCCAGCATTGTCCCCGCGTTGAGGAGGCGGTAGCTGGTAGGCTGCTCCGGCGTGAAGGTGAGGAGGACGGCGTCGGAGCCGGATTCGCCGGTCTCGTCGCCGTGTTTGACGCTGTAGTAGCGCAGACGGCGCAGGGCCGTGCGCAGCAGTTCCCCGGCGTGGACGTTCAGTGTATGTTCCGTGCCGTTGACGGTGAGGGTGATGATCATTCGGTTTCCTCTAGGTTTAGTTTAGAGAGGAAGAAACAACACGCGTCCAGATACTTCCTCTGGTTCGTATACCTTTGCAACAATCTCGAGATCTTCAATACATTGACCAATCGGTAAATCATCTTTGGTTATGTAGATGATTCCCGGAAAGCCAATCTGCCGTCGTAATCGATCAGTCGTAATTTTGAGAAAATCGTGATCTTTGGTTACCAAAATCCGGTTTGTCAGATGTGCACGAGCCAGAACGTCGACGTCTGCTGCTTCATGCATCGCATCTTCGTAGGCTGTAATTAGGTCTACGCCACGCAAACGAAGACCTGATGCAATCTGACGTTGGACGTTATGGTCGAAATAATACTTGAGCATTACTGTGTCCGATAACGAGTGCGTAACTCGGCTAGCCGTGGAAACTCCGGTAGCTCTTGGCGCAGTTGCTCAACCTCTTCGGCAATTTGGGCTCGGTAATCATTGATCTGCTCACGATGATCCCAGTAGTATGCCAACGCCGAGTAGACTTGTCCTAGCGTTAGCGGAGGGTGCTGGTAGGCGATTTCTTCCGCACTCCAGCCCCAATCAACATGCTCCGCAACAAGATCGGCGACCTTGAGACGACTCCCGATGATCATGGCTACGCCGTTTTCATCGAGGACAATGTGTTCGTATCGAGTTTCTACTGTCGTGCTCATCATTAACCTCCCAACGTCTTCACAAACTCGGCGTGCGCGGTGCTGTTGATCCCTGCCTGCATCGTCGCCAGGACCTGTGACATCTCCCCTTGCAGCAGGGCTTTGGCGTGGAGGTCCAGCCCTGGGAAGACGGTGCTGTGCACGATACCTTCACTGTCCACCTGGGCCAGAATGTACTGACCTTCGTCCAGGCGGTACCAGTAGATTGTGCTGTCTTGGATCGTCCACACGATGTACTCCTTGACGCCGGTACGGCGATAGACGTTGAGTTTGTCGTGCAGATCGTAGGTTGCGCTGGTGTTTGCTATCTCAAACACCAGTTCCGGTGGACCGTCAATGTAGTCTTCTTCGGTGACGCTTGATGTCCCGGCCCGCTCAAGGCGCAGCAAAATGTCAGGCTGAACTTCGTTGTCGGCATCGAGGAACACAGTCACATTGTCGAGTAATTCTGTGCCGGGTGTGGCGGCCTGATAGAGTCCCAAAGCTGTGATCACAGCAGCATGCTGTTTACCATGAATTCTCCGCGCTGGTGATGACATAAGCACGATTCCTTCAATGAGTTCAGCTTTTTTGACTTCCGGCATGGCCTTATAACGCCGGTGGAATTCGGCGCGTGTAAGTCGATCCCCGCTTTCCAGGGGTGGCAAGATAGCCTTCTTTTCGCTCGTCGATTCTTTGGTGTACGCAAGAGTTGACGTAGCAACCATGTTACCCTCCTTTCGCCTCAACCAATGCCCGCCGACGCACAACGGCCGCCATCTCTCGCCGATATTCGGCGCTGCCCTTGAAATCGGAGACAGGCTCCATCGCCTCACCGTCGAGGATCGGATGCGCCGCCACACCGCACAGGACCACCCGCTCGATCCCGTCGCCGCTGACCGCAACCGCCGCCACAATAGGACGGTCCATGGGCGTGCGGGCGATGCGGGCGTGTCCGCTGGTGAGGGGGCGCAGGGGGATGCGGATTTCGGTGGTCAGAAGGCCCTCACCCCCAGCCCCTCTCCCAGTCTGATGGGAGAGGGGGGGCAGAGTGTCGAGCGTCTTTGGCGCTTCTTTCACAGCCGCTTCGTAGAGGGAAGGCAATTCCTCGGCTGCCCTTTCCGGTCCATTCTTTTCGGAGAGAGGCGTCGGATCGTCTACACTCTCTGGCTCCCCTCTCCCAGTCCTCTGGGAGAGGGGCTGGGGGTGAGGGCCTCCGTCGTACACTACCGAAGTGTCCAATGCCAGCAGCGCGGCGTAGAGTTCGCTGTCGGCTTCGGCGGCGGCGACGAGACCTCCCAGGGTGGCGGCGTTGCGCAGGTTGACCGGTCCTTCGTAGCGGGCGACGCGGCGTAGGATGCCGCCGGCGAGGTCACCGGCCACAGGATGTGCAATGAGATCGCTGATGGTGGTCATGGCGCCGATGCACAGTTCGTCGTCTTGGGCGCGGATGTAGGAGAGGCCCAGCCCGCTGAGATCAACGACGCCGTCCACATCGCGGCGGACGCGCGTCTCCAATTCGCCGATAAGACGCGAACCACCGGCCAGCGGCACAAGACGTGTCTCGGTGCGGCCAAGCAGTTGAATCGCTTCGGCGATGGTGGCAGGTTTGTGGTATTGGTTGAGCAATGCCATTGGTTGTTCCTTATTTACTCTCGATTTTCCCATTCTTCCAACAACTCAGCCTCACGCTGCCGGGTGATGCCGGCGCGCCATTGGTGATCTTCCGGTCTCGTCGCTGCCCATGCTTGTGTATCGCGCACGGTGACGTCGAGTGGGCGGAAGGTGAGGCCGTCGGCGATGGCCTTGTCCACGTTGAAGTAGGCAAAGCCGGCCATGCTTGGATCGTCACCGACCCACAGCGGCATTTCCTGCCAGGGCTGCACCTTCTTTTCGAGCAGAAAGGCTTCGTCCACCCAGTGGATACGGGTGTCACTGCCGCTGATCTGTCGGCTTGTCTCCAGGAGCGAACCGAGGGTGAGGGTGCGACCGGTGGCGTTGTAGACGCCGGTCTTGCGCACTTCAACCATGAGGACGATCCACAGCGCCAGGTCGCGGACGTCGATGATCTCCGCCGGATAGTCGGGCCGCGCCGGAGCGAGGACGTTGCCGCCTTCCGCCACGCGCACGGGCCAGTAGGTGAAACGATCCGTGGGGTCGTGCGGGCCGACGATGAGGCCGGGGCGCACGTTGAAGACGCGACCGGGTAGGGCGGCTTCGGCGGCTTCTTCGCACAGCGTTTTGAGTGGGCCGTAGGTTTCGCCGGTGATCTCCTCGACGGTTGGGTCGTCCAGTCTACCCACGGGCGCACTTTCGTCGATGCCCGGCTGGCTGAAATCGGCGTAGACCGACAGCGACGAGACGAAGGTGTAGTGATCCACGGCGTTGGCTAACAGTTGGGCGGATTGGCGCACGATGCGCGGGACGTAGCCGCAGGTGTCAATGACGGCGTCCCAGCGGCGTCCTTTGAGGGCGGCAAGATCGTTGTCCCGGTCACCGCGTAGCTTTTCCACGTTGGGATAGAGATCAGGGTTGTGTTGTCCGCGGTTGAAGAGGGTGATCTCGTGTCCCCGCGCCAGAGCGGCGTCGACCAGATGACGGCCCAGGAAGACGGTGCCGCCCAGGAGCAACAGTTTCATGCGCTTAGCTCCTCAAGTCCAATTGGGGCGGCTGTGGGGCCATGCCCATCTCTTGCAGCGCTCCGACCAAAGCGAAATTTGCCGATACAACAATGGCTGCCGGCAACAGTAGAAAGATTGGTAACACGGTGACAACACTGATCACCAACAGCAGAATCTGGAAGAGCAGCATCAAGAAGGTGTAAAGCGGATAGCGGACGGCCAACAGCACCCCATTGCGAAAGACCATCTTGAGGCTGGGTTCGTCCTGTTGCCAGAAAAGCGGGAAAAAATATTGGCTCGACATCATCACCAAGATAAACACCCAGATGAAGATGATACCCAGGATGTTCATCCACGCAGCAGCGCTGTTTAGGTAAAAGATGACGTTAAGCAACACACCGACGTAAAGCAGTATCGTGAGTGCGTAAAGCAGCCAACCTTTGCCGACGTGTTGGCGAGCACTTTCCCAAAAGAAACCACTATCGACACGCTTGTAGTTGGCCACACGATTGGCTGCCATGTTCAGCCCTACCGTCACCGGCGCGGCCGTCACCACCAGGAAGGTGCCTAGCCACCAGAGCGCGCTCAGCCAAACCCACAGAAAGAGCTCATCGTAGAGCGCCTTGAATGTACGTCCCATCACCAGGAAAGCCTTCATGTTACCTCGCCGCTTGTTTGAGTTTTTACGAGAAGATTCTGTGCCATTATAGCATCATGCCTGCTCTCAGCTAAAGGGATCGCACAGCGGACACCTGGCAATCCGCGTTCTATCCTGAATCTTTGCGGTTTCCTTGACACGACCGCTATAATTTGAAAACGAAAGCTGTTCTGCCCGTTTGGAAGGAAAGCGCTGTGAAACGGTTCATGCGTGGCACAGAAATCCGGCTTGTCGTCGGATTTTTTGTCCTTTTGTATGGAGTGGGCGGCGGCCTGATCTGGATATTCTACGGCCAGCCTGCCGCCATTCTCGGCATGTTATGTATGACCGGCGGGTTACTTTTTTTCCTGTTGCTTTACGGTATTGTGTGGGCGTTGGGAAAGTGGGCAGGGGAGTAGAGAAGGCAAAGTGGCAAGTGTGCAAGTGGCCGGTGTGCGAGTTTGCCGGTGTGCAAGTGGCCGGTGACAATTTGTTCCTGCAACCTGCAACCTGCAACCTGCAACCTGCAACCTGCAACCTGCAACCTGCAACCTGCAACCTGCAACCTGCAACCTGCAACCTGCAACCTGCAACCTGCAACCTGCAACCTGCAACC
>WGMT01000055.1 GCA_016124945.1 bacterium | reverse complement strand
CGCCAATTGAGCCGAGCAAACCGCCGCCGATCATCATAACCAAGGCAATAGGCGAGGCCAGCAGAAAAGCGAGCAAAGTCATAGACCATGCTGTCTTTGAATTTTGACGATTTAGGAAATAGATCAAAATCAATCCGCCCATCGTACCTGCGACAAAAAACAGGATGTAATCCAATACAGTGGAATCCGCGTTCCATCTTCCAAAGCGTACATAAAATACAGCAATTTGTGCAACAACAGATAACATACCGACCAACAGCGCTCCAAAAATTTGAGTTTTTTTCATAAGAGTTTTTCCTTCATAAAACGCAGTTTTTGAGCGTATTCCTGGGTTGTTTTGTCGAGTGTCATGGCGCTGCCTCCACTTGTTCAGTCACCGTACAAAGATGACTTCATTACCTGCGCACCCCATACCTCAGGACAACCACCCCATTCCCAAACCGCCTCTCCTCAAGCAACGTCAGATCTAACCGCACGTCCGCAGAGAAAAAGCGCGTGCCGCCGCCCACCACCACCGGGCTCACGATCATCTGCACCTCGTCCATAAGACCGGCGTAATACTTCAAATGGGTTACGCCAACAGCCACGCGGACAGGCTCCGCTTGATACGCTGCAATCTCAGCGCAGAAATCTGGCCGATTGTGCCCAGCAGTGTTTCTTCACCGACTACCGCCAGCCGTGCTGTACGAATCACGCTGGTTACCTTCAGCCCGCTGCTGTTGAAGTCATCATCCTCGGTTTTTACAATTTCATCGAATCCAGCGATGTAATGGCGAACCTGTGACGAAATCATGCAGACCAGCCAGTCATCGTACTTGCCGGGTACTTTGCCAAGCACGATTGCCGGACGTATCTTACCCGCGGTGAGGTCGGTTTGTGGGAAACGAAATACAACGACCTGACCAGGCGTTTTCATTCTTCATCCGTCCGAATATCAGAAAGGCTGTACAGATCCGGTTCATCTTCCATGCCGCGCATGGCCGCGGACAACGAAAACGCCGACCATTCTGCGTTTTCCTGTTGCTCTGTCTTCGTCAACAAGTACTGCACAAAGTCGAGCACTTCTTGCTGGAGAGCATATGGCAATTTTTGGGCATGTTCCTGGATCGTTTTGTCGAGTGTCATGGCGCTACCTCCGATTTTTCTAACCACCGAACAGAGATGACTTATTTTACATCATGACCCACGCGCCCCATACCTCAGGACAACCACCCCATTCCCAAACCGGCGCTCCTCAGGCAACGTCAGAGTTCGCTGTTCGTACCTTGCTCAGCCTCACGCACTGTATACTGTAACAGGATACTGCTCAAACACCCCGTCTACACTCAAAATCGGTAGGTGTTCAGTAAGTGCCTGTGCCACAATCAATCGATCAAAGGGGTCTTTGTGATAGAACGGAAGTTGCTCTAAAGCGAGGATGTACGGCAAGTCGATGGGCAGCAACTCAAGCAGATTTTCCTGTCGATGTTCCTCCAAAATGACGGCCAGTGATCGTTTGAGATCAAGTTTGCCCAGTTGCGCCTTGATTTGCATCTCCCACACGCTGGCAATGCTCAATATGAGCGTATTTTCGGGGTCTTCACAGAAGGTCAACAGGCGCAGAGGAAGTCGCTCTGGTTCACTGTCCCACCAGATGAAGATTTGAGTGTCTAGCAGAAATTTCATTCTTCATCCAGCCAGAACGCATCAGGGAGTGGATCATTGAAGTCCTCGCTCATTCGCATTGCACCTCGATGCAGACCAGCCGTCCGCCGCTGGGGTTGCTTCCGAATTGGCACCAATTGCACGACCAATTCTTGATTTTCGGTGATGATCACCGTATTCCCCTGCAACGCCAGCGCCAGCAGTTTCGATAATTGCATTTCCGCTTCTTTGACATCAACCGTGAGTGTGTCCATGTGACCTCCTTTTCTGTCGATAGTTTATCACATGTCTAGTCCGCTCAACAGCAAGTTTGGCACGACAATCTTCACCGCTATCATCCCCTTACCCACGCACCCCATACCGCAGGACAACCACCCCATTCCCAAACCGTCGCTCCTCAAACAATGTCAGATCCAACCGCACGCCCGCGGGGAAAAACCGTGTGCCGCCGCCTGCCACTGCCTGGCCCAGTCGAGTTCCACCGGCGACTGGTTGGGCAGCAGGTGCGCTGTCTCCCAGTAGACCATCGTCTCGTACATCTTGCGCCCGTAGAGATAAGCGCCCACCGACGACGCCAACTCGTTGACGTAGGCATGTACGTCCTCGTCCGGCGCGCCCCAACTGAAGTTACCGTGCGCGTCTTCGGTGTAGCCGTCCACGGATTGGATCATGGAGTAGATGAGTTTTGCCATTTATTTCACCGCTCATTGCGCATTGTCCACTCAGGGCAATACGAGAAACGTAGCCGTTGAATCCGCCTCGAACTGCTCAATCGTATCGCGATGTTTGCGTAGCAAACGTTCGACATCTTCTGTCGAGCAGTTGCCAAGCCTTAACCAGATCACCTTCGGTGGAAACCCAATAACCAAACTACGCTGATAGAAATCAGAATCTTTGGAGACAATTGTGTAACCGTTGCGACGAGCATATCCCCAAACTTCCGTATCGGACGCATCTCGCAAGCCGACATAGCGTACATGTTGACTGCCTGGATAGACATCCGTCAGGCTTTGCACTAACCGATGAGACAAATTTGGTCGTACAAGAATTTCATGGGGTAGCCATCAATAGTTTTCGTTCACGATCTGCGGCAAAGGCCAAACAGGCGCGGATATCGTCATGGGTAAGATCGGGGAAATCAGCCAAAATCTGGGCTTCGGTCATATCAGAGGCGAGGTAGTCCAGCACATCAGAGACAGTGATGCGCATACCGCGGATACAGGGCTTGCCGCTCCGCTTATCCGGCTCAATGGTGATGTAGTCTTGATAGTTCATCTCTTGCTCACCTCTATATCAGAAAGAATGTAAAGATTACTCAGAGTCAATATTCGTGTCGACCAACTCTTCTAACCCCACATTCAAAGCATACGCGACGCTCATCAGCACATCCGTGGTACCGCTACGTTTCCCAGACTCAAGTTGAGACAGGTACGGTTTGCTGATGCCTACCTTTTCTGCCAGTTGTTGTTGTGTCAAACCCCGATACTTGCGCCAGACGCGTATTGGATTTTTACCATCTAGCAGGGCATAGGCGACACTGCTGGGGATCAACTCCTCACCGGCTTCGATGCGGGCTTTGGCGTCATCGTAGGCGCGGATGTCTTCTAGCATTTCCTGGGCCTCAACAGGTTTTGATGGTCGAGTGAACGTTCTATTCGTCACCAAGTGTGACCTCCTTTTCTAGCAATAGTCTACCACACGTTCAAGACAGCAAACAGCAAGTTCTTACAAACTCCATTCCCCCAAAACAAAGCGGCGAGGACCCCCAGATCCTCGCCGCCTCGCAATTCGCAACCCGCAACTCACAACCCGCAACTCGCCCCGCACTACCCCTTCGTAATCTCAAGCACACTCTTCTTCACATTCGCCATATCAAAGACGTTCTCCTTCCAATCGTCGCGGAAGATGCGGCTCTTGGCGTTGGCAATCGCCAGCTTCGCCCCGTCGGAAAACGGGAAGCCGGCCATGCCGAAGATGATCGCCATCTCGATGCGCATGTGACCGCTGAGGAAGTCCCACGCCGCGGCTTCGGGGACGCCCATGCGCACGATCTCGTCCATCCCCTCTTTGATGATGGAAATGCAGGTGGCCGACAGCGTCTCCACCAGGGCCGGCTCCAGCAACGCCATCTGCTCGGTGGTGACGCGGTGGGAGTTCATCACCGGCGCATACATGGCGCGGGCAATGGCTTCGCCGCGGGCGTAGTTTTCTTCGGGTCCGCTGTGCAGCGCGCAGACGATGTGCTGTTTGGCGTGAATGCCGCCGAACCAGTCGGTGCGCCCTTCTTCGGTCACCTCATCGTTGAAGAGCGGCGGGTGACAGGGATGCGCCAGGAAGTAGCTGATGTCGGCGCGATCAGGCAGTTCCCCAGCGTAGGCCGCTGCCGGGTCCAGTGCCATTACCATGGCGCCGGCCTTCACCTCGGGGATCAACGTCTTGCAGATGGTGCCGATCAGCGCGTCGGGCACGGCGAGGACCACTACATCGGCGTCGGCCAATGCGGCGTCCTCGGCGGTGACGCTGATGCCCCGCTCGGCCAGCCGCGCCTGTCCCCGTTCGCTCACCTCCACGTAGCGCACGTCGTACTCGGTCATCTCTTTGATGTTGTCGGTGATGCGGCAGCCCATCTTGCCGCCCGCGCCCATGAGGGCGATGGATGTGGTCATAACAAATCTCCTTGAATTTGATGATTGAAGAATGACAGACGAAGAATTGCACCGCAAAGGACTTTGCGCCCTTTGCGCCTTTGCGGTGAATTTATTTGCCCTCGCGTATGCGCCCAAAATAGTCCGCCTTCCCCACCTGCCCGCCTTTGAGCGAGAGTTCGAGGCCGTCTAACTTTGGATCGTCCGCCGCGCCGCGGCACAGGGGACCACCCGGCGCGATGGGCGCAATGGCTTCCAGCGCATAAATGCCGAGGACAGGTGTGGCATGGCTACAGGTGTCGCCACCGGCAATGCAGGCGCGGCGGAGGCCGGTTTCATTTAGCAGCATACGCAGAAGCTCTCCCTGCCGCGCCGCCAACCGTGCGCCTACCAACGACGGCTCGATGCGCAGTTCTGCCCCACGCGCCTTGGTCGCCGCCAGCGCCGGATCGTCGGGTCCGTGCGCGCTGTAGAGGACGAGGCTGCGTCCTTGCGCGAGGACGGTCAACGCCTCGCGCACGACGCGCCGGCTTTCCTCTTCGGCGCAGGACGGGTCGATAAGGGCGGCGCTGTCCAGGCGCAACGTGGCAAAGCCGTGACGCTCCGCCCACGTGATCTGCTCGGCAGTGACAGGCGATCCACTGCCCGACATGACGATCAGTTGATCCACCGGTCCTGGCGACGTGGACAAAGAGGGCGGCGCGACCTTCCCCGTGGCCTGCCAATGACGGATCAACGCATATTCCACGCCCGACGACCCCACGGCGTAGAGTGGACTCTCCCCATTGCGCCCCTGCGCCGCCGTCCACAGCAGGCGACCGATGCGGCGCAGGTGTTCGTCGTCCACCGTGTCGAAGAGGACGATGTCGGGCTGTTGCGCCAGGAGTTCGGCAAAGCGGGCGTTGACGTCGTCCTCCGCGCCGGAGAGGGCGAGCAAGTCGAACGAATGCACCGTCCGCCGCGTCTGCCGCGCCAGGTGACGGCGCAGATCGCTCTCGTGCATGGGGGTCACCGGGTGGCGGCTCATGGTAGGGTGACGGTCGAGGCGATAGGTCTCCCCTTCCACGGTGGCGAAGAGGTTGGCAAAGGTAACATACCGACGCAACACCGGCGCGCCCACCACCATCGGCACAAACGGGCTGTGAAAGATGGACTGTCCAATGTCCGCGGCGTGGCCGATGCTGCCCACCTCCGGCGACGAATCAAAGGTGGAGCAGACTTTGTAGTGGACCAGCGGCGCGCCCAGCCGCCGTAGCGCCTCAAACTTGGGGCGCAATTCCGCGTCCATCTGCGCCGGGCTCATGGACCGGCTGGCCCCAGCCATCCCAATCGCGGACAGACCGGCGAAGCGTCCTTGCAGGTGATGGGGCTGCGGCGGCGTCAAAAAGAGCGCCGTGGGCACCCCGCCAAAGGTCAACGCCTCCATCGCATCGGTGGAGCCGGTGAAGTCGTCGCCGTAAAACGTTAAGAGGAGGTTGGTCATGGTTTAGGATGTTGGTCTGAGCCTCTGGATGTTTCGGGTTTAGGTGGTCCGTGATTCGTGATCCGTGATCCGTGATTCGTGATTCGTGGGTCGAGTTTCTTGACGCGTAAACTTGGACCAATACTCTTCCAAGTGAAACTGCAACGTCCTTGACCCACGAATCACGGATCACGAATCACCCATACTTCTCCAACGCCTCGCGCAACGCCGACCGCGTCTGCGCATACTCAGCCAACGGGATCTTCTGCACCGCCGCTTCCCAGGATTGGATCAACGCGGTGACGCCGGCCGCCGGTCCACTTGGGTGGGCCATGATGCCGCCGCCGGCCAGGTACATGAGATCGACGCTGCCCAGGGCGCGGAAGGTATCGGGCGGCTGTTCGGCGGTCTGCCCCGACGAGAAGACGGGCATGACGGTGTAGCCGCCCAGCATGGGGGTGAGGCATTCGCGGGCCGAGGCGATCACCGACTCGTCGGATTCGCAGAACTTGTTGCGGATGCCGTTGACGTGCAGGTGATCGGCCCCGGCCAGCCGCCAGAACTTCTGGTAGGCGCGGAAGTCGAAACCCAGCCAGGGGTGACGGGTCAACGCGCCCCAACTGTTGCGGTGACCGTGGATGGGCAATTGGCTGTGCCGACGCAGCGCAGCGACACCGCTCAGCCCCACGGTGATCAGGCTGGCCATGACACAAGTGCCCCCCACTGCAAGGACGGCATCATGGCTGCGGCGCATTTCGTCGATGTCGCCGCTGATGTTGTAGGCGTACATGACGCGCTTGCCCGTGCGCTCGGCGTGCTCGTTGATCACCCGCTGCACTGCTGCCGCCCGTCGCGCCACCGGCGAATAGGGCGGGTTGGCGTTCAACTCGTCATCTTTGATGAAGTCCAGCCCGGCTTCAATGAGGATCTTGACCAGATCCGCCGTCTCTTCTGGGGATAGGCCCACACTGGGTTTGATGATGGTGCCAATCAGCGGACGGTCATAGACGCCGGTAAGGCGGCGTGTCCCCTCGACGCCGAATTGTGGACCGGGATAGGCGTCGGCGAAGGGTTGGGGCAGTTGCATGTCCACGAGGCGGAGGCCGGAAAACTGGCCCAACTCGAAGAGATTCCCTGCCACGGTGGACATGAGCACCGGCAGCGACGGCCCCACGTTTTCGTACGGGAACGAGAGTACGACTTCGGCGCGGTGGTAGACGGGCGGCGTCGGCGCGTTCTTGGGCGGACGCGAACCAGGCAGGCTGGGCGCGTCCACCGGTTCGAGTTCGGTAATGCGGATCACCTGCGCACCGTGTCGGGCGCGTAGCTCGTCCGTTTCGCCGGGGACAGGCACGAAGGTGCCCGAAGATTGTTCGCCGGCCATTGCCGCCGCCGCTTTTTCCAGTGGATGGGCGGTTTCGATGATGTAGGTTGCCAGGATGCGGTCGTTGGTCATGGAAGGATCCAGGAATGATGATTGGGTTGGCGATGTGACGTCGTCTGTCGTCGCCCCACGCAGGTTGCGTGGGGAACATTGAGGACGGGATCGCGTTCTATGAAAGCGAATTCGTTGGGCACGTCCCCACGCAGGTTGCGTGGGGCTACGGTAGGCATTCTCACGCCGTCTTCACCAAAACCAACGCCCAATCCCACGGGTGGCCTTCGTCGTCTGTGCCGCCGGGTGTGGAAAAGGTCATGCTGTTGGGGTTTGTGCTGACGGCGGCGCCGGTCAATTCCCCGCTGCGGGGATCATACCACTGAGCGGCGTAGCCGTGGACAGGCAACTTCAGCGCGAATTCACCCCCGGCAGGGACATAGACGGCGATCTGGCTGCGATCTTCGGTTGCAAGCATCAGCGGCGTGTAGCCGTCCTCGTTGGGGCCGGATTGGAGCAATTGCGGAGCCGGGCGCAGCCGGTCGAAGTCGACGATCTCGGTGAAGAAGCGTTTCAGGTGCTGTACGTAGGGCAGGCTGGGCTGGTCTTCTTCGAGGATGGCAAAGGGCCCCCATGTATTTTCGAAGCCGTGGATGATGCCCATGCCCTGGAACGCACCACGCCACGGCGCACGCCGCATGTGTTCGGGCAGGCTGAATTCGTGACCGGTGAAGACCAGCGGCAACGTGGGGTTGCGCTCGTAGGCATATTCCGCGAAGACGATCGAACGAGTCCACCCCGCAAACGCTTCAGCGATAGTCTCTTCGATGCCGGCGGCAAGCCATCCACGTTCACGATCGTTGCTTCCCCACTCCTGAAACATGACGGCATCAACGGCTTCGGGGTCGGCGGCGAAGCGCTTGGCGAAGGCAGGCAGGCGCGGCCCGTTGTGCATGGCGATGACGTGTCCATGCGGCGCGGTGGCTTTGATCCAGCGGGCGATGCGAATGGCCCAGCGGTCGGACACAGACTTGTAGTGCCAGTCGCCGTTGGGGTAGTACTCGTACTCGTTGAGCGGCGTCCAGAAGTAGAGGCAGTTGTAGGCGTCGTAGCGGGCGATGAGGTAGCGCATCCACAGCTCTTCCCACTCGGGCAGGAAGATCTGGCGGCTGTTAAAGGGAAATTCAAAACCCCACGCCTCCATGATCATCTCCAGGCCCAGTTCCAGATCCTCGGCCTTTTGCACCACACGATCCACGGTGGCGAAGTAGTCGAGGTTGAAACGGTCGAAGCGGGGCGCTTGTTCGCTGCCGCCCCAGGCCCAGGTACGCTTGGTCTGCCAGTGGCTATAGCCCTCAGGCGGGTGGAACGGGCTGACGGGGACGCGCACACGCAGCAGGTTGAATCCCTGGGCGGCGCGGCGTTCCATGAAGGCGTCGACGGGCAGATCGCAGTGGGCGGCGCCAAAGAGATTGTAGGTGGTGTCGCCCACGATGAAGAGCGGCTTGCCCGACTCGAAGCGGAAGCCAAAGGCGTCGCCGGGCGTGGCCATGAGGAAACCGTCGGTCTGGCGCTCGCTGACGGTAAATTCACCCCGCCGCATCAAAGACGCGTCGGCAGGGCGGGTGTGCGCCTGGAATGTCCATTGTCCTGTTTCGCCGGGGTTGAAGCGCACACGCCAGATGCCGTCACCGGCGTAGAAGGCGGGGATCGTCAACGCCTGCCCCGACGGGGCGTGGAAGGTGACGTCCACGGTCACGTCGACGAATGGTTCTTTGTACGTGCGCTCGCTGGTCAACGTCCACTCGCCGACGGTGCGGAGAGGGAGGGTTTCTGGATTGGTTTGTGACATGGTTGAGGTTCTTTCGTAGTTTGAGGAAGTTGGTTGCTTGGTTACTTGGTGATTTGGTGATTTGGTGACTTGGTAACTGGTTCAAATCGTGCGTTCTGGTACTCAAAGAGATCCAAGTCACCCAGTCACCAAATCTCTTTCAAATCACCGTTCACCCGGTCTACCATACCCCGCCGCGACGTCGTCCAATACCAACACCCAATCGTGCCATTCCAGCGGCGTGGTGAAGGTCTGCGTTCCTTGCGCGGGGAATTCGCCAATCGGCTGGGAAAGGCCGGTGTGGGTGTCGAACCACCACGCTTTGACCGTGGCGGCGCGGACTTTGCTCAGGTCGATGTCGGCGCTGCGCACGGCGTCGGGGAAGTAGACCAGGGCGTAGCGGCCGTCGTCGTTGCGGGTGGCGCTGAGGTGCAGCGCGCCTTCACCGTTCTCCGACGCGATGAGGCTGTCGTCGGGGATGCGGCTGAAGTAGGGGCGGCTTTCCATGAGCTGGCGCAGGTGCACCATTTGCGCCGCGCCAGGACGATCCAGTGCTTCCCACCAGTAACGGTTGGGGTGGTTGACCGGCGTGTAGCGTGTGCTGCAAAACTGCCACATGGAATGATGACCGTAAGTGATGCCACAACCGCCTGCGAAGACCGACCGATAGGACTGACGGCGCACGTCGTCGTCGAGGAAGTAGCCGTTGGCGGGATCCCAGTTGGGCCAGGGATTGACAGGATGGTCTTCGTAGTTGGGTTCGGCGTCCAGGGTGGGCTTGATGGGCGTCAGCGCGTAGTCGCGGGCGATGGCGTCCCAGATCGGCGTGTCGTGTCCACTGCCGTGGCCGGACTGGATCATGTTGAAGTCGAGCCATTCTTCGTCGTGCAGGTGAACCGAGGTGGCGCGATGCAGCCCGCCAGGAGGATGGTAGGTGATAAGCGGCGTGCCGCCCGCTCCTTTTTTGATCCCCGCCGCCATGGCGCGCCAGAGTGGACGCCAATCCTTGTCCTCGTGGACGGGAGGACGGTCGCCGCCCAGGATCCAGATGATGTTGCTGTCCTCGGCGTAGCGGCGGCCCAGGAATTCGCCGTAGACTGCGGCATTCTCCTCGTCGAAGACAGCCGGCCCAGCGCCCCACATGGGTGTCACCTTGTCGCCCCAGGTTGGGAGCAGACCGACGTAGAGACCGTAGCTTGCGGCCATGCGGATGACATCGTCCACGTGAGAAAAGTAGGCTTCGTTGGGCCGCGTCGGATCGCCGTCGTCCAGCGGCAACAGACCGTCGGGCGTGGGTGCGCGCAGACCGTCGAACTCGGCCAGGATCACGGCCTGGATCACGGTGAAGCTCTTTTGGGCGCGGTTGGCCAGATAGCGGCGCGCCTCGTCACGCGTCAGGCGGTGGAAGAGTTCCCATGCCGTGTCGGCCAGCCAGAAAAAGGGCTTGCCGGCGGCGGTTTGCAAAAAGCGCCCGTTGGGATGGACTTGGATGCGGGGTAATGGGGACATGTGAGTTCCTTGTGATGGGTGCGTTTCAAGAAAGATCTCGAAGGATCGCGTCCATGCGCGCTTGCACACGGTCGTTCCAATCTGTGTGCGGCAAGACGTAGAATCGATCTGCTTGTATGGCCTGTAATACCTGTTCGGCGACTTCTGCCGGATCCATGCCTTGGGCGATGCCTGCTCGCAACGCATTCGCTTCCTGACGGGCGCGCTGAGCGTCTTCCGCCGAGAGCTTGGGTGGTGGTCCTTTGGGCAGATGGGCCGGGCGGTTGCGGGCCGCGCTGAGGATTTTCGTCTTCACAAACGCAGGACACAGGACGGAGACGCCAATCGGCAGGTTACGTTCACGCAAATGGGCGTCGAGCGTTTCGGCGAGTGCAACTGCCGCATGTTTGGTAACGGCGTAGGCCGAATCTGCATCGACGATCCCCGAAATTGAGGACGTGATCACCATATGGGCCGGTTCGTTCTGTCGAATCATCACCGGAATGAAGGAACGAATGCCGTAGACGACGCTCAACAGGTTGACGTCCAGCAACCAGCGCCAATCCTCAAGCGCAAACGACCAGATCGGCGACGTCCCTGTGCCGATGCCGGCGTTGCAACAAAGCAGTTGGACGCCGCCAAAATGCGCCAGCGTCTGCTGCATCAATTGTTCCACCTGTTCGGGGAGCGACACGTCGGTTTGCACAGCCAGCACGGTTGCTCCCTGTGCACGCAGTTTGGACTCAGCCTTTTCCAGCGCACCGGCCTGGATGTCGGCCAGCACTACCTTCATGCCGTCCTGGGCACAGCGCTGCGCCAACGCCCAGCCGATGCCACTGGCTGCTCCGGTGATCACAGCTACCTGGTCTTTGAAGGTTTGCATAGGGCTGTCCTTCTGGGTTACTGGGTAAAGGAAGTCACTTCTGCTTGGGAATGCCGTGTCGTTGACCGGCAATTGGGCGATTCAGTAATTCACGATTCTCTACTGAATTGCGGAGTGAGCATCCTCAGATGCGGCTTGTTCTGCTCTACTCGGCATCTGAGGATGCCTGCTCCGCGTCAAATTCGTGCAGTACTGAGATTTCAGAAACTCGACGAGATCCAATCGCTTAATCTCCTAATCGCTCAATCTCTTCTTGCCAAAAAAAGTGAATCCGCATTGAAACGCAACATCCCCACCCGCGACTGAGGACCCGTCTGCACTTCGGGCGTGATGATGCGGCGGGAGGTCAGGTCGATCTGGATGCAATCGTAGCCGGTGAGATCGAGATCGAGGTCCAGATCAAACGTGTAGGGCACGTAGACGGCGACGATGGAGTGATCTGGGCTGGCGGCGGCGCGGATCTCCGGGTCCTCGTTGCGCAGGATCGACGCCGGCTCCGTCTCGAACAAATTGTACGTCTCGAAAAGCCATTTGGCGAACCCAACGTCCCACGCGCCGGGGAGGGTGAGGGCTTCGTCCCAGGAGAAGGGTTCGAACGAGCGGTGGGCGTTGAGGAAGTTCAGGCCTCGGTGGTGGAAGCTCCACACGCCGTGCGCGCCGTAAGTGACGCCCATCTTGGCACCGGAGAGCAAACTCTGCCAGGTGGCTTTGCGAATGTCGAAGGCGTTGAAGCGAGTACGTTCGCCCACGCGACCATGTCCTTCGTAGGGTGGCTCGCTGTTGACGATGGGCCGCTTGACGGGGTAGGCCGAGAACTTTTCGCCGAAGAGATAGGGGCGATCTAGGTGCTCGGCATGGTGACCCGACTGGTACATGTAGAAATCGACCACGTCCATGAAGGAACGCGGCAGATCTCCGCGCGGGGAGAGGTGCATGGTGAGCAGCGCATCCGGGCAGACGGCTTTCACCGCCTCGAGCGCGGCCATGTAGTAGGGTTCCTCTTCGGGTGACTCGAAATGGGTGTCGCCGCTGATGAAAAACATGGGGTTGTATGGTTTGAAGCGCTTTGCGGCGTAGCCGGCGTAGGCTTGCATCGCATCAAAGGGCATGGCCGATGCTACGGGGCTGTTCTGAGAGCAGCGTGTCCCCGGCACGTAGCTGCACCAGAGAATGCCCAGCACAGGGACAAGCCCCTGATCCACCGTCATCTGCACCATGGTTTCGGCTTTGGCGAAGTAATCTTCGTTGTAGCGGTTGAAGTCCCAGTTGCCGTCGGCATCGGGCAGGAAAGGATCGACATTCCCCGGCCCCATGCTGGTGTCGTGGGTGATGGGCAGGATGCTGATCTGCATGGCCGTAAAGCCCTGCATCTTGCGATAGGCTAAGTAGCGCGCCCAATCGGCAATGGAGAGATTGGAGAAAGCCGCCCAGGCGGTGTCAGCCAGATAGAAGAAAGGGCGTCCGTCTTGTAGCAGGTAATCTTGGGTGGGGGAAACATCCCAATTCGGCATGAAGCGCTCCTGACGATGTCTGAATGTATGTACACATAAAGGTGCGCCTACCCGCACAGGAACTGCGTGATGCAGTCCCTCTACGTGCAGGCGCAAATTTTCACATTGGATCAAACAAGCGAAACAACAGGCAAGTCAACTACCAGACAATCGCGTAGCTTTCAAGGAACTCGGCCAGATCCTCGGCGTAGAGATCGAAGACGCCTTCGGCATGGGAGAGGAAGCGGTCGACTGCCTCTTGTGGCGTCGCCTGACCTAACATCACGCTTTCGGCAACGGTCGGTTCTTGTGAACGTACGTCGAGGCGGCCAGGGAAGACATGGAAGCTGCGCAGTTCGGCGGTCTGCATGTCTTCGATCACACTGCCAAAGCCGAGGTAGGGATCTTCCTGGATTTCAGGATCTTCAAGCGCTGCCGTGGTGGCAGGCACTGCGCCTGGGGTGATGCGAACCATGCCCAGCGCCTTTTCTTCGAAGAACCACTTAGCAAACTTGTAGCCTTCCATCGGTTGAGGATTCGTGGCCATAACGAAGATGCCGTCAAACCCTGGGCTAATGGTGCGTACACCATCGGCGCTCGGTCCCAATGGCGTAAGGACGGCGGCTAGATCGAGATCAGGATTCTGGTCGACCAAGCCGGCAGCGCTACAGATGCCGTGGAAGCCCGACATGGCGGCGTCACCGCGCACAAAGGCTTCACTGCCTGCCTGCAACGCTTCAACGCCTGCCCAGGTGACACCCGAGGGGAAGGGGATCACTTCCAGGTCCTGGCGCAGAGAACGCCACCATTCCACACCTTGCACCAACGCTTCGGGGTTCTCGACATAGCGGCTCATGTCTTCGGCCACCCAATCGCCGCCGTTGCTCAGTAAGAGTTCCTGGAGCATCCAGTCGATGGAACCATTGACCAGGCCCCATTGGGTCACCCGATCGCCGTCACGTTCGGTGAAGCGCACAGCCAGTTCCTCAACTTCGTCCCAGGTAGTTGGGGCGTCGGCATCGGTAAGGCCGGCTTCGGCAAAGATCGTGCGGTTGTAAAGCAGGCCGCCAGGGCACCCATGCACAGGGATGGCCTGAACCACGCCGCCATACTGCACAGCTTCGCGAAAGGCAGGGAACAACTGCTCCGGATTGATGCCAAAGACTGGATCGACGACGAATTCATTAAGCGGGTAGACGGCTTCGATGCCGAAGAACCAGGGCATGTTGTGGTTGTACCACATCAGGCCAGGTCCTTGGCCGGCGGCGATGGCGGCGGCGATGCGTTCGCGGCTGTCCGGCGTTTCGATCATATTGATCTGAATCGCATCTTGCATTTCGTTGTACTCATTGACCGCAGCCTGCATGTATTCAACGCGGGCGGTGGTGCCGCCGAACCAGAAATCGATCTCCACGGTTTCTGTGGATGTGGTGTCTGCTGCGCCGCCGGTGGTGGCTGTGGGCGCAGCCGGCGCGACACATCCGGCAAGAAACAACACGAAGAGACTTACACAGATCATCAGCAATGACTTGTTACGACGCATATTTTCTTCTCCTGTACGTGTGGGGTAAAAAAGGCACTTCGTTGACAATTCAATTCACCGACTGGATCTGATTGTGGGTTTCCTCCTGCGGTTGGCAACATCAAGTATAAGAACGGGCGGCCATGAACTGAGGAATGCAGGCAGTAGGTCGCCGGTGGGTAAACGGCAAGATCATCAGCCTTTCACACCTGTCATTACCACGCCGCTCATGAAATAGCGCTGGAACATGATGTAAACAATGATGGGTGGCAGCGCCACAAAGACACTGGCCGCCATCATTGGGCCGATGGGAATCCCGGCCTGAGTGTAGCTAAAGAAGGCCAAACCTAATTGGACAGTAAAGAGATCGGGGTCTTGCAGGTAGAGCAACGGGTAGAGGAAGGCGTTCCAGTGCCCCAAAAAGGTGAAGATAAAGAGCGTCGCCGTGGCCGGCCAGGCCAGCGGCATGGCAATGGACCAATAAATTCGGAAGACACTGGCGCCGTCTACACGAGCGGCGTCGAAATATTCCGGGGGCAGCGATTGAAAGAACTGACGGTAGAGAAAGATCGTAAAGCCGCTGACCAGCGCCAGCAGAATCACCGGCACATAGGAATTCACCAGCCCCCAACTCGACATCATCAAGAAACGAGGGATGAGATCCACTTGTTCAGGCACGATCATCGTCGCCAGGATCAGCATGAAGAAGACATGTTTGTAGGGCACACGCAGCCAGGCGAAGGCGTAGGCGGCCAACGAGCTAATGAAGAGATGAAGTACTGTGATGGTCGTTGACAGGAAGATGCTGTTGAAAAACATTCTGGGCCAGGGCATTGCCGTCCAAGCCAGATTGAAGTTGTCCATTGTCCAGTTGTCGGGGAAGATCTGTGGCGGCCAATTGCGGATTTCGTTCAACGGCTTAAAGGCGGTGAAGAACATCCACAGCACAGGCCCCAGAAAGATCACAGAAACAAGCAGGCAGGTCGTCAACCAGAGGATGAAGTAAAAAGTCTGTTTCGGTTTCGCCGAACGATGACGGCGAAACGTTTGTGCATGCGCCATAATGGGTCCCTTCGACAGGAGACAATGAAGATTGAAGAGCATCCTCAGATGCGGCTTGTTCAGTCTACCCGGCATCTGAGGATGCCTACTCCGCGTCAAAATCGTGAATTACTGGGTGTAGCTTTCGGGCGTGTATTTGTACTGAATCATGGTGATGGAGAGCACGATGATAAAGAAGATCACAGCCAACGCCGAACCTCGCCCCCACAGGTTGAACTCGAAAGCGGCTTCGTAGATCTGATAGCCGGGCATGGTGGTTGATCCCAACGGCCCGCCGCCTGTCATGAGATAGACGGGTTCAAAGAGTGTCAAAGCGCCGATGGCCTGTGTGATCAGCACAAAAAAGGTGGTGGGCATCAAGAGTGGCAGCGTGATCTGCCAGAAACGATTCCAGGCATTGGCGCCGTCGATTTCGGCAGCTTCGTAGTAGTCGTTGGGGATCGAGCCAAGCGCCGCCATGTAGATGATCATCGTGAAAGGCGTCGAGCCCCACAGGCCCAGCAAAATCAACGACAAGAGCGCCGTGTTGGGGTGCCCCAACCACATCAGCGACGAAAATCCCATTTCCGTCAACAAGTAATTGAGTATCCCGTACTCGGGGTTGTAGAGCCAGATGAAAATCTGCACCTGCGCCACCGAAGAGATCACCACCGGCACATACCAGGCCACACGAAAGAAAAGCCGTCCGGTGTAGTTGTTCATCAAGAGCAGCGCCAACGCCAACGAAATGGCAGCACCTACCGGCACCCTGGCGATGGTGTAAAGGAGCGCGTTCTGGATACCCTGCCAGAAGTAACTGTCTTGCAGCAGAAAAGTGTAGTGATAGGCCCCCAAAAAACGGTCAAACGGATCGAGTAAACGTCCTCGATGTAAGCTCAAGGCAAACGAATAGAGCACCGGGTAGTACTTAAACAGGCCGAAATGGAGCAGTGCCGGCAGCAAAAAGAGCAGTGCTACGATCCACTCACCCGACGTCAGACGCATTTTCTCAAAACGCAAAAATGCAGGGATAGTCAACCTATTTAAATTCTTTGGGGCATCCAAAATCATGACTCCCTTGCAATGTAGTCAGGATTGGTCGAAGACAAATATTAGATAGACCCATTGAAGCTATTGCCTTCAAAGGGTGAATTCGTGTTTTGCTGAATGGACTAAGGGGGTGAGGTTGGAATGTGGTATGCCACATTCCAGAACACTATATGGGACATGAGAAAGTTTGTCAAGCATCGATTTTTAGATGGGTGTATTTCGCGCCGGGGCGAAATTGACCTTCCGGGAAGGGGTTAAGAGTGTGACGCTTTTCAACTTCATTTCGCTGACCGCTTCCCCGAAGGTTGCTCAACGAGACCCAAGTCATCCAGTAATCGAGGTACTGATCTGCTTCCAATGATCGATCATCTTCTGGTAGAAGTCCGGCTCGTCGGCGTCGGTGATGCGTCCGCGCTCATCGAGCCAGGAGACGACGCGGCGCACGCCCTCTGCCCACGGGATGGTGTAGTGGAAGTGTAGATCGTCTTCGGCGGCGTGGTTGTGGAAAATGTTGTTGTGCTGGAAGTTTTCTACGATCCAGTCAGCCTGGGTGGGCAGCGCTTTGTAGAGCAGATCTGTGGGAATGTGGATTAGTTCAGGTTCAGGCGCGCCCAGCACGGCGGCGATGCGCAGGTGATACTGATTCCACGTCATCCACTCGGGGCTGGTGACGTGGTAGGCCCGCCCGTGGGTAGCCGGGTTGCCCACGGCGTGGGCGAAGGCGCGGCCCACATCGTCGCGGTGACAGGAGGCCCACAACGAGGTGCCATCCCCATGGACGATGATGGGGCGGCCTTCTCGCAGGCGCGCCAGGTAATATGTCCCCGAACGGAAGCTGTGGAGCAGACCACGTCCTTGGCCGTAGGTGTATGCGGGGCGGATTAGGGTGACGGGGAAATCACCCGCTGCGTGGGCGGCTTCTAAGATCCGTTCACACTGGGCCTTGGCATAGGCGTAGGGAAAGGACGCCCGCGGTTGCCGTTCGGCGTCCTCGGTAATGGGGTAGCGTGCGGCGGGTTTGGTGTAGACGTCCACCGTGCTGCAAAAGATGAAGTGATCAGTGCGGCCACGGAAGGCACGCACGGCGCTCTGCGCTTCTTCGGGCTGGAAACAGATCATGTCGATGACGCAGTCGAAGCGGCCGGCGTCGGCCATCTGCGCTTCGAAGGTGGCGAAGTCTTTGCGGTCGCCGTGGATGGTCGGCACGGGCTGTGCAAAGTCCTCGTGCGCCTGCCCGCGATTGTAGTGGACTACGTCTGCGCCGCGTGCCTGCAACTCGCGGGTAATCGCCGTCGAAATCAAACCTGTGCCGCCGATGATGAGGATCTTCATGGGATAGAGTTCCTTTATTCGTGGTGCGTAGTGCGTAGTGCGTAGTGCGTGTACCGGTAGAGCAAGTGAGTGCTTCATTGGTGTGACACTTCTGTATCAGCACACCAATGTTCCCAATGTTTCACCAACAATGTCTACTGGTACACGCACTACGCACCACCCTCCATCTTCAAAACCACATTCTTCTCCGCCGACTCGTACGCGCCGTAGACCAATTTCATCGTCTTCAGGTTGTCTTCGCCGGTGGTTTCGGCCTGCCCTTCGCCGCGCAGGGCCTTGAGGATGTCGGCATTGCAGGGCAGGATGCTGGCGTGGACGAGATCGTAGGCCGGGTCGGCCCATTCGTAGTGGGGTGGGCGGACGCGCTTGGCGAAGGTGCCTTCGGCGGTGGTCTCACGGATCCAGAAATCGGGGCCGAGTTCGAGAAAGCCTTCGGAGCCTTCGACGTAGATATAGGTCTCGGGGAAGCGTTCGATCTCGGTGCGGCTGGCATAGCTCATCTCACAGGTGACGGTCAACCCACGGTCGGTGGGCATCATGACCGTGGCCACGTCTTCGCCCTGCACCGGCTCTCCTTTGAGATCTCGGTAGACGTGGTGCGTCTGGCAGTAGAGGCTCTGGGCTTCGCCAAAGAGGAAGCGCGATGCGTCCAAAATGTGGCTGCCAATGTCGGTGAGGATGAACTGCTCCAGTTCGGCCAGGAAGGGCTGGTTGGCGAAGACCGGGAAGCTGTTGACGTAGTGGATGCGGGCGCGGAAGGGCTTGCCGATGCGGCCCGAGTTGAGCATCTGGTGAAAGGCGCGGATCTGCGTCTGCCAGCGCCAATTCTCGTGGACAAAGAAGGGCACGCCTTTGGCGCGGCAGGCGGCGACCATCTCTTCGCACGTTTCCAGGCTGGGGGCCATGGGTTTCTGGCAGATCACGGCCACGCCGCGGTCGGCGGCCATATGGACGAAGCGGCTGTGCGTGTCCACATCGGTGATGATGTCAATAAAGTCGAGCTGCTCTTTGTCGAGCAGTTCTTCGGGATCGGCGTAGACGGCGGGCACGCCGAACTCGCGTCCTAGCGCTTCGGCCTTGGCGATGGTGCGGTTGTAGAGGGCGACGCATTCTACGTCCTCGAGCGCTTGCCACGCCGCCAGTTGATAGCGAGACCAAAATCCTGTGCCAAAGATGGCGAAACGGAGTGGTGGCATGGGATCTCCTTTGCTGAGGAGGGGGGATTGGTGATTGGTGATTGGGATCGGATTGAGTTTGTTGGGTGTGGATTGGTGAGGTGAGCGTGTAGAGCGATGATGAGGATGATAGATTTTGACGAGTGCCATCATCTCATCATCACCCGCCAACTGTAAACGCCCAAATTCTGCGCAGACAATCTCAACCCAATCACCAGTCACAAATCACCAATCACCTATCCCCAACGCTGTTCGCAAATTCTCTTCCGCAAACAACAGATCCTCGTGCATGGCTTGTTGTGCGCCATGGGGATCGCCGTCGCGGATGCAGGCTACGATTTTGAGGTGGAACTGCTGGGCATTCTGCGGCAGGCCAGAGACGGTGTAGGCGATGCGCCGCACTTCCAGCATGATCTCAGCCAGCGAGTTGAGAACGAAGAGAAAGATCTCGTTGTGGGCGGCCTGCGCCAGGGCGTTGTGGAAGGCCAGATCGTGTTGGGCGAAGCGCTCTTGATCGTCCCAGGTGGCGGGCGCTTGGGCCAGCAATTTCTCGATACGGGCCAGGTCCTCTTCATTGCGGCGTTCGGCAGCCAAACCGGCGATCTCCACCTCCAGCGTGCGTCGCACCTCGTGGAGTTTTTCATAGTCCACCTGATCTTGTCCTACGCGCAGAAGGAGGGCCATCGAGTTGGCCACCGACGCCATCGTTGGGCGACGTACCAGCGTGCCGCTGCCGGGGCGTACCTCTAACAGATTCTTGGCGACCAGGGCGCGCACCGCTTCGCGCACGACGGTACGGCTAACGCCGAACTCCAGCGCCAGATCACGCTCAGAAGGCAAGCGATCTCCTGGCTGTAGTCGGTGTTCAACAATAATGGTTTCAAGTTGTCGGGTTACACGACTGGCCAGGGTCGAATACCGTTCTAACGGTTTGAAAGGCCCAATCGTCTCGCTCACAGTTTTCAGTTCCTCGTGAATGGTTTTCCGGCCTTGTGTTTCGTTCGAATTTGAAACCGCGAACACAAAAGTGGCATGCCACATACCGAGGAATATATGCGAGTTTCACGGGCCTGTCAATCTAGCGCTCAATTTCGGGTGTGTTTCAGATTCGGGACGCGCGGCGACAGTGCCCCCAACGTGGATTACACCCACTTAAGCTTCTCCTACACTCTGCACCCGCAATGCCATGTACGGCTTGCCCGGCAGATCGATCATCTGCTTGCCCTCAAATGTACCGAGCGAGATGATGGTCATTTCCCAGGTGTCAATGAGGTCGACGGTGTAGCGGCCACTTTCGGGCAGAGCGTCGCTCCACTTGCGAGGCTGGTGCGGGCCGAAATAGATCAGCCGGTAGTCGCCGTTGATACTGCCCGAGATGCGCGTCCAGATCCAGAGTCCTTCCATCGGGGTGAGGCCGCCGGCGGGCGCATCTTCGATGATCCGGCGAAGGAAGGCGATGCGCGACGCGCTTTCACCGTGCAACACGCCGCCTTTAGACCACCAGAGGATGTCGTCGGGGTGGAGGTAGGTTTCCCCGTGGCCGGCATAGGCGCCGTCGGCAAAGGTGATCCAGAAGCGGTTGACCAATTCCTGCGCCGAGATGTTGCCCCACGAGTAGGGGATGTCCCCTTCGTATTCGGGTTCGTCGTTGACGACCGGCTTCTGGTACTGCTGCCGCCATTCGCGCGACCGGCGCACGTCCCATTTTTGCACCGAGGCGTGGGTGACCCACGGTTTGGTGTAGTCGTAGTCGAGGTGGGCCTGGTGGATCGAGCGCAGATGATAGGGATCGCGCGCCGCCACGGTCTGGAAGAGTTCGTCCCACAGTTCCAGCGAAATGGTCTTGAGCATGAAGTCGTACTCGTTGGCCATGGACCACCAGACGTTGCGGAAGGGTGCAAGCCGCGCCAGCAGGTAGCGCAGGTAGCGGCGGTTTTCGTCCGCTGTCATGGTGGAGTAGCCCCAACAGTCGTAGGGGTGGAAGATGATGAGATCGGCTTCGATGCCCAGCCGTTGCAGATCAAGGACACGCCGCTCCAGGTGGCGGAAAGATTCGGGATTGGGCCGGCTGAAATCGCGTTGACCGTCCTCACCTTCGAGGAAAGGATGAAAGGGCGGCTCGTTGCGGTTGTACGGGTAGTGCTTGGGGAAGACGCACATGCGCATCTTGTTGAAGGGTGCGCTTTTCAGCGTCTCCAGCGTCTGCTCCTGGAGTTCCTCAGTTTGGTGGTTCCAGGCGTAGCAGGTGGTCCCCACTGGGATGTAGGATGTGCCGTCGGCGTAGGCGAAGTGAAAGGTATTGTGCACGCCTACCGGCCCGTGGTTCCCGGCGGACGGAGCGACGCAGGTGAAAGTGCCGCTTTTGCCGTCCAATTCGGTGCGGTTGCTGCGTGTGGTGTAGGTCCACTCGCCTTGGACATCGGGCATCAGCCGCACACGGTAGACGCCGTCGCCGTCGTAGAAGCCGTCCGTCTCGATAACCTGATCCCCGCATTCAAAGCGGGCCGAAAATTCAACGTCGAGGTAAGGGTTCCCCGCCGTGGGGCCGTTGAGGGAAACTTCGTAGATGTCCCATTGTTCGACGGTTTGTGGATTGGTGGTCATGGGTGGGGTCCTTTGCGGGTTGCGGGTTGCGTGGGTGGCGTCGCCTGAACCCATATTGCCGAGTTCAACGCGGAGAGAGCATCCTCAGATGCGGTCCTCACGGGTAGAGCGCATCTGAGGATGCTCTCTCCGCGCTTGACAATGCCTAACCGAGCAGACCCGTACTAGAGCCGCGAGCCGCGGCGGATGAATTGGGCGAGCTTGGCAAAAAGGTCCTCGTGGATGAAGCGTGTGTTGACATTGTCGTAGACACGAATCGGACGATACTGACCAGTGTGGATGTAGTGCATCTGTTGGTCGAACGTCGGCGCCGGTCGCCACGTCCACTGGCCGCATTCGGGGTCTAGGATAATGCCGATACAGGGGGAATCGCCCAAAGAGCGGTATTCCATCTCAGGGCGCGTGGCGGCGTTGTGTTCCAGCAGTTGATCGACCAGGTACTTGCCAATCTCACCCTGTGGGTAGATTTTCTCGATCAACTCGGCATAGGAAACACTCATTGTGCGGTAGGTGTTTCTGGGTATCTGCCACATCTCGAGGTTCGACTTCATCACCACATTTGCAGAGTGAATGTCGTTGGAGAGGTTGTATTCTCGGCCACCGTTCGGCCAGGCGCCCCCACCGATCCAGAGGACACGGATGTTGCGGTCCGCGATCTTTGGTTCGATCAGCAGGGCCGACGCCATATCGGTAAGCGGCCCGTAGAAGGCGATGTGCAACGGCCTATCATCGTCCGCCAGGGCGGCCTCGATGATCAACTGTGCGCCGGGTGAGTCGACGGGCGTCGATTCGTCGGGCAGGGCGTGGGTGGCTCCAGCTTCAACGCGGACCTTGTCTTCGAGGTCCATGAGGCGCAAGAGCAGCATGGTCTCGTCGTAGCTGTCCTGCATACTCGTGGCCGACTTCGCCGTGCCAAAATGGGCAGGGATGATGCCGTGAAGCTCGAAAGAGGGCGTGAGGATGGCGTGGACGATGGCGTATTGATCGTCTGCCTCGTTTTTGGCGTCTGTATTGACAATCACGCGCTGCCTGGCCTTGGGCGGGAAGGCCACATCGAAAATCGTAAAGTCACTCACCAGGGAAACTCCTATTATCTATTGTGTAGGGACATCTGTTGTGTAGGGGCATCTGTTGTGTAGGGGCATCTATTATGAAAGGCTTTCACGCAAAATGGCAGTAGACATCGCGCCCGTCTTCTTTGCGGATGGCGGGTGGACGTTGGTGGGTACAAATGTCCTGAGCGAGGGGACAGCGGTTGCGGAATTTGCAGCCTTCAAAGCGATATTCTTTGGTCTCGATGTCGGACATGGCGAACTGGGTGCGGTCCCACTTGCGTCGCACCTCTGGGATCGATTCGAGCAGCAGTTGGGTGTAAGGGTGTTGCGGGTTGCGCAGCACGGCGCGGGCCTCTCCAAATTCCACGATGGTACCACGGTACATAACTGCAATGTAGTCGCTGATGTAGTAGGCGGTGGCCAGATCATGGGTGATGTAGAGGAAGCTGGTCTTGTACTGTTGCTTCAATTCGAGGAAAAGATTGATGATGTTCATGCGCAACGAGGCATCGATCATGCTGACCGGCTCATCGGCGATGATGATTTGCGGCCGGGGGATGAGCGCCCGCGCAATCGAGACGCGCTGGAGTTCGCCGCCCGAAAATTGGTTCGGGTATTTGCCGCGCACGTCGGCGTACTTAAGGCCGACGGAGGCCAGGGCGCTTTCCATTGCGCCGACGGCGTCTCCTACGCTCTGATTGTTGACCCTTTGGGCTGTGGTCTGCAGGTAGGAATCGACGGTACGGTAGCTACTAAACGCCTCAAACGGATTCTGAAAAATGGGCTGTACAGTGCTGAGGAATTCAGTTCTGTCCTGTTTGGCGCCGCTGCCTGCCACCACCCGATCATAGACGATGGCGCTGCCGCTGGTCGGCTCCACCAGGCGCAGGATCACTTTGGCCAGCGTCGTTTTGCCGCTGCCCGATTCGCCCACCAGGCTGATGATCACCGGTTCGTCGCTCTGGACGGTCAGGTTGACTTGATCCAATGCGTTGATGGTGATGCGGCGCATGAGGCTGCCCAGTTTGTAGACCTTGTGCAAATTCTCCGTTTTCAAGATTGTTTTCATGGGGCTCATTTCCGCTACAGGTTCTTGTCGGCGTAGTGGCAGGCGGCGAAATGCTGCGGTTTGTACTCGATCAGCGCCGGTTCGGTGGATCGACAGAGATCCGTCGCCAGTGGGCAACGTGGCGCAAAGCGACAGCCGCGTAGATCCTCCCACAAACTGGGCGGACGACCCGCCACCCCCTGGCGCAGATGTTCATCGCCCACGGTGGGCAGCGATTCGATCAGCAACTTGGTGTAGGGGTGCAGTGGCTCGTTGAAGACCAACTCCGACGGTCCGTATTCCACTACCTTGGCCGCGTACATGATCATCATGCGGTGGGTGAGCTGATAGTGGACGCCCATATCGTGCGACACAAAGAAGATGGTGTTCTGCATCTGCTCCTGTAAATCCATCAACAGCAGCAGGATGCCCTTTTGCACCACCACATCCAGCGCGGTGGTCGGCTCGTCGGCCAGAATAATGTCAGGCTGAAAGAAGGTTGCCATGGCCACCATGATGCGCTGGCGCATGCCGCCCGAAAGCTGATGCGGGAAGGCGTCGATGGCTTCAGATGGCAGATCCAGTTGGCGGATGTAGGCGCGTACCTCTTCGAGCACCTGTTTTTTGTCTTGCGAAGGGTCGAGGAAGTCGACAAACTGGTTGCGGATGCGGACCACCGGATTGAGCGAACTCATGGAACTTTGGGGGATGTACGAGATGCGCCGGAACCAGTAATCGCGGATGGTGTGTGTGGTGATATCCTGGCCTTTGGCGTCTGTGAGGCCGTAATCGATCTGGCCTGCCGAGAGGGAGAGCGGATAGGTGATGTCGCCGTAGAGGATCTTGAGCAGTGTGGTCTTGCCGCAACCGGATTCACCCGCGATGCCCAGGATCGTCCCTGTGGGGATCTCCAGATCAATGCCGTCGACGGCGTTCACCTGTCCGCGCATGGTGGTGTAGGTGGCCACAATATTGTTCAGCTTGATCATGAGTGCCCTCGTCTAGCAGCGAACATCTCGTTATACCCGGTAGAAGTGAGGAAGAGCCCCAAGAAGAGCAGCACAGTCGCCACCACCGGGGCCACAATCCAGGTGTACTGGCCGATGAACATGGCGTTGTAGTTCAGCGCCCAAAAGATAATCGATCCCAGCGTCGGCACTTCCACTTTCGAGAGGCCGATTACCGCCAGCGCCGCCTCGGTGTTGATGGCGAAGAGGATGGTGTTGATAAAGCCCACTACCATGTAGGCGTAGACGTAGGGGAAGACCTCTTTGAGGATGATCTCCATCGTGCCGGCGCCGGAGAAGCGCGCCATATTGATGAATTCGCGTTCTCGGATCGAAAGCGCCATAGAGCGCACCGTGCGCGCGCCCCAGGCCCAGCCAAAGATGACCAGGAGCAGCCCCACCACCCAGAACGAAGTCTGTCCACGCACAAGCGCGCCCAACACAATCAGAATCGGGAAGACGGGGATGGTGATGAACGAGTCGGTGATCAGCATCACAGCGCGCTCGAACCAGCCGCCGATGTAGCCGGCGCTTAACCCCACCAACGTGGCGATAATGGTAACGCAGATAGCCACGGCCACCCCCAGGATTAGCGAATTACGCACCGAAAAGACCAGGAACCAGAAGATGTCCTGCCCCTGAGAGTTCGTACCCAGTAGGTGATCCCAACTGGGCGCCAGATTCCTGAAGTAGGTCCCTTGCGCAGATGGATTGACTTCGGTGAAGAAGGGTAGTGTCAAGCTCCCAATCGCAAAAATGGCCAGGATCGTAATCCCAAGTCTGAGACGCAGGTTGAGTTGCAACCGTCTGCGATCATCCTGGCCCTTTCGCTTTGCTGTCACCGCTGGATTCTGCTTGAGCGTAACATTGGATTTCATGGCGATTACCTGTAGCGAATTCGCGGGTCAAAGAGCGGGTAGATGAGGTCGATGATCAGCGCGGCGGTGGCAACGGCGATGATGGTCATGGTGATGGTGCCGTAGAGCATGTTGTAGTCGCCACTGCCCACTGCGGAACGCATCAACAGCCCCAATCCTGGGTACGAGAAGAGGATCTCTGTGAGCAGCGCGCCGTTGAAGAGCGTTCCCATTGAGAGGGCCAGGGCTGTCACCTGAGGAAGCAGCGCATTGCGGAAGACGTAGTTCGTCATAATCTTGCGTGGCGGCACGCCCTTAAGCCGAGCAAACTTGACGTAGGGTTCCTCTTTGGTGGAGAAGGCCAGCGACTTCATGCTCAAGATGTTCCACCCGAAGCCGGCAGTAACGAGGGTCAGCGCCGGCAGGAAGGAGTTGTAGGCGATCATCTGCACTTTTTCCCACGTCATCGGGCCGGGGCGTATGGTGGTGGAGAGGGGAAAAATCGGGTAGATGTAAGCCAGTACTAGGATGAAAACCAGAGCCAGGATGTAGTAAGGGATTGGGTAGAGCACCACCCCCACCACTTCCAACACCGTCGCCGCCCGATTGTTGTGGAAGAAACCGGCTAACAGGCCGATCGTGTTACCCAACGTCCATGAGATCAGTGTCGTCATCGTCAACAGGCCCAGTGTCCAGGGCAGCGCCAGGAAGATAAACTCAGTCACCGGTCGCGGAAAGGACGAAAAAGACGGTCCGAAATCGAAGGTCAAAAAGACGCGTTTGAGATAGCCGATGTATTGAGAAAAAAGGCTACCTTCCAGGCCGTACAATTCTGAAAGCGACGCCCGCAGTTGCGCCATCTCTGCTTCGCCCAGCATCTGCCCAGCCTGGTTCTGCAATTGGGCAATATAGTTTTCGATGGGATCGCTAGGCATGAGGCGCGGCAAAAAAAAGGTAACCGTAATCCCGATAAAGAGGACGAGAAAATAGACGCCCAAACGTGTGGCAATGTACTGTAGCAAACCCATGGCTGACTCCACTGTAGGGGGAAGAGAATGGGGGATTAAGCAATTGGGCGATTGGGGCTCGTGTTGTGTGCAGTGGGTTCCCAATGGCCCCCTCTGCTCGACACGATCCCCAATCGCTTAATCACTTAATCGCTCAATCTCTAAATCACAGAACCTCTTCTACCCGCCCAAACAACATCGTCTTATTGGTTGCCCGTCGGTTCGACGTTGAGCACCATCTCCTTGGCCGAACTCCACCACGAATAGGGGACAGCGTAGTAGTTGTCCTGTTTGGGGAAGTTGGTCCAGTAATGTTCGTTGGTGGGGATGGTGGTGGGGATGTTCATGATGTTGATGTAGGCCATGTCTTTGACGAATTCCTGCAAGAGGACACGGCCGTTCTCCCGGAATTTCGGATCGCTTTGGTCCATCGCTCGGCTTTCGGTCAACAGATCGAACGCCGTTTGATTGTCCCAGCGCCACATGTTGCCCACGATCAATTCAGAGGAATCTGCGGCCTTCAGGTTCTCAGGGCGAATGCTGTGCCAGGAGTTGAGATAGTTGGGCGTGAAGATGCAGTTCGTCCAGTTGAGCATCGTCGTGAACAGGGCGTTGGTGTTCTGCGTGTTGCCGAATTCAGCGTTGTCCACCTGGCGGGCGTTGACCTGGATGCCGGCCTTGCGCCAGCTATCGGCAATTGAGAAGCCGACGCGCTGCATCACCTTGTTCCAGTCGCCGGGGATAACCAGTTCCAGTTCCCAGACGGTGCCATCAGGCAGGGTATAGATGCCTTCGGCGTTCTTGGTGATGCCTACCGAGTTGAGGAGTTTCTCGGACTGGGCCGGATCGTACTTCCACCAGCCGACGCCAAAGGCTTCGGAAATAGCCGCTTCGCCCTCAGGCAGTTGATCAGCGGAGATGCCGATTTCCGTCAATCTGGCAACGAGATCGGTGCCAAAGTTCGGGTCGAACGGCTGGTAGCCGTCTGCCAGGGTCAGTTCATTCAAGAAGGGCAACAGCGGCTCGAAGTAGATGGGGCGCAGAATCTGCGTATCCACCATTGGCAGCGGCGAAGCCTTAAATTCACCACTCAGGGAGTTGATGCCCACATCTTTGACATCCAATGCCAGGGCCAGCGCCCAGCGCACTTCGGCCTGATCCAGCGGCGCTTTGTGTTGGTTCATCAACACGCCGTAGCCGCAGGCGTCGTCCATGTTGTGATAGGGCATCTTTTCAGAAAAGGTCGTAATCTGATCGTTGCGCTGCTGTGCAGCCTTGATACTGTCTGGGCTCATGAAGGTGTCGACGTCGTACTGATTCTGTACGAAGGCCAGCGCACGGGTCTCTTCAGGGCCGAAATCCTTGTAGAGGACATACTTGGGTTTCGGTTCGCCCATCCAACCCCAGGCCGAGCGTTCCCAGTCTTCGCGACGTTCCCAAAGCTGCCAGAAGCCATTGGGATCGTATTCTTTAACCACGTACGGCCCAAGCGTGACAGGGTAGGTGTTGCGGAAGGCGCTGACGTCTGCTTCCTTTTCAAAGATGTGCTTGGGCACGGCGATAAACGCCGAACCCCAGGTGTAGACGCCCATCACCGTGTGCAAATCGTAAGAGGGGTTGACCGTCTCCACCTCGAAGGTGTACTTGTCAATCGCTTCGTAGCTCTTGATGTAATTGACGATGCGGTTGATGTTGCCGTTGGTCAGCTTTTCCCGATCGCGGAAGTAGGTGTCCAGCGTGAAGATAACATCGTCGGTGGTGAACTCGACGCCGTCGCTCCAGTAGACGCCCTCGCGAAGCTGAATGCGGAACCTGGTCTGTTCCTCGTTGAGCACCTCGGGCATCGATTCAGCCAGTTCCGGGTAGGATTCGCCGGTGCCGGTGTCCGTCTCCCACAGGAAGCCCCAGCCCAATTCACGGAAGCCGCGCCAGTGGGCATATTGCATCAGTGGGTTCATGGCATCGGGGTTAGCCGACTTGCGATCAAAAGTCTGGAAGATCAGCGTCTCGTGGCGTGGGGTGCCTACGTCGGTCAGGGTGACATCTTGCGAAGATGTCGCCGCAGAGGATCCGCTATCTCCGCCCTGTGGCGCAGTACCTTCGGTGGGCGTCTGGCAAGCCACCAAAAGCGCAACAGCCAGGGCCAAAACAAGAACACGAGAAAGTCGAACGAATCTCTTCATAGCTTTTTCTTCTCCCCTACTATGTACCTAAACAAGGATGTTGTCGCTGTAAAACCAATACTCACAGAAAGAAGCCTGATGGGTTCACCACCCCCTTTCAGCGATTGCAAATACAGTAGGTTTTTGGTTGGAAACAAGCAGGCAGTGGACAGCTCAACCTGTTTCACAGACAAGCTCTGGATCGCGATACAACGGGTTTAGAGAAGGATCCAGCCGTGGGCCCAGTTGCTGTTAAGTGGGGAGCATCTGTACCACGATACCGATTGGTAACCCAATGGGCCGCCAAACACCTCTCAAGTTATTGAATTTTCAAAAAGAGAATTGAATCGACTAGAGGTGGGGATTCCGAATAAAAATTCCACAACAGGTAATGATGCAAATCATATGTCAAATTAAACCGGTTGTCAATATCTATTCAGTGGGGCTAATTTCATTCAGCACTAAGTGAAGGATAAGTAGAACAGAAGGTTGAGCGATTATGAGATCAGGCGACTGGATTTCGACGAGTTTCTGAAACCCCTGAATCCTCCAATCGCCCAATCCCCAAACTACGCGATGACCTTCGCCTGCACGGCGATGTACGGCTTCGTGGGTAGATCCACCATGAATTGCCCGCTATGTTTACCTTCGATGGGGGTGATGGTCATATCCCAGGCGTCGATGACGGCGACCTTGTACTGCTTGTCTTCGGGCAGGGTGATGACGGCGCGGCCAAGTTGTGCCGTTCCCCAGTAGTAAAGATAGTATTCGTCGCCCTGGCTACATCCTTCGCGTTGGAAGGAGTTGGTGTGAGGCAGGGGGTTGAGGCCGCTGGTGACATTTTCTTCGAGCAGTTTGCGTAGGAAGGCAATGCGTGCCGGGCTTTCCCCGTGCAGCACGCCACCCTTCGACCACCAGAGGATCTCCTCGGGGTGCAGATAGGTTTCACCGTGGCCGACGTAGCCGCCACCCACCGTCCCCAGCCAGAAGCGATTGACCATCTCCTGGGCGGTGATGTTGCCCCACATGCGCTCAATGTTGCCTTCGTACTTACATTCGTCGATGACGGCGGGCTTGCAGTAGGTGTTGCGCCATTCGGGCACCCGCGCCAGATCCGAATGCTGGATGCTCTGGTGGGTGACCCAGGGCTTGGCGTGATCGTAGAAGCCACGGCAGTTGTGGTTCCCGCGCAGATGCTGGTAGGGGTCGCTTTCCTGCACAATGCGGAAGAAGCGATCCCAGTCGGCTTCGTTCTTGGCCTTCATCAGATCAAACTCGTTGGCCATAGACCACCAGACGTTGCGGTAGGCGGCCAGCCGGGCGACGATGTAGCGCAGGTAGAGATCGTCCGCTGCGGCGGGCATGTCGGCAAAGCCCCACCGATCATAAGGATGGAAGAGGATCAGGTCCGCTTCTATGCCCATGTCGCGCAGTTGCCCGACAAGTCCTTCAAAGTGGCGGAAAAATTCGGGATTGAAGCGGTTGAAATCGAAATTGCCGTCTGTGTCGCGCGCGTAGGCGTAGTAGACCGGTTCGTTCTCGTTAAACGAGTAGTGCTTGGGGAAGACGCACATGCGCATCTTGTTGAAGGGCGCGTTTTTCAGCGTCTCCAACGTCTGCGCTTCCAACTCATCGCCCTGATGCGCCCACGCATAAGCAGTTGTCCCCACCGAAATGTGGGGCGTGCCGTCGGCGTAGGCAAAGTGGAAGGTGTTGCGCACGCGCACCGGTCCATGATTCCCCGCTGAGGGGGCGCCACAGGTGAAAGTGCCGGTCTGGCCGTCCAATTCGGCGTGATTGCTGTGTGTGGTGTACGTCCACTCGCCCTGTGTATCGGGCATCAACCGCACACGATAGACGCCGTCGCCGTCGTAGAAACCGTCGGTCTCCACCACTCGATTCTTGTACTTAAACTGCGCGCCGAAGGAGGTATCCACAAACGGATTGCCGTCTGTCGGTCCTGTCAATGCCACTTCGTAGATACCCCATTGTTCGACTTGTGTCATCTCTCTCTCCTGAATTTGATGTATATGGTTGAAAACACCGGAGTGATTAAGCGATTAATCGCCTACTCCCGATTCTCCGTATACCACCCCCACCGCGTCTTCCAATCGCTTAAATAGTCCACGCGCCATTTGTTGATGGTGGCCTGACAGACTTCGGCGGGCGCGTCGAGGTCAACATAATAGTTGGGGTGTTCCTGCTGCAGAGGACGGCGAAACTGGCCGCCCCAACTCTCGGCGCCGGCATCGTCCACATTGCCCACGCCGCCGATGACGGGCGAAAGCAGGTAGAGGAAGGTGGGGGTGTCCCCTTCTTTGAGGATGTCCTGGCCGGAGCCGGGATGACGGCCCATGGGCATGGCGTCGCCCAATCGCTGCTCGAATTTGCCGTCGCGTGTAGTGCCGCGCCCGCGGATCGTCTCCTCGACAAAGCGGACCGCGCCCCACTCGCCCGACTGATCGCCGCCCAGGTAGTAGCCGCGGAAGGTGTCATGTTGGAAGCGGGGCAGGATGCCGTTCTCGATCCACCAGAGGTCGGGGTATTGTTCTTGCATGAAGTTGTAGACGAAATCCCGGCTCTCCGGATCGGCGGTGGTGTTGGACGATCCGATGTAGTAGATGCGGACGCGCCCGGCAATCGAAGGATCGTCGTACAGCGCCTGGGCGATATCGGTGAGCGATCCCCAGGCCAGCACCCAGAGCGGGCGATCCTGGCCCAGCGGGTCCTCGGCGTTGGCGCGGTGGATGATCCAATCCGATCCGGGGGTGGCTTTGCCGTCTCCGGGGCCACCGACCTCGATGGCGCCCTGTCGCGTCACGGCGAGGAGCTCGTCCTCGGGCATGAGCTCAGGGTGATTGCGGCGCAGGAAGGGCAGATCGGTCCGTTCGATCCACTCGCAAATCTTCTCCACCCGGTTTACACTGCCCGGCCCCGGCGAAGAGACAATCCCCTCAATCCGAAGGATGTCGGAGTAGTGGAGCAAGTGAATCAACGATTGAATGTCGTCTGGGTCGCCGCCAAGATCGGTGCTGACGAGGACGCGGTAGGTTGTAGAGGGCATTGGTTTGTCCTTTGCGAAAACTGTATAGGTCACGTAGGGGTTTGCGTGGGGTGGAAGACTCGCTTGCCCATGAAGAGATGCTTGCTTCCGCCCCACGCAAACCCGTAAGGACTTGTTGCGCGAATGAGGCGGGGAGGGAGCCGTTGTCGCATGGACGAAGTGATGCTGCATTGGACCATACCCACAACGCGACCGACACCCTTTACGCATCGACAGTCCTCCCCCCGCCCGCCGTCCGCTCCACCAGCGGCTACGACGGTTTCTGCGGGGGGAGTTAGAGGGGGGTTCTGCGCCCAATCCCAGTCCCTACCCTTCGTGATGATAGATCTCCCACCCCATGTACGTGTCAAACGCTTCGGCCAGGATCGACGCGCTGTCGCCAATGGTCATGGCGACGTGGTGCTCGAAGCCGTTTTTGCAGACGTGGTGCATGAGCTTCTGCAAACCGGGGACTTCGACCACGGCGCGGCTGCCGAAGGTGTCCAGGGGATCATCGGTGAAACTTCCATCGCCCATGTAGGCGCGGATGACGCCGTTGCGGTCGTCGGTGGTGATGCGGGCATAGCTCATCGGCCCAGCGGCGACACGCCCGGCCACGGTGCCCCAGGTGTTTTCCACGCCCAATGTCGTGCCCAGAATCGGCGCATTCGACATCTCGAAGTCGGGGAAGAAGGTC
Source organism: bacterium (assembly GCA_016124945.1). Lineage (GTDB taxonomy): Bacteria > Chloroflexota > Anaerolineae > Caldilineales > Caldilineaceae > RI-153. The sequence goes on along the minus strand of WGMT01000055.1, from coordinate 29,829 downwards.
TTGGCCCAGTTGCCGCAATGGAAGAGCACACACTTGTCGGGATTGTTGTGGTAGTTGTTGTTCCAGTCCACCAGCGCGCTGGGCTGCGCCGACGCCAGTTGCAATGCGTACATAGCAGTGACGCCGGTAATGTCCACTTCGCAGGCGCTGGGCATGAACTTGTCGCTCATCATGCTCATCCACGTACAGGCGTTGACGCCGTAATTCTTCTGCAAAGAAGACCAGCACTGGATCGCTGTGGCGTCTAGATCGTTGTCCGTCATCCAGTCGTCGAGGACGACGGCCAGCTTGGCCATCTTCATCACCCGCGGGCCGGGGACGCCCCGGGTTGGCACGTAGCCGTGGATCGAAGACCAGCGCTCGGTCACCTTGGCGTCGTCGTCGGCCAGGCTGTCCGCTTTGCCCAGGATCTCGGAGAGATCGACGGTGGTGACGGTGATCCCATAGGCTTGGAGTAGCTTCTCGCTGTAGCGCACCGTGTTGAAGGCATGCGGTCGCGCCCCCACTGCGCCCAGGCGCACATTGCGCAGCCCGCGCACCACGCGGCAGACGCCCACAAAGCGGGCCAGATCGGCCTTGAAGCTCTCGTCCGTGGGGAAGACGGTGTGCTGCGCCGTCAACGTGTAGTCGTAGCCGTATTGGTAGAGGTTGTTGCACACCGAAATCTTGCCGCAGTAGGCGTCGCGGCGGCGTTCGACGTTGAACTGATCCAGGCTGTCGGGGTAGGCTTGCACCAAGATCGGCACATCCAGCCCCGAAAGCTTGATCGTATCGGCCACGCCCTTTTCGTCGCCGAAGTTGGGCAGCACCACGAGGATGCCGTCGATCTCGTCGCGGTGACGCTTGAACAGATCGGCGCAGATCTTGGCTTCGTTGTACGTCTCCACCGCGCCCAGCTTGGTGGCATCTTCGTCCACGATTACCGGCGTGATCCCGGCCTCTTGCAGCACCTGCAGCACCTCGCGCCGTCCTTCACTTACCAGTTGATCAGGGAAAATGTCCCGGTTGCCGATAATGACCCCCAGGCTGACAGATAGTTTCATGTAGAGTTTGCTCCTTTTTTTAGGTGATTGGTGATTGGTGATTGGGGACTGGGACGAGAATGTTGGCAAAATATTAGGAGGTTGGCGGTTTGCAGTTACGAGGAAGTGATCTGGAAGCCAAAGTTCTGCGGTTGGTTGAACCTTTAGAAAATAATCCGGTAACCCAGCGGTTGAAACCGCCGGCTGGCAGGGGAAACACGATAAATCGTGTTTCCAGAACCGGCTTCAGCCGGTTTCCCGTATCAGACGCCGAATTCATTCGGCGGGTGTGATTACCAGATTAATTTCTTAATGTTCAAGTAACCTCAGCTACGACAGACGAGACGATCACCTTTGTCGTAGGTTACGCTACCAGCGTGACAGGCTTACCCTACGAGTTCGCCATCATCCTCATCATCTAACTTCAACTCAACCAGCCAATCGAGAACCGCCACACGCAACCCGATCCTAATCACCAGTCACCAGTCACCAATCCCTACCTCTACTCCACCAACCGGCGGGCGGTGAAATAGTCGGTGATGAGTACGTTGATCCACTCGCCTTCCAGCGCGCCGCGGATGGCATCCCATTTGCGCTGACCGCCGGCGATGCCCACACAGCGTTGGGCGTTGCGAAATTGGTCAAAAGACATGCTGATCACCCGGTCGTTCAACGGGGTGATGACGGGCGTACCGCGGCTGTCGAAAAAGCGCAGGCAGATGTCGCCCACTGCGCCGCTTTCGTGCAGGATTTCGATCTCCTGTTGAGAAAAGATGTTACCGCTGCTCGCCAAAAGTTTAGACGGTGTCAGCGCGCCGATGCCCACCAACGCCACGTCGATACGATCAAAGCAGTCCACCGTCTCGCGCACAAAAGGATCGTCCAACATGATCGAGCGTGCGCCGTTTGAGCCGACGACGCCTGGCGCGGGCAGAAATTTGGCCTGGCTGCCCAACAAATTCGCCAATCGTGTGGTGAGGTGATTGGCGTGGACCTCCGCCGCAGGGCTGCCCATACCGCCGAGGATCTGTACAACCTGTGATGCCAACGGCTGTGCCAGTGGATTCATCGAATCGACGGTTGCCAGCAGAGTCTCGCTCCACGACGAGATGCCCACCACTTCGCCCGGTTTGAGCGTTGTCTCCAAATAAAAGGCGGTGGCGATGCCCAAATTGCGCTGAATCTCCTGCTCGTCGCCGGCGTCTTCCACATCGACCACGACGACGTCTTTGAGATCATAGAGTTCCTGTAGCGCCGTCTCTAATTCTAAATAGATCCCAGACGGCGGGATGATGCGGATGCGTACAATGCCTTCGTCACCGGCGCGTTTGAGTAGCCGAGAGACCGTCGCCTGCGAAATATCCAGCCGGGCAGCAATTTCCGACTGCCGCCGATTCTCCTCATAGTAGAGGCGTGCTATTTTCGTGATTAAGCGTAGTTCGTCGATGCGGGCCATAGTTGGAGGAGATTGGTGATTAGTGATTGGTGATTCGGCTTGTCAATTGGGCAATGATTAGACGACCGGCGTCTATTCGACGACACAGAGATGGGTGATTGGTGAATGGTGATTAGGCTTAACGATTGGGCAACGAATGGACGACCAGCGTCTATTCGACGACACACAAGTGCGCGTTCTCTCACACGTTCCGAGACCCAATCACCCATCACCAATCACCTCTTCTGCCTTACGGCTTCGGTGCGAAGCGCTCGTAGTTGCCGGCGTTCTCCGGCGTAATGAGCACCATGTCGATGGATTGTTTCTCGGGCTTGCCGGTGTCGCCGGTCTTGATGAACTGATCCGCCTGGATGGCGGCCTGGATCGCCATTTCGGCGACGGGTTGCAGCGCGGTGGCCTTCAGCTCACCTGCCAGGATCGACTGAATCGCATCGTCGCTGCCGTCGAAGCCGACGACGATGACGTCTTCGCGACCGGCGGCCAGCAAGGCTGCCTGCGCGCCAAGGGCCATGGTGTCGTTGCCGGCGATGACGCCCTTGATGTCAGGATTGGCCTGGAGGATGCTCTCCATGACGCCAAAGGCTTCGTCCTGGCTCCAGTTGGCTGTCTGCTGCGCCACCATCTCCATGCCGGGGATCTCGTCCAGCACGTCGTGGTAGCCCTGCGAGCGGATGTGGGCGTTGGTGTCGGTGTCGCGCCCGGTCAATTCGGCGTATTGGCCTTCTTCACCCATCAACTCGGCGAAGTATTCGGCCAGGATCGTGGCGCCCTGGTAGTTGTTGGAGACGATCTGAGAGACAGCCACACCTTCCTGGGTGATTTCACGATCAACGAGGAAGCTGGGGATGCCGGCGTCCTTGGCGGCCTGGATGGCGGCCACGCTGGCGTCTGCACCGGCGTTGTCGAGGATGATGGCCGCTGCCTCACGGGCGATGCAGGTTTCAAAGAGTTCAAGTTGCTTATTGGCATCGTCATCGTGGACGAGGCGGAGCGCCTCATAGCCAAGTTCTTCCGCCTTCGCTGCGGCAATGTCCTGCATAGCGCCGAAGAACGGGTTTTCCACCGGCGGCACAATCACGCAGATGATGTTGGAACCTGCTGCGGCAGCCGGTTCCTCGGCGGGCGCTTCGGTTGGGGCGGCTTCAGCCGGTGTGGCAGGTTCGGCTGCTTCCGGCGCCGGCGCAGCAGGCGCGGCACAGGCGGCCAGCAACATCACAAACACGACAGCGATCAGAATTCTGGTAACTTTCATGACATGCTCCTTTTTGGTTAAACCTTCAACATTGAAGACACTTCCCTTTACTGCCAAACGAGTACCTTCGATGACAACCCCCTTTGCTCCTGCACTTGTGGACTACAATACTTCCCTAAGCCTCAGCCAGATGCTGCTGCTTTTGCAAGGCGACGCGTTCCTGCATGCGCGCCTGGATTTGGTCGATGATAACCGCCAGCACGATGACCGAACCGGTGATGACCTGCTGCCAGAACGACGAGATCCCCACCATCACCATACCCGCATTCAGCGCGCCGATGACAAACGCACCAATGATCGTGCCGCCGATGGTGCCACGGCCACCCATCAACGAGGTGCCACCCAACACCACCACGGCAATGGCGTTCAACTCGAAGAATTCACCGGTAGCGGGGTGGGCGGCCACCAACCGCGACGCAATGATCAGCCCGACCATGGCGGCGCAGAAGCCGGAGATCATGTAAACAATCACCTTGACACGCTTTACCCGCACCCCCGAAAGCTGCGCGGCCCGTTCATTGCCGCCGATGGCGTAGACCTGCCGCCCGAACGGTGTCTTTGCCGCCACAAACGCCGCCACCAGCGCAAACCCAATCATGATCCAGACGGTGTAGGGGATGGCCAGGAAGGTCAACGCTTTGGCCAGGAAGAAATCCGGCGGCAGACGCTGCACCCAACTGTTCACAACGTCCTGTGAAAGGAAGGTGCCTGTCCCCAGCACAGGGAATCCTTGATTGCCGAATTCTTCTCGGCCCACCAGGTTCGGGTAGGTGAGACCGTTGGAGCGGAGTAAGGCCAGGCCGCGGGCAATGTAGAGCATGCCCAGTGTGGCGATAAACGGTGGCACGTTGAAACGGGTGATCACCAGCCCGTTGATCGCGCCCATCAGCGCGCCGATGGTCAACGTAATCAGGATCACCATCCACACATTGAAGTAGACGATGACGCCGAACATAGGCAGGATCAGCCCCTCATTGATCAACCCACCGGCAATCATGGCGGCCAGCCCAGCCACCGATCCCACCGATAGATCGATCCCTGCCGTGAGGATGACGAAGGTCATGCCAATGCCCAAAATGGCGTTGATTGCCACCTGCCTGGCCACGATCAAGACGTTGCTCGGCGTCAGAAAAGTCTCCGTCAAAAAGGAAAAGACGGAAACCACCAGGATCAGGGCAATGAAGGCCCGCGCCCGCAGCAAAAGCTGCTGCAAGTCTGCACTGGTAAATTGGTTAGGGGATTTCCGATTCGTTAATGTGCCGGCTCGGTTCATTCTGTGCCTCTGATTTCTTTATGGTATGCCCCACCGCCGTCGCAGCGACCAGGGCGGCTTCGGTGGCCGTTTCCCGGGTAAACTCGCCGGTGATGCGCCCTTTGGACATGACCAAAATCCGGTCGGACATGCCCAAGATTTCTTTTAGATCCGACGAATTGAAGATGACGCCCAAGCCCTGCGCCGCCAGACGGTTCATGATCTCGAACATTTCGGCCTTGGCGCCTACGTCAATGCCACGGGTTGGATCGTCCATCAAGAGCACCTTGGGCGATGTCAACAAGCCTTTGGCCACAACCACCTTTTGCTGATTCCCACCGCTCAAAGAGGTGATGATCTGGTTGGGATCGGCCACCTTGAGCGATAGCTCCTTGATCATGGTCTCGACATTGTTGCGCTGTTTTTTGCGTGAGAGAAAAAAGGTGGTGAGGTACTTTTTAAGGCTGGCCAGCAGCATGTTGTCGGCCAGCGACATTGTCTGCACCAGGCCCGAGGTCTGACGGTCTTCGGGGATCAAGACCAGACCAAGATCAATGCGCTCGGTCACCGTGCTCTTTTTGATCTCCAGCCCTTCCAGCCAGCAACGGCCACTGGTTTCTGGGCGCAACCCGCTCAAACTCTCAAGCAGTTCCGAGCGCCCGCAGCCCATCAGGCCATAGATGCCCAGGATTTCGCCGCGTTGCAGTGAGAACGAGACGTGATCCAGTGTGTAGCCGCCGCCGACGCGGGGCAGCGTCATCTCTTCGACGCGCAGGATTTCTTCACCCGTATTCTCGGCGATTTCCTGACGCCGACGCTGCATCTGCGCTGTCTTCCTGCCCACCATCTGCTCCACGATCCAATCGACGTCGATCGCTTTGATCGGCATTTCAGCACGCAGATGACCATCGCGCAACACGGTGACATAATCCCCGATCTGCATGAGTTCATTGAGCCGGTGCGAGATGTAGACGATGCTCACGCCCTGTGCCTTCAGATCCTTGATGACGTCGAACAAGATCTCCACTTCGGCGTTGCTCAGGGCCGAAGTCGGCTCGTCCATGATCAGAATGCGCTTCTCCTGGGCCAACGCTTTGGCGATTTCCACAATCTGCTGCTGGCCGATGCGCAGGTCGCCCACCAGATCGTCGGCCTGAACCGGTTGCTGCAAGCGTTCGAGCAGGCGCTGCGCCTGTGCTTTCTGCGCGGCCTCGTCGATCATCAGCCCGTTCTTCTTGATCTCCCGCGCCATGAAGATGTTCTCGGCGACGCTCAAATTGGCGCAAAGATTGAGTTCCTGGTGGATAATGCCAATCCCCTGCCGTTCGGCATCGGCGATGGATCGGATCTGGATCTCCTTGCCGTCGAGCAACAATTGACCTTCGCTGGCCTGTTCGATCCCAGCGACTATCTTCATCAGGGTCGATTTGCCGGCGCCATTTTCGCCCACCAGTACATTCACTTTGCCCCGGTAGACATTGAAATCGACTTTGTCCAGCGCAAGCGTGCCGGGGTAGAGTTTGGTGATCTGTTTGGCCTGTAAAATGACCTCGTCACCCGCCACTTTGTCTTCGTGGGATGAAGACGGGGACGCAACCGCCGTGCCGGTTGTCTCTGTCATGGTGTTAGCCCCCCACTTCCAGTTGAACCGGCGTCACCACAATTTCGCTGACGTTGATGTCACCAGGGGCATTGAAGGTGCGCAACATAAACGTGCCATGAAACGAGACCGCTTTGCCGGCCAGGTTCTCGCGGTCAAGTTCACCGATGACATCCTGGGCCACGCGTTGGTTGAAGCCTCTGGCCACCTGACCGAACTCGGTCTGTTCTCGGAAATCGCCGAAACGGATAAACCCCACCGCATCGCGCACCGAAGACTCATCGCTGGGTAGTCGCGGGCCGATGAGGATGATCACCTTAACGGGGCCGTCGTAGCCTTCGAGGCTGACTTCCATCGTTCCCCGGCTCGATTCTGCGTCTACCGCGGTGATTGTCCCCGCGCCTTTGATCATGAAGACGTGGGCCTGTCCTTCGGTGGTGATCCCATATTCCGCCGCCACCTGCGCAAGATGATCCTTGGACGCCAGGCCGTCATCGTCCGGCGCAAAGGCCGTCAATACGGTGGACAACTCAACGCTGTTCTCCAAAACAGTCGACAGCACGATGGGCCACTGCGTCTCTACAAAGGTCTCTGCATCGAAAGCCCCACCCTGGGCAATGCGCGTGGCTTCGGCAATCGGCACCACCGTGGCCACCGAGCAGGCGGAAAGGGGAAACGTCAAAACCAGACTCAAGAGCAGGACGAGGAAATGAAAACGTGTTGGTGCAGCCATAGGTGAATCCTTTGTGGGGAAGGATTTGAGATAGAGAGATTAGGCGATTGGCTCGTAGGGGTTTGCGTGGGGCGGAAAGAGCGCTCGCTAATGAAGCAACATCTACTTCCGCCCCACGCAAACCCCTACAATTCCTAATGCCCAATCTCTTCTCCTACACGTCAAGCACCGCCCGCGAAACCGCGCGCTGCCATCCACTGTACAAATCGCGCCGCTTACCGTCGCCCATCTGCGGATCGAAGCGGCTGCTCGGGCGCGGCAGCGCCGTGATTTCGGCTTCCGAAGCCCAAAAACCGACGGCGAGGCCGGCCAGATAGGCTGCACCCAGGGCCGCCACATCGTGGGAAATGCGGCGCACCACAGGGCGACCAATCATGTCGGCCTGGAACTGCATGAGCATGTCGTTGCGGCTGGCGCCGCCGTCGGCTAGCAGACGCTGCAACGGCACGCCCGCCTCGGCGTCCATGACGTCGAAGACATCGCGCACCTGATAGGCAATAGATTCGACGGTGGCGCGGGCAAGTTGGGCGGGTCCACTGCCGCGGGTCAACCCGGTGATGGTGCCGCGTGCGGCTTCGTGCCAATGGGGCGCGCCCAGGCCCACAAAGGCGGGCACGAGATAGACGCCGCCGGTGCTTTCGGCCTGTTGGGCCAGCGTAGCCACGGCTTCGGCGGAATCCAGCCCCAACAATTGCGCCGCCCACTGCACCGCCGCGCCTGTCACCGAAATATTGCCTTCCAGCGCATAGGTGACGTTTTCACGCGCCCAGGCAACGGTGGTGGATAATCCCCGTTCCGAGAAGACCGGCGCGGGGATGGGCGTCATCAACGACGTGCCGGTGCCGTAGGTCGCTTTGACCGTCCCCGGCTCGAAACCGGCGTGGCCGAAGAGGGCGGCGTGGGAATCGCCGATCAACGCGCCGATGGGGAGACTCGCGGGCAGCGCGCCAATTGCGACCGTCTGCCCAAAAATCTGGCTCGACGGCCCCGGTTCGGGCAGCGCCGCCGCGGGGACACCAAAGAGCGCCGTCAGTTCGTCGTCCCAGCGCAGAGTTTCGAGGTTGAAGAGTTGGGTGCGTGAGGCGTTGCTGAAGTCGCAACGGTGGACGGCCCCGCCGGTGAGGTGCCACAGCACCCAACTGTCCACGGTGCCGATACAGAGATCGCCTGCTTCGGCCCGTCCGCGCGCGCCGGGGACGTTGTCGAGCAGCCAGCGCATTTTGCTGGCGGAAAAGAGCGGATCGATGGTCAGTCCGGTGCGGCGGCGCAGCCAGGGTTCCAATCCCTGTGCAGTCAGGTCGTTGCAGAAGCGAGCGCTGCGCCGACATTGCCAGATCACACACGGTCCTAGTGGTTCGCCGGTGGCCCTGTCCCACATGAGCACTGTCTCGCGCTGGTTGCTGACGCCGACGGCGACCACCTCCACATCGGCTCTGGACAGGCAGTCGTCCACGGCCTCGCGCAACGTGGACCAGAGCGCGTGCGCGTCCTGTTCCACCCAACCCGGTTGGGGATAGTTCACGTCCACTGCACGGGAGGCAGTGGCGACGATTGCGCCTTCATGGTCCACGAGCACGGCTTTGGAATTGGTCGTTCCCTGGTCTAAGGCCAGAATACACGAACGTTTCATGCCGCCACTTTGATTCCTTTAAGTTCGAGCGCAGCGGCGCAGATGCCCTGAGGCGTCAGGCCGAAATATTCAAAGAGAAATTCGGTGGGGCCGGTGGGCGCAAAGACGCCGGGGACGCCGACCATGCGCATGGGCACAGGGTGGGTGGTGACCACCACTTCGGCCACGGCGCTGCCCAGCCCACCGTAGATGGTGTGCTCCTCGGCGGTGACGATGGCGCCGGTCTCGTGCGCGGCAGCGATGATGGCCTCTCGATCCAACGGGCGCACCGTCGCCATGTTGAGGACACGCGCTTCGATCCCCTGTGCGGCCAACATTTCGGCGGCTTCCAGTGCACGCGGCACCAGTGTGCCGTTGGCGATCAAGGTGAGGTCGCGTCCTTCGCGCAGTTGGGCGGCGCGGCCAATCTGGAACTCGTAGTCCTCACCGTGGACAATGGGTACGCCCATGCGGCTGAGGCGCACGAAGACCGGCCCATGCATCGCCGCTACGGCGCGGATCGCCTGTGCCGTCTCCACCGGGTCGGCGGGGACGATGACCGTCATATTGGCGATGGCACGCGTCCAGGCCAGGTCCTCGATAGAGTGGTGGGTGGCGCCGAGCGCGCCGTAAGCCATGCCGCTGCTCATGCCGCACAGTTTGACGTTGGCGTTGGAGTAGGCCAGATCAGCCTTGATCTGCTCTAGGGCGCGGGCAGTGAGGAAACAGGACGCCCCGCAGACAAAAGGCAGTCGCCCACCATTGGCCAGGCCGGCCGCCACGCCGATCATGTTCTGCTCGGCGATGCCCACATTCACCAGCCGTTCGGGAAATCGCTTGGCGAAGCCGCCCAAGTTGCTGGAACCAACCGAGTCGTTGCAAACGGCCACGATGCGGGGATCGGTGACAGCCAGCTCTTCTAAAGTGGCGGCAAACGCCTTGCGACAGTCGTGTAACTCACGCATGGGAGGCTCCGTTCAGTTCGGCGAGGGCATCGGTCAACTCGTCGGCGGTGGGGACACGGTGGTGCCAGCCCGGGTGATCCTGAATGAAGGAGACGCCCTTGCCCTTGTGCGTGTGCGCGATGACCACACTGGGCTTCCCCGCCGTGAAGGGCGCCGAGCGGAAAAGTTCGATCATGGCGGCAAAGTCGTGACCGTCCACCTCATGCACCGACCAGCCGAAGGCTTCCCACTTGGCGGCCAGCGGATCGAGGCCCATCGTCTTCTCCGTCCAATCGCCCTGTTGCAGCCGGTTGCGATCCACAATCAGGGTCAGGTTGTCCAGCCCGAAATGACCGGCGGACATGGCCGCTTCCCAGTTGCTACCCTCTTGCAGTTCACCGTCGCCCGTCACCACAAAGGTGCGCCAGGACGCGTTTGTCTGCTTGGCCGCCAACGCCATGCCTACTGCAATCGGCAAGCCATGTCCTAGTGGGCCGGTGCTGGCTTCGACACCGGGCAGTTTGGTATTGGCGGGGTGGCCGTTGAGGCGCGAAAGCGGCTGAATGTACGTCTCCATCTCGTCCGCGGGGAAAAAGCCGCGCTCAGCCAGCACATGGTAAAACGCGCCGGAGCAGTGCCCCTTGCTGAGGACAAAGCGATCGCGGTCGGGGTCGGTTGGATTATTGGGATCAACGTGCAGAATGGCAAAATAGAGTGTAACCAGCAGATCGACCACCGAGAGGTCACCGCCGATGTGTCCTAGCCCGACGTGGTTGATCAGCGCTAGATCGTGGCGACGAATCTGATTGGCGAGAAGCTGTAACTGCCTGGGATCGTCAAGCACCGAAAGTCTCCTGTGGGGGATTGAATCAATATTCAGAGCCGAGAATTTATTCAACATCTTAGCGAAAATTGGCGCAGATGTCAATCCCCAATTGAAGATCGGTGTAATTCAAGTTGGTGGCGAACCTGCCAGGAAGGCACAGAACCTTCCTGGCAGGTTCGCCACCCAAATAGAATGGTTAAAACTCATGAAGATGGAGATTGATCATGATCGTCAACTACTATTCGTTGGAAGAGTGTGCCGAGGCCATCGGCACAGTGGTGGTAATCGACGTGCTGCGTGCTTTCACCTGTACGGCGTTTGCGTTGGGTGGAGGCGTTGCGTCGATCTTTTTGGTGGGGGAGGTAGCGGAGGCGTTCGCGTTACGCGAGCAGATGCCCGATGCACTGTTAATGGGCGAAGTGAAAAGCCAACGGGTGCCGGGCTTTGATTTTAGCAATTCTCCGGCGGAGATCGACGGCGTGGATCTACGTGGACGGCGCATGATTCAGCGCACCAGCAACGGCACCCAGGGGATGGTGCGCAGTGTACAGGCAGAGACGATCCTGGCGGGGAGTTTTTGTTGTGCGGAAGCGACGGTCGAGTTCATCCGCCGCCAGGATCCGTCGACGCTCTCATTTGTGATCACCGGCTACGGGCCGGGTGGCCGCGGCGACGAAGACGTAGCCCTGGCCGATTACGTCCACGCGCGGCTGCGTGGCGAGACGCCCGATCCTGAACCCTACCTGGAACGGGTGCGCAACTCTGTGATGGGTCAACGCTTCCCCGATCCCAACTGGCCCGACTTCCCACCCGCCGATCTGCCCTGCTGCACCGCGCTGGACCGATTCAACTTCGCCATGCCGGTTGTGCGTCAAGACGGGCGGTTGGTGATGACGGCTGTTTAACATGTTTGGTCAGATCATCCAGGCCATTGACGTGTTGACAGCCAGCCTATAAAATACATAGCAGAATATGTATTTTGTTATGTATTTATGAGAGTGAGAGGTTTCAACCATGCAAAAGATCATCGGCGTTACTGAACTGCAAAGAAACTTCCGTGCCGTCTTCGATGAAGTGACAAATGAAAACATGCCCTATGTGCTCACACGCGGCAGTCGTCCCGAAGCGGCCATCATCCCTTACACCGAATTCACCCAGTTCCTGGCTTGGAAAGAACAGGAAATTGTCGCTGAGTTCGACCGCGCCATGCAGCGCTTGGTTGAACGCAACGCAGACTACAGCGACGATGAAATTGCCGCCGATGTCGAAGAGGCGATCACTGAGGTACGCAAAGCATCATCTGCATGAAACTGAAGGTTGTTATCGATACCAACATTATCATTAGCGGCACGATCAAACCACAAGGAACCGTCGGTGCTGTGCTCCAGCGGTTGCGCCAGGGGCAGTTCACGTTGCTTTTCAGCCGAGAAACGCTTGACGAGATTGTGTCCGTCATTCACCGGCCCCGTCTGCGCCTCAAGTATCACCTTACCGACAAGACTGTGCGCGCTACCCTGCGCCTGCTTGTGTTACGAAGTGAACTGGTGACGCCCAATATACAGGTTACCGCCTGCCGCGATCCAAACGACGATAAGTTTCTCGAAGTGGCCATCTCAGGCAACGCCAACGTTATCGTCAGTGGCGACAACGATCTACTGACGCTGGCAGCCTACGCAGGGATTCCCATCCTACCGCCAGGCCAGTTTCTCGTGCTGCTCGACCATTCTATTTAACGCGCTGCGTTCGATTTCAAAGCAAAGCCTGGCAAGGAGAGTCCTTACCAGGCTTTGCTTTGAAATCTGCTCTACTGTCCGGTGAAGCATTCTACCGACCGTTACCCCACATGCCACGACTACCCATGTGATGTTGCGACATCTCTTCGTTGTGCATCATGCCGCGGCCCATCATGCCCTGGCCGGGGGTGAATTCGGTGTCGCTTTCTTCGCTGCCGAAGAAGCGGTGCATCATGCTGCGCCCAAAGTTTTGGAGCGTGCCTTCTCCGCCATCCCACATGTGCCCGCGCATCATCGGGCCGTTGTGCTCGCCGTCTTCAAGCATAGGACAGCCATTTTCGTCCATCCATTGCAGCCGTTCGGCGGTGAACTCTGCACCATGGCGTTCGGTCATGCGGGCGATCATTTCGGCCCAGGCGCCTTCGCCGAAGCGTTCTTCCATGTGCTGTTGCATCTGCGGCAAGTTGCCCTCTTGGGTCGCGTCGTCGGTTGGGGTGGTGTCCTGGGCAAAGGCGCTGCCCACGAAGGCTACCAACGAGAGCGCAACTACAGCCATAAAGATGAACAGATTTTTGCGAGTCTTCATATGAATATCTCCCACTTGAATGAAACTGGTTGAGTAAAATCATCGAAAGAGTCCGTCACCGCCTCTGATGTCTCCACTTTAGCGCCGAATTGTGAAGGAATTGTGAAGCAGATGTGTGTGTTTCATGTTTCGCTACGTTTTTTATAGCGAAAACATTGTCAAGCCCGCGCCGGCGTGGTACGATGACACAAGCATGTATTTTTGATTCACCCGCGAAAGGAACAACTTATGTCTGCGCCTACTGCACAAGAAATGGCCCTCACCGTCAAGCTCGGTGTGCCCTACGAAGAGGCCGTGGAACTGGCTACCGCCGCCCTCAAGGACGAAGGATTCGGCGTCCTCACCGAGATCGACGTCAAGAGCACAATGAAGAAAAAGATCGACGCCGACTTCCGCAAGTATGTGATCCTCGGCGCCTGCAACCCACACCTGGCCCACCGCGCCCTGAGCACACAGCTCGAAATCGGCCTGCTGCTGCCCTGCAACGTCATCGTCTATGAAGAAGAGGGCGGCAGCGTCGTCTCCATCGTCGATCCGCTGATGATGATGCAAATGGCCGACGCCGAAGCGCTCACTCCTGTCGCCCAGGAAGCGCGGGCGAGGTTGGAGCGGGTGCAGGCTACGTTGCAGGGGATTGGTGATTCGTGATTGGTGATTAGGCAGTCGAACATGATTACAATCGCCCTTATTGAAGACGATCCACAGATCCGCCGTGTAGTGGAAGGATATTTGCAACAGGCCGGCTATCGCGTCGTCTCCGCGGCGGATGGGACGGCGGGGCTGGCACTGGTGGAACGGGAGAAACCCGCGCTGCTTGTGCTGGACATCATGATGCCGGGCCTGGATGGGTTGGAAATCACACGCCGCTTGCGTAGCAGCCATGATCCAGGGCTGGCCGATCTTTACATCATTATGTTGACGGCGCGCGTCGAAGAGACGGATCGTATCGTGGGCCTGGAAATCGGCGCGGATGACTACGTGATCAAGCCCTTCAGTCCCCGCGAATTGGTGGCGCGCATCCGTGCCGCCGTCCGCCGTCTTGATGCAAAACCGGCTGCTTCCGCCCATGTGCTGCAAGCCCACGAACTGCGCCTCGACCCCACCTATCACACCGTCTACCTGGCCGAACAACTTGTAGACCTCACCGGCACCGAGTTCGATCTGCTCCACTACTTCATGCAGAACCCGGGCCGTCCCTTCAGCCGCGGGGACCTGCTCGACGTCACCCAAAACGATGCGCTGGGCGACATTTCGGGCTACGAACGCACCATCGACGTCCATGTGAAGAACATTCGCCAGAAGCTGGGCGATTCGGGGCGACATAGTCGTTTCATAGAGACGGTACATGGGGTAGGCTATCGCTTTGTGCCATAAGATTCTTTGTGGACACGGATTGGCGGAAACACAGATTTCTTCTTTCTGAGGAGATCCGTGTTCTCTCCAATCCGTGTCCTCTATCATCTCCTGTCTCTACCAGGTCGAGATCCCAATGCAAAAGCTCTCCGTCAAGCTCACCGGCGCATTTGCCGCCGTCATCGTCGTGGGGATCGTGGTGACTGTGCTTCTGGCGCGGCAGGCCACGGCTACACAGGCGTCCTATGTGATGATTGGCACGCATGCGCTACAGCCGTCCGATCTTCAGCAGGATTTGGTGGATTACTACGCGCAAAGCGGTGACTGGGAAGGATTGGACCGTTCCCTGGCGCAACTTGTCATCGGCGCGTCGAACCACGGGATGATGCGGGGTATGATGCGCGGCATGATGGGACAGATGATGGGAATCACCAACGGCAGCGTGTTAATTTTAGACGCTGACGGCGCGCCGGTTGCCGGCCTGGGCGACTTGAGCCGGCAGGCCACCGCCGAGTTGACCGGCGACGACAGCTACCCCATTCGCGTCAGCGGTGAACGGGTGGGCACACTCGTCCTCGAAGGGACGCCTGTCACCGGCCTGACCGGGGACGCCCTCGTGGCCGCGGTGACGCGCTCGGTGCTGACGGCGGCGCTGGTGGCAGCCGCTGTTGCCTTTGCGCTGGGCACACTGCTGATCCGCCAGATTACACGGCCATTGGCGGCGTTGAACGAGGCATCGCAGCAGATCGCCACCGGCAAACGCGACATACAGGTGACCGTCCACAGCCGCGATGAATTGGGGCAATTGGGGCAGACCTTCAACCAGATGGTCTCGTCTTTGCAGACACAGGAGACGCTGCGCCGTAACCTCATGGCCGATGTGGCCCACGAGTTGCGCACGCCGCTTTCGGGCATTCAGGGTACGGTGGAAGCGATGCAGGACGGCGTCTTCGCGCTGACGCCCGACAACCTCGACGCCATCCACGAACAGGTGCTGCTGCTCAACCGCCTCGTGGAAGACCTGCGCACGCTGGCCAACGCCGAGGCGGGGCAATTGTCCTTGCACAGGGAAGCGGTGGATCTGGCCCAGGTGGCGGCAAGGCAGCGCACAATTCAGATCCCCCACTTCCAACAAAAAGGGGTGGCATTGACAGTGAGCGCACCTGCCAATCTACCCGCGGTGGACGGCGATGAGGAGCGGCTGGGGCAGGTGTTGGGCAACCTCCTTGCCAACGCGCTGCGCCACACCCCTAGCGGTGGTCATGTGGATGTGCAATTGAGCGCCGCCGACGGGCAGATACATCTTGCCGTCCTTGATGACGGCGAAGGCATCGCCCCCGAAGACTTGCCCCACGTCTTCGATCGTTTCTATCGCGGAGATCGGTCACGTAGCCGGCAGACAGGCGGCAGCGGACTAGGGCTGGCGATTGTGCGTCAACTGGTAGAGGCGCACGGCGGCGCGATCCGCGTGAAAAGCCCACCACCAGGGCAGGCGCAAGGGACGGGGATTTTTGTCTTTTTGCGCCGGTGTGAATAGAACGCTGATTTGGCGGATTGAGCGGATCAGGCGGATTTTTCCAGATGTTATCGGCTCAAATCCGCCAAATTCGCTCAATCCGCGTTCTATTTCTTGCTGGTAACCACAGGAGTCCCCGCTGCCATGGCTTCGAGGAGCATCATGCCGAAGCCTTCGTAGCGACTGGGGAAGAGGAAGGCGGTGGCAAGAGCGTAGAGCGCCGGTTTCTCGGCGTCGTCGACCCAACCGGTGAAGTGGACGTGATCCCCGAGTCTCAGATCGGCGGCCATGCGCCGTGGATCGGGGGCGAAATCTGTGTCAGTCACAGGTAGTTTGCCGGCAATCACCAGCTTTTGCGCCGGGTCGCCGCCCTTTTCCAGATAGCGGGCGTAGGCGCGCAGGATGCCGTCTACGTTCTTGCGCACATCGAAGCCGCCCAGGTAAAGAAAATAGCGATCAGGCAGCTTGTATTTCGCCCGCACCACATCCAGGAAAGCCGCATCCTCCGCCGCGGACATGTCTCCGTTGACGCCGTGATGCACGGCAAAGACCCGCTCCCCCCGAATCCCCAACTTTGTCACAATGTCCCGAGCGGAGGCGTGGCTCACGGTGAGCACCGCCGCCGCCCGCCGCACCGTAGCGCTGACCAGCCGCGTGTACCACTGAAACAGCCGTCCGCCGCGGTATTCGGGCAGGATCAACTGCACCACATCGTGGACGGTCACCACCGTCGGCACCGGCTGCCACCACGGCGCAGCCCAGTAGGGCACGAGCAGCACGTCTGCGCCTAAGCGTTTGGCGGCGCGGGGGACGGTGATCTGTTCCCACCAGAGTTTGGTGATTGGGGATTGGTGACTGGGGATCGGGGACTGGGTATGTCGTGAGACAAACGGCCATCTGGGGGCAATCTCTAATCGCTCAATCGCCAATCGCCCAATCGCCTCGCTGTCCCCAGTCCCCGATCCCCAATCCCCAGTCCCTAGTCCCCAATCACCAATCACCAATGTAACGCGATGCCCCGCGGCCGCCAGATGACGCACGATCTGATCAGTATACTGTCCGCTGCCGGTGGTGGATTGGCCGGCGAACCAGCCATTGACGACAATATGCATGGGATGGCGCTACTTACTTTCCTGCATCCACTCGACGACGTGGCGCAGACCTTCAGCCAGTGGCACTTCGGCTTCCCAGCCCAGATCGCGCCTGGCTTTGCTGCTGTCGAGATAGGTGGCGAGGACCTCACCTGCGGGGCGGGCGACGTAAATCGGTTCCTGTTCGTACTCGATTACCTGCGCCAACGTCCTGTGGATCGTATTCACGTCGGTGGGGACGCCGGTGCCGACGTTGTAGATGCCTACGGCGTCGCTTTCCAACGCCAGTTTGTTGGCGCGGGCCACGTCGCCCACGTAGGCGTAATCGCGCTTTTGGGTGCCGTCGCCGGTGATTTTGGTGGGCTGATCGGCCAGCATCGCCCCGGCGAAGATGGCCACCACACCGGCTTCGCCCTTGCTGTCCTGGCGCGGGCCGTAGACGTTGGGGTAGCGCAGCGCGATGTATTTGATGCCATAGTTGGCGTGGTAAAGGTCAAGGTGAAATTCACAGCTCAATTTGGTGGCGCCGTAGTTGTCTTTGGGCTGGGGCCATGTTTTTTCTGTGAAGGGCAGGCGGCTGCCGTCTTCGCTGTAGCCTTCGCCGTAGACAGCGCCGCCGGTGCTGGCCATGACAATCTTCTTGACGCCATGCTTGCGCGACAGATCGAGCAGATTCAGCGTACCGATGACGTTGACCTCGGCGTAGGGGGCAGGGTTGGACATGCTTTCGCGCACATTCGCCATTGCCGCCTGATGGCTGATGGCATCGAACTGCTCGGCGGCGAAGAGTTCGTCCAATGCGGCGTGGTTGCGGATATCAATGTTGTGGAAAGTCGCCTGCGCCGGCACGTTGTACTCATGCCCAGTGTGCAGATTGTCTACAATCACCACCTGATGTCCTGCCGCCAGCAACGTGTCGGCGACGTGGCTACCAATAAAGCCGGCCCCACCTGTCACGAGGATCTTCATACGCGTCTCCTTAGTGTGTGTAAATGATTGCATTTGGGTTGATTCTAGCATAGAACGCGGGATCGTAGTGCGTAGTGCGTAGTGCGTGTACCAGTACAGATAGTTGGTTTGTTATTGGGGCGTTGGAACGGTACACACATCGAAATGTTCCCAATGTAGCGTCAACTTGCTCAATTGGTACACGCACTACGCACTACGTTTTTGTTTTTCCTTCCGTCCGCTCCACGTTACAATAGAACATCATCTAACCACATGCTGCACCCATGAGGTAGGCCGATATCATGCTGATCTACAACGCAACTGTGATTCCGTTCAACGAGGACGGCGCAATTATTGAAGACGGCGCTGTCTACTACGAGGGAGATGAGATCGTCGCTGTAGGCTACAGCCAGGATCTGCACACGCTTTACCCCAATGCCCCAACCTGGGACGCGCAGGGGATGGTGCTAATGCCGGGCCAGATCTGCGCCCACACCCATTTCTACGGCGCTTTCGCGCGAGGAATGTACATCCCCGGCACACCGGCCAAAGACTTCCCCGAGATCTTGCAGAAGTTGTGGTGGCCGCTGGATCGGTCGCTCGATCTCGACGGCGTGCAGCGTTCCGCCGAAGTCTGTTTGGTAGACGCCATCCGCAACGGCACGACGACGTTGATCGATCACCACGCCAGCCAAACCGCCATCGATGGCAGCCTCGACGCCGTGTCCGAAGCTGTGGACCAATCAGGTCTGCGCGCCGTCCTGTGTTACGAGGTCACCGACCGCGACGGCCCCACTGCCACGCACCAGGGTATCCGCGAGAATGTGCGCTTTATCCAAAAAATCGAGCAGGCCCGTGCTGCCGGGGAGGCGGGCGCGTTGGGCAACCGCATTGCCGCTACTTTCGGGCTGCATGCCAGCCTCACCCTCTCCGATGCCACGCTGGAAGCATGTGCGACGCAGGCGGATCGGTTTCATGTCCATGTGGCCGAGCATCCGGCGGACCCCGACGACAGCCTGCGCAAGTCGGGCAAGCGCACGGTGGAGCGGCTACACGCCTTCGGCATCACCGGCGAAGAAAGCATCTTCGCCCACTGCATTCACATCGACGCCTGGGAAATGGCGCTGCTGAGCGAAACAGGCACCTTCGTCAGCCATCAGCCACGCTCCAACATGAACAACGCTGTGGGCGCAGCGGCTGTCCCCGCCATGTTGCGTGGCGGCGTCAAGACCTGCCTGGGCAACGACGGCTTCAGCAACGACATGTTCACCGAAATGAAGGTGGCCGATCTGCTGCACAAAGTGAGCAGCGGCGACCCGCGCACGCTGGGCGCAGACAAAGTGGTGCAGATGGCGGTGCACAACAACCGCACGCTGGCCGGCGTCTTCTTTGAGAAACCGGTGGGCGTCCTCGCGCCGGGGGCCTACGCCGACCTGATTTTGTTGGACTACTATCCCACCACCCCTCTCAAAGCCGAGAATCTGCCGTGGCACATCCTCTTCGGCGTCAGCGGTGGACAGGTGCACAGTACGATCTGTCATGGGCAGATCCTTATGCGCGACCGCGAACTACTGACGATGGACGAAGCGGCGATCACCGCCAAGAGTCGTGTCACCGCGGCAGCGACGTGGGAACGCTTCTGGAAACTACACGAATCGATGGGATGAAGAGATAATGGGATGAAGAGATAAGGAGGATCGTGTCGACACGATCCTCATTATCCTCATCATCCCATCATCTTCAACACAAACTACCGAACGGAGCGATATTCTATGTCCAAACCCACCCTCGCCGTCATCGGCGGCACCGGGGCCGAAGGATCGGGGCTGGCGTTGCGCTGGGCCACCGCCGGCTATCCGATTGTGATTGGCAGCCGCAGCCAGGAGAAGGCCGCAGCCGCCGCGCAGGAAATGAATGGAAAGTTGCCTGAAGGCAGCGCCGCCGTCAGTGGGCAGGCCAACGGCGACGCCGCTGCAAATGCAGAGATCGTCGTGTTGAGTGTCCCTTACGACGCGCAGGCCGCCACCCTGGACCAGATCGCCGACGGCTGCCAGGGCAAGACGTTGATCACTGTGGTTGCACCGATTAAGCCGCCCAAGGTCAGCCAGGTGTGGCGCCCCGAGGGTGGGTCCGCCGCGCAAGAGGCGCAGGCGCGGCTGGGTGAGAACGTCAAAGTGGTGGCTGCTTTCCAAAATGTCAGCGCCGAGGAACTCAAACACCTTGATCACAGCGTCGAGTGCGACATCCTCATCACCGGCGACGACAAGAGTGCCAAACAACAGGCCATCGAACTGGCTGCTGCTGCAGGGCTTTTCGGCATCGACGCTGGTCCACTGCTCAACGCAAGTGTGGTGGAAGGCATGACGGCTCTCCTCATCGGCATCAACATCCGCAACAAGGTCAAGGGCAGTGGGATTCGGATTACGGGGATTCCGCGCCCATAGTCAACAAATTTGGACATGGATTTCCAGGATCATCAGGAGACAGAAGTAGATGCTTGATTCGAAATCGCAAAACGTGACTCCCGACACCTCGCACATCACACCTACCCTCTCCCCCAGCGCGCAGCGCGTACAGGATGCGCTCTCGGCGCGGGGCGTGGCTTTGCAGGTGGTGGAGATGCCCAGTTCCACACGCACGTCGGCGGAAGCGGCGGCAGCGGTGGGCTGTGACGTGACGCAGATCGCCAAGTCGCTTGTTTTCAAGGGCAGGGAGAGTGACCGTCCACTGTTGGTGATTGCCAGCGGCAGCAACCGTGTGGACGAGAAGAAGCTGGCCGCGATCTTCGGCGAAAAGATTGAGAAACCCGACGCCGACTACGTGCGCGCCCGCACCGGCTTTGTCATCGGCGGCGTGCCGCCCGTGGGCCACAGCGAGGAATTGACCACCCTCATCGATGAGGACCTGCTCCAACACGAAGAAATCTGGGGCGCAGCCGGCACACCCAACGCCCTCTTTCGCCTCACCCCGGCGGCTTTGATCGAGATTACACGCGGGGAAGTGGTGGATGTGAAGAAGGTGTAGTGCGTATACGAAATGAGTAATGAGTAAGGATCTCGACGAGATCTTTACTCATTACTCGTTACTCATTTCTCGCTATGTTGCCAGATCCACCCGTTGCATACTCCCCACCCCACCGTCCGCAGTGACATAAATGCTGGATTGGGCAACTTGAGCCAGGGTGGTGTTCTGGCTGTCTTTGATGGTGAAGGGGGTGTTGGCGGCGTTGAGGTAGAGCGCGCCGATGTTCTTCTCTTGCAGCGTGTAGAGTTTCTGCTGCGTTTCCTCTTGCACGAGGATGCGCAGGTTGCCGTAGATGGCGTCGTTGGCGTCGATCCAGCCGTTGCCGTCGTCGTCGTGGGCGGCCAGTTCCTTGAAGCCGTCGTTAGTGGTGGGGCCGAAGAGTTCGGAACCTTGTGTGATCTGGCCGTCTGCATTTTTATCTAGGGCTAGAAAGCCACTGGCCGACGTGGGAAAGTGGATCGATTCAGGCTTGCCGTCGCTGTTGAGATCAAATTGGAAGCGTTGACTGCTTAACTGAACGGCGTTGCCCTCGAAGTTGATCACCAGTGGATCGGTGAGCGCATCGCCCAGGCTGATGTGTAACGAATTCTGTGTGAAGTATTCGCGGCTCATGGACAGTTCAAGTTGAAACGCAATCGATTTGCCATCCCCCGTCTGGATCGTCCCCTGCGCTGCGAAGGACATCTGCTCCGCCTCGTAGTAGCTCTCTTCCATACGCAGTTCAAAGCCCCAGCCTTCGTTGCCATTACCGCCGGCTTGTGCAACTTGCAGCTGGTTTTCCAGCGCTTCCGCCGTGGCTCTGGCTTCTCCCTCCACGTCGAAGACCTTGAATTTCGTCCCCAACACCTCTTGCATCAGCAGAATCACCATGCGCTGCACAGGATCCGAGACCATGTCCTCGGCGTTTTTGGTGTGTTTGGCGCCTTTGCAGCCGCAGTCGTCGTTCTGCACCTGCTGACGGCGACGACCTTCCATCGAGAGTGCCACTTCGTCGCGGATCGGGGCGCGCACAGACGGCGGCGTCTGTGCATCTTGCCCGAAGGCGGGCAGCGGCGGTGGCGGCGTATCACCCACCCACAGGCGCATCGCCAGTTTGGAACTGCGCTGCTGGGTTGAGTGCGTTTGGCTGGCCATGGTAATCGCAGAATTGTTGATGATCATCATTTCCCCCAAATTCACATTTTGAACTCGTGTCAGGATGGCGCCTAAGTAGTTTTCTCGCTAAATACCACCAATGCATGGAACACCCTGTAGGATGGGTTCCGACTGCATCAACTCACTCTGGTCATCCCGTCAAGTTCGGCAGTTGGAACCCATCTTGCGAACTTAGCGAGAAAGCCACTAAGTAGCACGAACAGGATGTAAACAGGCATAATTCAAATAGATATTGAATCTATCGGCAGAACGGTACAATTTGTTTACAGCCAAATTTTTGTACAGACGGAGTGTGTTCATGGATCTACTTTCCGCTTTTCGGCTGCATCTTGACCCGACGCATCCTGAAGTGGTGGCATTGGTGGGCGCAGGCGGAAAGACCACCACGCTTTTTCGCCTGGCCAACGAGATTGTGACTGCGGACCACCGCGCGGTGACCACCACCACCACGCGCATCTTTGCCGGGCAGATCGCCCAATCCCCGGCGCACCTTGTCGTAGAAGATGAGCAGATCGACTGGAGCGCACTTTCAGTGAAGTTGGACGAACACGGTCAATGCTTGCTGGTGACAGGTTTGGCTGCAGAGAAAGCCGTCGGGGTCTCCCCCCAAATTGTGGACGAAGTGGCGCGCCGTTCCGTGGATCTCGGCATTGCCGCCGTCATCGTCGAAGCGGACGGTAGCCGCCGCTTTCCGCTCAAAACACCCGCGGCTCACGAACCGGTGATCCCCGATTCGACGACATTGCTGGTGCCGCTGGTTGGGCTGAACGTGCTGGGCAGGCTGGCCGATGCCGAGCACATTCACCGTGTGGAACAGGTCTACGCGCTGTTGGGGATCGACGGTGAAACACGCATAACGCCGTCACACCTGGCGAAGTTGCTTGTCCACATACAGGGCGGCGCCAAGGACAAGCCCACGTCGGCGCGCTTTTTGCCCATCCTCAACCAGGCCGAAAGCGCGCCGCAACTGGCCGCCGCCCGCATTGCTGCCCGCTTGATGGCGGAACAGGGTTTCCCGTCCCTCATCAGCGCCGTGGCCCAGGACGATCGTCCGCCGGTCCTCGAACGTTGGGGGCCAACGGTGGCGGTTGTCCTGGCGGCAGGGGGCAGCCGACGCATGGGTGAAGCGAAGCAGTTGCTCGATTTAGGCGGCGAACCGTTGGTGGTGCGGGCGGCGCGTACCGCGCTGGCAGGGACAGCCAGCCACGTGATCGTTGTCAGCGGCGCGCGGGGAGAAGCGGTCCATGCCGCGCTGAGGCCGTTACTGGCCCAAACAGAGCGGCTGCACCTCGTGCACAACCCGGCCTGGGAGAGTGGACAGGCGACATCGGTCCTTGCGGCGATGGACGCGCTGCCTACCGGCTGCGAAGCGGTACAGTTCCTGCCCGTGGATCAGCCTTTCGTGCCGCCGACGCTCCTGCGCGTCCTGTGGGAGCGGTGGCGCGGCGGCGCCGATCTGGTCGCCCCCAATGTGGACGGAGAAATGCGCGGCGCGCCCGCCGTCTTTGATCAGCGCTACTTCGCCGCCCTGCGCCAACTACACGGGGACCAGGGGGCGCGGCCCATCCTCAGACAAAACAGCGCCGACGTCGTCACGGTGACGACGCCGGCGCTGTGGCTGTCCGATGCAGATACGCCGGAGGAGTGGGCGCGGATCAGGGATTTTCCACAATGATCACGCCGGTTGCGGCGATGGCGTACGCTTCAGCGCAGGGCGATCTGAAAGAGGCAGGTGGATCAGCGCCGCGAAGACGCCCAACGCAATCGACATCATCCACACCGTGTCGTAATTGCCCACCGTGTCGTAAATCCTTCCTCCCAGCCAGACGCCGAGGAACGCACCTATCTGGTGCCCCAGAAAGACAATGCCGTAAAGCGTGGAAAGGTAACGCCAGCCGAAAATCTGCGCCACTGCGCCGCTGGTGAGAGGGACCGTGGCCAACCACAGGAAGCCAATCACTGCCCCGAAGACAATCGCCGAAGCACTGGTCAGCGGCAGCATCAGGAAGATCACGATCACGACGGCGCGCATGCCGTAGAGGAAGCTCAACAGATACTTTTTGCGCAAGCGGTCGCCCAGCCAACCGAAGCTGTACGAGCCAAACATGTTGAAGATGCCGATCAGCGCCAATGCCGTGGCGCTCACCGACGGGGCCAGCCCGTTGTCGGCCAGATAGGCAGGCATGTGGGTGGCAATGAAAGCCACATGGAAACCGCAGACGAAAAAGCCGACAAAAAGCAACCAAAAGCCCGAATGGCGGACGGCCTGCGCCAGCACTTCGGACATGGTCTGCGTCTCTTCCGGTTCGGCAGATGTGCCGCCATCCTTGCGCCGTCCTGGCAGGACGAAGGCCAACAGGGCAATCAGCCACACAAAAACCGCCAGCAAAATCATCGCCCGTTGCCAGCCGAAGCCGCTCAAGAGCCACTGCGTAAACGGCACCACGGCGAACATGCCAAACGATCCGCCCGCGGTGATCAACCCAAACGCTGCTGTGCGCTGTTGTAACGGCACCGCCTGCGCCACCGCCCCCAACACCACCACATAGGATGCACTGCTCAGCCCCAACCCGGCCAACAAGCCCAAAGACAAAAACAACGCCGTTGTGTTCGGGCTCACGGCCACAAACAGCAGACCCGCTGCATAGATCACCCCACCCGCAATCAGAATCGGGCGCGCACCATAACGATCTGCCAGGATACCCATCAACGGCACACCGAAGATCAAGTTCTGGATCGCCATGGACAGGCTGAAGAGTTCACGGCCAATCCCCAGGCTCCCGGTGATCGGTTGTAGGAAAAGGCCAAACGATTGGCGCGTGCCCATGCTGATGGCGACGATCAGCGCGCCGGCGAGGACAACGAGGAGAATGGTTTTGTTGCGCACTACGCACTATCTTCCTGCGCGCCAACTTCTGCTTGCCAGGCGTCGGCAATCATCTCGAAGATATCCGTCTCGGTGACGATGCCAACAAGGCGCAGTTTCTTCGTTGCTTGCGAGCCGGGTTCCACCACCGGGATGCCACCCACTTTGTGTTGGATCATCAGCGTCACCAGTTGGCCGACGGTAGCGTCGGGTTCGATGGTGACGACTTCACGCGTCATGATATCGGCTACGGCAAGCCACTCCTCTTCGATGCCGGGTTCAAGCTGGCTGACGCTACCCTCAGCGGCTTCGGCCTCGCGCACATCGGCGTCGGTGACAATCCCAACCAGCAGCCCATCTTCATCGACTACGGGCAGCCGACGCAACACCTTCTCGTCCATCAACTCGGCGGCGTCGGCCACCAGCGCTTCGGGGTGAATGGTGATCACGGGGGCGTGCATGATGTCGCGCACAGGGATACGATGCATGAGATCCTCTTTTCCCTTTGGCTTTGCGCTTAGGTCAGGCCAACAACAAAGCGCAGGATATCGGTTTCGGTGAGAATGCCCACCACTTTGCGGCCTTCGACTACAGGCAGACCGCTAATCCTATAATCCAACATGCGCTGACAGGCCAGTTTGAGCGTGTCGTCAGGAACAACCGTGATCGGTTCAGGTGTCATCGCTTCGGTGACCTGTAATTTCGTCCAAAAATAGTTGACCTCAAAAAGGCTCAAACTGGTGATGCTCGAAGGTGCAGCCTGGCGCAGATCGCCCAGGCTAACGATGCCGATCAACTCGTCGTTTTCATCCACCACCGGCAGACGGCGACAGCGGTACTCGGTCATCATGTCGCGTGCGTCGGCCAGGGATGCATCAGCGGTACAGGTGTACGGGTCTTTCGTCATCCACTGGGCGACTTGGGCGGCGGTCAAAGCGGTGGCAGGCTGCATTAAATCCTCAGTGAGAAAGCGGCGGAAACGTGTTGGTTAGGTTGGGCGGACGGATTGAATACGTAATGCGTAATACGGATTACGCATTACCTCTGCGCTGTACACCCCATGCGCCACGAGACGAATCGTGCGTTGCTCCGGCTCGGCGTCGACAGCTTCGATTTGGATTTCGAGATGGTCGGCGGGTAGGAGCGGGGCGAGGCGATCGGCCCACTCGATCACAAGGACGGTGACGCCGTCGCTCGCCTCTTCGGCCACTTCGTCGAGGATCTCTTCCAATCCCAGCGTCTCCGCGCCGGCGAGGACCGTCTCCACGTCGTCGCCCAGGCGGTAGGTGTCCATGTGGTAGAGGCGGTTGCGGTTCTGCGGGCCGACATACTCGTGAATCAGCGTGAAGGTTGGGCTGGTGACACGGGTGTCGATGCCCAGCCCGGCAGCCAATCCACGCGTCAACGTTGTCTTGCCCGCGCCTAATGTCCCTTTAAGCGCAATCACCAGGTTTCGCCGGATCTGAGCGCCTAATGTTCGGCCAATCAATTCTGTTTGCGCAGCGTTGTTGCTTGTCAACGCCGTTGACGATTGTGAGTGTACGTTCTCCATCGTCTAAATTGTAAACCGTTCCCCCCCTCGTGGCAAGAGGAAAGCCAACGGCGGTGTCGTTCAATTTCGGCAACGTGCTTCGTTCGGATTCCCGATGTTATACCAAAATGAGCGTGGTAAGATGGACAACAACGTTTATTGGATATTTTAGTGATGGCACTGTTCAGCCATCTGAGTTCATCTACCCTAAGGAGTTTGAATGGTTGTTTTTTTGCGAAATCTTCACAGTGGACGCGGCCGTTTATTCGCTGCACTGCTGACGGCAGCCTCGTTTTCCTTGCTTTTGCTACTCTCGACGCAGGCGTCCCTCCTCGCACAGCACGGTACGCCCACCGAGCCGCGCCCGTTGCCACCCACCGTGCGCGTGGACGGCAGCATCACGCAGCCGCGGCTCGTCATAGACGGGCGCACCGTCCTTAGCGGCGAGGGTATGCATCTGGGGCGTCCTCAATTGAGCCCAAACGGTCAGCGCCTCGCCGTGGATGTGATCCCGTCCGGCACTGAGACGGCGCACCTGGCGCAAATCCACATTTACGCACTCGACGGCGAATTGGTTGATCAACTGCCCGGTCATTCCCCGCGCTGGGTGGACGATCACCAACTGGGTTTTGAGACAACCACCGCGCGTGGGCAGTACGATCTGTCCACGCGGCGGGCGTCCTATGAACCGGTGCCTGCACCCGCGCCACACACCATCCCGCCTGGTGAGTGGCCTGTGCAATATCCCGCAACGATTCGCGTGGCCCATCACCCCAACAACAACGTAGAAGGCTGCCGCCACCCCAGTGTGACCGACTGGCAGATCGACGTTGTCCCCTTTGAAGAGTACGTGGCGCGCTCGGTGCCTGCCGAGTCGCCCGTATCCTGGTCGATTGAGGCGTTGAAGGCGCAGGCGGTGGCGGCGCGCACCTACGCCTGGTACAAGATCCGTACGGGGCCGACCTTCACCCCCGAAGCATTCGGCAGGCAGCCCTACGACGTCACCGATTGGGCCAACTTCCAGATGATGTGCGACAACCGTTTCGCGCGCAGCGACCAGGCCGTGGCCGAAACCGCCGGCCAATACCTCTCCGCCCAGGACGATCCCAACCACGCGCCCATCATCGCCATGTACAGCGCCCGCAACAGCCACCCCACCAAAGACAACCCGGCGGTCAATTACCTGCGCGGCGTGCCTGATCTCTTCCAAATCGGCCAAACACTCTTCGGCCACGGCTATGGTCTCAGCCAGTGGGGGGCCAAAGCCCGCGCCGACGCTGGTCACAACTACCGGCAGATCCTCGGTCACTACTACACCGGCGTCTACCTGCAAAACGTCTACGATCCGGCACAGCCACTCGGCGCGCTGCTTGGGCTTGAACCCAACGGCTATCTGCCGCCCGGCGGCGTCCGCTGGCACACGCTGGCCCCCGCCATGGCGCTGACCACCGAGATCGACATCTCCGCCACCACGCCTGTCCGCTTCACAGGGCGCAACGGCGTCTGGCGCAACCTGCTCAACGTAGACGAAGCCACGCCCATCACCTTCACCCTTGTCATTTCCGAGACCCAACAGGACGCCATCACCGTGCAAGTGGACCGTACGCCGCCCGCCCCACCCACGTTGACCGCACCCGAAAGCGCCGAGATCCACCGCGCCGCCATCCAGGTGACCAGCGCCGACGGGGATCGCAGTGGCCTGAGCAACGAAGATTGGATCTGGCAGGCCGAAGCCTTCACCGCCACCGCAGGCATGGACAACACAGTCAGCGACGCCGTCGCCGACCAATCCGCGGCGCGGCTGGCCCAGGCCGGTATACAGACGCCCGGTTTCTGGTACGGCCCCTACGCCGACAACATTCCTGCCGGGGCCACCTACCGCGCCCTCTTCCGCCTGCGCATCGACGGCAACGCCGCCGCCATCACCGACAGCGTGCAGTTGCACCGTCCGCTGGCCCGGCTCGACATTACCGACCGCTTCAGCACAGTGCGGCTGGGCCTACGCGATCTCTGGCTCAGCGACTTCCCACTTGAAGGCGGCTACACCGAAATCGCCGTCGATTTCCACCTATTCGAGCCACCCACCGGGCTGGAATTCCGCGTGCAATGGTTCGGCAACGTCGATCTCGCTTTTGACCGGGTGCAGGTCTACCGCCTGTTGAACGGCGGCGTGCGCAACCTTGATTGGCCGCTTACCACCGGCACAGACACGCCCACCGTCCGCGCTGTCAGCTTTGACACAGCGGGTAACATCAGCGAAGCCGTCACCCGCACCATTCGCGTCATCGACGAGCAGCCGCCCAGTTTCCTTTCGGTCGACTGGCCGCAGGGATGGCAGACACAATTGCCCGTCACCCTCACCGCCACCGTTCAAGACCTGGGCAGCGGCCTTGCCGTCGACAGTGGTCGCCTGCATGTGGGGGACCAGAACCACGTTGCCGCGGCTGACAATCCCGCCGATCCGTGGGCGTCGCAGCAACTTAGCGTCCAATTGTCCGACGTAGAGGATGGTGCCCATATCGTGCGTTTCGAGGTCGGCGACCAACTAGGGCAGGTTCAATTCAGTGAGGAAGGGCAACTCCTCATCGACACCACACGCCCCGTCCCTGCCATCCAAGCCCTTGATCTTGAGGGCAACCCACTCACCGCGGTAGACGGCTGGCTACGTGGGCCGATCCTTGTAGAAGTAAGCGGCGAAGACGCCACCAGCGGCATCAACGCCCTGGCCTACGTCCTCGATGATCAGCCCTTTGTCCTCTACGACGAGCCATTCTCGGTGGAAGGTGAAGGAGATCACCGTGTCCGCTACTGGGCAGAAGACAAGGCCGGCAACTTCAGCGTGAGCCAATTCTTCGACTTCAGCCTCGACAGCAGCGCGCCGTCGGTACAGTTGACAATGACCGGCGCGGACGAAACCACCGTCACCCTGTCCTGGCAGGGGACGGATGCACGTTCGGGCATCGCAGCATACGAAGTGGAAACGCGCCTCAACGAAGGGGATTGGCAGCCGCAGACGCTCGTCGATCCCTTGGCCGCCGAAGCGACCTTTGCCACTGCCGAAGTAGACGAGGTCCGCGTGCGTGGGGTGGACCGAGTGGGCAACGTGGGGGGATGGTCAACGATGTGGGCCGAAGCGATGAATGAGACGATCTATTTGCCGATGGTGGGGAGGTGAAATGTAATGCGTAATGCGTAATGCGTGAGGAGTTAGACACCCCTTTGGGGTGGAAATGAAAGCACGTTAACAAGAGAAGACATGAAGGGGACTGTACAGTGGTTAAGCGACAAAACAAAACCATGAACAGGAGGCCCTTCATGTCCACAACAACCAT
>WGMT01000054.1 GCA_016124945.1 bacterium | reverse complement strand
GATGCTATGGTTGTTGTGGACATGAAGGGCCTCCTGTTCATGGTTTTGTTTTGTCGCTTAACCACTGTACAGTCCCCTTCATGTCTTCTCTTGTTAACGTGCTTTCATTTCCACCCCAAAGGGGTGTCTAACTCCTCACGAGTTACGCATTATCTAGAGAGCCATCATGACCCTTCGTGTACGCCGTTTCTCCATCGCCAATCTGCTCGCGGACCCGTACCGGCTGCTGCTGAGCGCGGCGGTGCTGTTTTACGTGGTGATCTTTGCCAATCTAGCCTTTGATCTGCACAACGGCATGCGCACCCACAAAGCCGATCTGGGCCAGATGGATCAGGCGATCTGGAATACGAGCCGCGGCCGATTTGTAGAGGCAGTGAACACCGATATCGTTGCCTCTCGCCTCACCGATCACGTGGAACCGATCTTCGCGCTGATCAGCCCGATCTTCTGGGTGTGGAACGACGTGCGGGCGCTGCTGCTTTTGCAGGTGGTGATGGCGGCGGTGGGGGCCTTTCCCCTCTACGCCCTGGCGCTGGAAAAACTGAACCAGTTGCTGTCACCGGTAGATCGCGGCCGCATCTGGCAGCGAGATCCCGTGGAACAGTTGACGCGTCCATTGGCGTTGGCGTTGGCGCTGGCCTACCTGCTCGCTCCCCAACTCCAGGCCGCGCTGCTCACCGAATTCCACGCCATCCCGCTTTCGGCTCCCCTGATCCTGTGGGCCTTCTGGGCAGTGGAACGCCGCCGCTGGTGGCAATTCACCGTCGCCGCCCTGCTGGTGACATCCGTCAAAGAAGAAGCAGCTCTGCTCGGGGCCGGCTTAGGCGCGTGGGCGATGTGGCGGATAGCAGTTAGCCGTTGGCAGATAGCAGCTAGAGATGGCCAATCACCCAGTCCCCACTCACCAATCACCAATCCCCAATCACTAACCCTCGCCGCCGGCGTAACGATCCTCTCCCTGATCTGGTTCTACGTGGCCACCTTCGTCATCGTCCCCGCGCATGCGGTGCAGGTGTACGACGTGGCCGAGAGCACCTATTTTCAGCGGTATGGGGCGCTGGGCGGTTCGCCGCTGGACATTGTGCGCAGCTTCTTCACGCAGCCGCAGTTGGTGTGGCAGATTGCCACGGAACCGGCGCGGGCCGACTATTTTTGGGGATTGGTACTCGTCTTCGGTTTTCTCTGCCTCTTAGCGCCGGAGATCCTGCTGCTCTGCCTGCCCATTTTGCTGGCGAACCAGTTGAGCGCCTTCCCGGCGCAGTACTACGGTGAATTCCACTACAGTGCGCCGCTGATCCCCTACTTCGCCGTCGCCGCCGCGTATGGGACGGCACGCCTGTGGCGCTTCCTGGCCCGGCGCAGTAGTGGACGTTCAGGATCATTCCAGCACATGCCCGCCAACAGCGCGCCGATGATGGCGCTTGTCTCCATCTTTACCAACGCAGCCACAACCCTACGCCCGCTGTTGACCTGGGCATTGGTGATCTGGCTGCTGGCCTGGAGTGGGTGGCACTACATCGACGCCGGGCTCGGCCCTGGCGGGGGGCGCTACAGCCCAACGCCTATTACCGAGCATCATCGCCTGCTGCCCCGCTTCGTGGATCAGATCCCCGCGGACGCAGCGGTGAGCGCCACAGCGGCAGTCCATCCCCATGTCAGCCACCGGCGCTACGTCTATCAATTCCCCTGGGGCGTGGAGCCCAACGAAGTGGCCAATTGGGCGCTGCTCGATGTGACCACCAACACCGACATGGCCCCCGGCGATCTCAAAGCAATGGTCGAGCGTATGCTCACCCGCGACTGGGGCATCGTCGACGCCGCCGACGGCTTTTTGTTGATGCAGCGGGGCGGCGGGGAGAAGGAGATTCCGGCTGCGTTTTACGATTTCGCCAGAGCTCGGGGATCAGGGACTGGGGACTGGGGACTGGGGACAGAGTCGCCCCTCGCAATTTGCAATTCGCAATTCGCAATCCCCAACCCACTCTCCTTCGGCCCCCTCACCCTCCTCGGCGTGGAACTCGAAGATTGGCCGCGCTGGCGGCAGACCAAGGTGACGACGATCTGGCAGGCGAACGATGATTTTGTCCCCGGCGCGGTGCGGCCGTGGATGGAGATTCGCACGCCCGACGGGGATCGGCTGCACAGCTTCGGCGAGATCAGCCCGCCTGCGCTGGTCTGGTACCCGCCCGAACGCTGGCAAGCGGGCGACGTGGTGCGCATCCAGTCGCTGTGGCATTTCTTGCCGCGGGTTTGGGGGGTGACGGTGGGTGCTGTCCACGGGCCGGATGCGACGGCCGCGGCGGATCGGCTGCCGGTGGCGGACAACCCCAACGCCGTCCTCGTGGACGAGACCGCGACGCTGGCAACGGTGGCCGCCTTCCAGCGCCAGGATGACGACACACTGGCGATGCTTTCTACGGCGACGGTGGATCTGTCTTTGGCCCAAGGCGGCGTCCGCGGTTCGTTCGGCGCAGAGCGCGCCGCCCAGGTGACGGCAATACTACCCACAGATCTTGCAGCCGGCGGCATGCTCGATCTACGCCTGACGTGGCAGATCGAGGATCCGGCGCTGCTCGAACGCTACGTCCCCTTCGTGCATCTGCGCCAGGACGGGCAAACCATCGCCCAACGGGATGGGTATCCGCGCTTCTTTATGACGCCCCCGTTAGGCGCGTCGATCCTCGATTGGCGGCAGATCCACGTGCCGGTGGGCGCGCTGGGAGAGGCCGAAGTGGTGATCGGGCTGTTCGACCCGTCCACGGGCGAGCGGATCGACGTCTTCGATGCCGGGGGGCGTCCTGTGGGCAACGAGCTATCGCTGGGGCGGGTGACGATCCTGCCGCCGCTCGTCCCCGATCAGGCGTGCGCGTTGATCCCCGCGGCCTGTGCGAGTCAGCCTAGATGAGGGGATTGGTTGTCTGGTATAATGGGTTTACCGACTTCTAAAAAACGAGGGATTGTTCAGGATGTGCTTTTGTGTAAGAGCGGTTGAATTTTGGAGCAGAAGATGGACACAAAGGTTAACGGGGTATACGAAAACGGTGTTGTCTACCTGCCAGAGCCGCTGCCGGCAAACGTCGATCCGAGGCTGCGGCAGTCGGTTGCTGTGGAGTTCAGTTCGGAGATCAATGACGAAGCAGCCGAGACAGAGTTAAAAAAGATAGAAAATGAACTCCAGTCGCTCGGTTCTCCGGAGGATGATACATCGGCACAAAGAAAGCGCCGCGCTGCCCTCGTTGTAAAGGCGCTAAAGTTGCTGCCTCCTTTCATGGATGAGGAGTTCGCTGAATTGCAGGAATCTACCAAACGCCCAATGAGCATGTTTGCTGTAGGTTTATAGATGAGGTGAGAAATGACGATTCTTGACCAAGTTCGCGATCTAATACCTGGGATGAGTCCAAGCGAAAAAGCACAGCTTCTTCAGTGGATTGCCCAGGATCTGGGAGGTGCTTATCCTGGCATCGAGTCTACCCCAGGCGTCATTGGCGGCGATGCTTGCATTGTGCGCACAAGGATTCCTGTCTGGTTGCTAGTTCAGGCGCGTAAGCTAGGAACGAGCGAATCAAAAATCTTGGAAAGTTTTCCGTCCCTCACGGCGCTCGATTTAGCAAACGCATGGGCGTATTATCGAGCGCATCAGGACGAAATTGATCAGCAGATTATGCAAAATGAGGCCGCGTAGTCATGGCGAAGTTGTATGCCGACGAGAATTTTCCACATCCCGTAGTTGAGAAGCTTCGTCGGCTAGGTCACGATGTGTTGACCATTCAAGACGACGGATATGCAAACCAACGGCTGCCAGACGATAATGTTTTGTTGATTGCCACTCAACTGGGGAGAGCCATACTTACCACAAATCGACGGCATTTCATGCGTCTGCACTTGGAATCAAGCGAACACGCCGGTATCATTGTTTGCACTTTCGACCAGGATTTTGCTGGTCAAGCAAGAAGAATCCACGATCATCTGCTAAGTATGCAACTGTCAAGTCAGTTGATACGCGTGAATACGTCAGCGTAACGGAATATTCGAATGACGAGAAAGTCTGCTGAATCTCGCTTTTACGCCGGCACGCTAATCCTCATCCTCCTCCTCGCCTTCGCCCTCCGCCTCACCGCATTGGACGCGCAAAGCCTCTGGTACGATGAAGGCGTCACCGCGGTGGTGGCGCAATATGACCCCCTTACCCTGATCCGCTGGACGGCGGATGATATTCAGCCGCCGCTCTACTATTTGGTCGTCTCCGCCTGGGGGCAGGTGGCCGGGTGGAGCGAGTGGAGCCTGCGCTTTGTCTCCGCCGCGTTTGGTACGCTGCTGGTCCCCTTGTTGGCGGCGTTGACCTACGCGCTGACCGGCCGCCGATCCGCCGCGCTGACGGCTGCGCTAATCACGGCGTTGCATCCGCTGCTGCTCTACTACAGCCAGGAAGCGCGTATGTATTCGATGTTGGTGGTGTTGGGGGTGGTGGCTGCGGATTGCGGATTGCGAATGGCGAATGGCGAGTCGTCTCGGCGGGGCGGATGGCTCTGGATTGGGTATGTCCTGGCGGCAACGGCGTCACTCTATACACACTATTTCGCCGTCTTCCTTTTGGCGGCCCTAAACCTCGCCTTCTTAAGCCAATACACGATCTTTATCCGCAATCCGCAATCCGTAATTCGCAATCCGCTATCCGCAATCCGCCCCTTCCTCCTCGCCAACACCGCCGTCGTCCTCCTCTTCGCGCCGTGGATCGGCGTACTCGTCACCCGTCTGCGCGTGGACACGAGCTACTGGGCCGGCACGTTCAAACTAGGCGAAGCGCTGCACGACATCGCCATCCGCTTCACCCTGGGCGAAACAGTGCTAGAGAGCGCGGCGACGCCATGGCTCTGGCTCTACGCCGCGGTGACAGCGCTGGCGCTGTGGCAGGCGGCAGGTGGCAGGTGGCAGATAGCAGTTAGCAGTTGGCGGTTGGCCGATAACGACGCCGCCGCGCCCCTCGCCCCTCGCAATCCGCAATCCCCCACCTTCATCCTTCTTTATTCATCACTCTACCTCCTCCTCCCCATCGTCGCCGTGCTCGCCCTCGCCTCGTTGACGCCCAAGTTCAACCCGCGCTACGTCATGTTGGCGCTGCCGGGGTTGATCGTGTTGTGGAGCGCAGGATTAACAGGGATCCATTGGAGATTCCGTCAACGTCCTCAACACGATCCCCAATCCCCAATCCCCAGTCCCCAATCCCTAATCCCCCACGCCATCCTCATTGCTGGCTTCCTCTACGCCAACATCAATTGGTTCACCAACCCCGCCTTCACCAAGGACCAATGGCGCGAGTTGACGGCCTATGTGCGCGATCAGCGCCAACCGGACGAAGCCGTGGTGCTGGTGAGCGGACACGCCTGGCCGATCTGGGACTATTACGCGTCTGACATCGAGACAATCCGCCTGCCTGAGATTGAGATCCTCGACGTGGACGCGGTGTTGGATTTCGCCAATACCGTCGATCCCCTGCGCCGTGGGCTTGAGGACAACGCCGCCGCCTGGCTGGTAGGCTGGCAAGACGACGTCATCGATCCCATGCAGGTGACGCCGCTACAACTCGCCCGCGGCGGCGAGGAAACGCCCATCGACGCCCAATTTTGGGGGATCAACCTGCGCCGCTTCGCCGTGGACCCGTCGCAGATCAGCGCCGAACCGCCCATCGCGCACCCTACCGCCATCAACTTCGGCAACACCGTCGAACTCCTCGGCCACACCGTAGATCCCAATGGCACACTCTTTCTCTACTGGCGGCAACCTCTGCAATCGTCAATCATCAATCGTCAATCGTCAATCGATCTCCTTCTTTCCGGCGAAACCGTCACCACAACCAACCTTCCCTACGCCGATCTCATGGATCAGCGCCTTACCGGCTACGACTACCCCTCCTTCCGTTGGCAGCCCGGCCAGGTGACGGTGGGGCGCATCGCCGCGCTAGATTGGGCGGGCGATGCTGCGATGCCGGGGAACTACCGCCTGTACCTGGGCGTTTACGACCCGACCGGCGATGCCGCAGGGGTGGACGTCCTCGCCGGGGATGGGACGCCGCAGGGCAAGCGCATTACGCTGGATGTGACCTTGCCGCGCCCCACAATTTCGGTAATCGGCGAAAACCCGACTTCGTGGCCCGAGCTTGCACCGGGAATCTTCGCCGACGCCGTGATCACACAACCGAGCCAACTCAACGTGCGCTGGTGGACGGACCAATCGCTGGCCGGGCACACCTTGGTTGTCAATTGGCAACGAAATGGGCAGTCGCTGGCCGAAGACAGATTCGACGTTGCGCCGGGATTCCCGACCGTCTCGTGGACCGACCAGTGGCCAATGCGCGGGATCTATCCAATCCCATCCCCCCAGGGGCTTGAACCAGGCGACTACCGACTGGCGATCTCATTGGCCGACGGTGGGATTTCCTCACTTTTCCTGCCCATCACCATTGAACTGGACGAAAGATCGTTCGTGGTGCCCGAACTGGCGGTGACAGTGGGCGCAGCGTTTGGTGGACAGCTTTCGTTGCCGGGTTTGGTGACGCCGTTCCCTTCTACCGTGACGACTGAGGAATCGCTGCCGCTCACCCTGGTTTGGCAGGCAAGTGGACCAACGAACGCCGATCTTTCGGTGACAGTGCAATGGATCGGCGAGGACGGCCGTCCTGTGGCGCAGGCCGACGCGGTTTTGCCGAGCAGGTCGTCGACGTGGGTGGCAGGGGAGGTGGTGACGCAGCCGTTTCTGCTTTCCGCTCCCGACACGCCGGGGACCTACCGGCTGATCGTCGCCGTCTACGATGCCAACGCCACGGGTCTGCCCCGTCTTCGCCTGAACGACAGCAACGACGCCCTGGATCTTGGCACAATCCAAGTTTCCCAATAACGCGCTCAGTACCCCCATCGGTACACGCACCACGCACTACGCACCATTTTGTTTGGGCGACAACTTCAAGCTCTGTTAGACTAATCGACTATGAAAAAGACCTTTTTGCGCTGGATACCGCTGATGCTGCTGCTGTTGATGATGACTTTATTGGCCGCGTGTGGGCGGCTCGATCCGGGGTTCGGCGCGCTGTTGTACAACGTGCAGGTGCAGCCTGACGCTATTACGCCCAACGCCGACGGCGCCACCGACGCCACCGAGATCCGCTACAGCTTGCGCCGCTCCGCCGATGTGAGCATCTACTTTGAGAACGAGGCGGGCGAGCGTTTCTACTTTCGCAACGGGGAACGGCGTTCGCCGGGCGATTACAGCGTCCTCTGGGGCGGGGTGGTGGACAATACCGAGGTGATCGAGATCCCCGGTGGCCGAGCCGAGATCCTGAGCCGCGTCCTCGCCGACGGTGACTACCGCTGGGTGGTTGAAGCGCTGGAGGACAACGGCAACACGGTCACCGCCGAGGGGACGATTGCACTGAGCGACGGCATGACCGAGATCCCCGAACTCCACAACTTCGCCGTGGTGCCGCAGACCTTTCGCCCCAATCAGGATGGTCTTCGTGACGATTGGGTGAGCATCAGCTACTACCTGACCAAAGATGTGGACACGGTGCAGATCTACCTCACCCACCCCGAAGATCCGGCACTGCGTTATTTCATTGCGCAAGAGCCCAATGTGGTAAGGCCCAACGAACAGGGCTACCACGAGTACCGTTACGAGGGCGGCGTGGACCTAAACGCCGAGCCACCGCCCGACGGCACCTACGAGATCGTGGGCGAAGCGCGCGATCTGGCAGGGAACCGCGTGCGTGTCACCAGTGAGTTGACCATCGAAGAGGGTGGCAAGCCGCGTGCCGACGTGGCTCAGGGCGAGATTGATTGGCTGGGTGAGGTGAACCGAGTGGTGGGCGTGCCGCTAGGCCAGAAACTCTGCTTCAGCGCCGTGGTCACCAACGAAGGCACGGTGCCCATCCGCACCACCGGTCCTTGGCCGGGGCAGGAGTATCGCTTCAGCGAAAATTACAACACACTGGCCGCCGACGGCAACGAGGAATGGTTCCAGCAGGCAGGTGTGTGGCGCTTCGGCGTCAACTTCGACACCACCGGCGTAGACTTTCCCTTCCGCTGGGCGGTGGGCCGCCAGGAAGATCTAGAGCGTCGTGTCATCGATGGGCGGGAACAGTGGTATCTGCTCCCCGGCAATTCGGGGCAGGTGAGCGGCTGTATCATCATCGACGAGAAACCGCCAGTGGGCACCAATTTCTGGTGGGGCGGGTTGATCCACGAGTTTGTGAACGTGGCCAACAACTACATCGACCGGATTGTGGTGGATGTTGGGGTGCCGTGATCGTTGGGGATGTGAATGGGTTTAGAGTGGTTTACGTGTTGGTCATTCGCGGCGAAAGTTCGTGCCTGGCTATTGCGGGAATACGGAAATGGCTATTCTTGAGCGATGACATGGCAGCCCGAAAAGAAGCACGGCGAAGAGGGATTGCTATCTCTGGCACGTTGGGCTGTTTGGTGTTAGCAATTGACTACGATATTTGCTCCCTTGAGGATGCCAACTTGTGACTGCACAGAATGATGGAGATGGGATATCATTGCCCTGTTTCCGATTTGAGTTCATTTGTTTTGCATAAGTAGCTCATGACTCGACTTGGTGTCATCATCGTTTCGTACAATGTCCGAGACTTGCTGCGCGATTGTTTGCGCAGCGTTTTTGCGTCTGCGACACACAGCGCGGATTGGTTGCACGTGGACGTGATCGTGGTAGACAACGCCAGCCACGACGGCAGCGCCGCAATGGTGGCGGCAGAGTTTCCGCAAGTGAAGCTGATGGCCTCGGAGAAAAATCTGGGGTTTACGGGTGGTAATAACTTGGCGCTTGCAGAATTGCGAATTGCGAGGGGCGAATTGCGAGGAGCGGTGCAATCCCCAGTCCCCAATCCCCTACCCCCCGATTTCGTCCTTTTGCTCAACCCCGACACCGAGATCGTAGACGATGCCCTGGGGCGGATGGTGCGCTGTCTGCTTGAGCGTCCACGGGCGGGGGCGTGTGGCGCGCAGCTACGCTACGGCAGTGGACAGTTTCAACATGGCGCATTTCGTTTCCCGACTTTGGCGCAGGTGGCGTTGGACGTGCTGCCGCTGGCCGAAGTGCCAGTTTTGCGCCGCTTTTTGCCGCGGCTGCTCAACAGTGAACTCAATGGACGCTATGCCCAATCCCTCTGGCAGGGGACGCAACCCTTCCCGATAGATTTTGTGCTGGGTGCGGCGCTGATGGTACGCGTCGAGGCGATCCGGCAGGTGGGGGTCCTGGATGACGGGTATTTTATGTACTGCGAAGAAATGGACTGGTGCCTGCGTCTGCAACAAGCAGGGTGGACGGTCTACGCGGTGCCGTCGGCGAGCGTGATTCACCACGAAGGGCAGAGCAGTAAGCAGGTGCCCTGGGTGACAGTGGAACGGCTTTGGCGCAGCCGCTTCCGGTTTTACCGCAAGCATACGGATCGTTACCCGCGCGGGTATGTCCTGGCGGTGCGGGCGTCGGTGCAGGTGGGCCTGTCTACGCGCGGGTGGCTGGCGCGGCGACGTTTTGCACGCGGCCAGATCAGCGGCACGGCTCTGGGCGATGAATTGTCTACGTATCAACAAATTTTAAAACACGGGTGATGATGGGCAAGAGCAAAACGGCCAGTTCAGAGAAAAACTGGCAAAAGACATTGCCGCGCAAACGTATGTCCGCCGGGGCGCTCTTTTTCAACGAAGCGGGCGACTTGCTGCTGGTGAAGCCGACGTACAAATCGCATTGGCAGATCCCCGGCGGCGTGATTGAAGAAAGTGAATCGCCGCGACATGGCTGCATCCGCGAGGTAAAAGAAGAACTCGGGCTTGACCGCGCGCCCGAACGGCTGCTCTGCGTCAGCTACACCGCCGAAGGCAAAGATCACACCGAAGCGCTGCATTTCGTCTTTTTGGGCGGTGCGTTAAGCGCAGAAGAGATCGGGCAGATCCACCTGCCGCCGGCCGAGTTGAGCGAATTCCGCTTCTTTTCCACCGACGACGCACGCACACAGTTAGGTCGCCGCGCGGGGCGTCGTCTGGTGCCGTGTCTGCTGGCGATAGAGAGCCATGAGACCTTCTACCTTGAAAACGAGGAAACGATCTAGTTCAGCGATTGGGTGTAATTCAAGTTTGTGGCACTGTTCCCACAAAGGCGGAAATAAACCAGCGATTCGCGCAGTTGCCTGATTGGCCTAAGTTGCGCTACGATCTTGTAGACAGTTCACCCCGCAATCGCTTTCGCTTGCAAATCAAATACTGTACCGGTTTTGGATTACGTTTTTCATCTCATTCGGGAACGCGTTTTGTAAAGGCTGCTCATCGATGAGCAGTCTTTCGTTGTGCTAAGGACATTGAGGTTATGAAAAATCCGCCCGTCGTAGCCGCCATCCCTTCGTCGCCCAATGTTGTGCCATTTGGGCTTAAGATGTCACCAATGACCTTTGGCTGGGTGTTGGCGATTTCGGCAATTTTCTGCTTCAGCCTTGCCACACCCATCGCCCGAGGACTGATCCTCGAAGGCGCAGCACCGGTTGGCGTAATCGCCGTGCGCATGATCATTGCCACGTCGCTGCACTGGGGCACGCTCCAGGTGACGTCGCCGTCGATGCTACGTCCTCGATTTCGGGATATAGCGATTTCCGTTTCCACCGGGCTGCTCAACGGCCTGGGCATGATCCTCTACTTTTGGGCGCTGACCCGGTTGGATGCGTCGATCACGGTGATGTTGATTTCGATCAGCCCGATCCTGGTGCTTTCGATGCTGGCCATGCGCGGCGAAAAGCTTACCCGCCGCCATGTTGTGCGTGTGGTGCTGGCGCTGCTTGGCGTCTACCTACTGATTGGTCCTGGCGGCAACGTCGATCTGTTGGGTGTGGGCATGGCGCTGCTGGCCGTCTCTATGTTTTCGTCGCAATTGGTGGTGGTGCAGTGGTATCTTAAAGACACCGATGCTCGCTCCATCACCTTCTTTACCAACCTGGGCATGTTGATCACCGTCGCCGTCGGCTGGTCGCTGCAAGGCTTGCCGTGGACGCCGATTAGCGCCGGTAGCTGGGCGGCGATTGTGGTGTTGGGCGTGCTCAGCACCTTCCTGGCGCGCTGGGCCATGTACACTGCCGTCTCGTACATCGGCAGTGGGCAGATGTCGATGTTGAACCCCGTCGAAATCCTGTTGGCCGTGATCTGGTCGATCCTCTTCTTGCACGAACGCCTCTCGCTCACCACCTGGCTCGGCGGCGGGTTGATCCTCTTTAGCGCGCTCCTGGCGATCAAGCGGATCAACCTGGCACAGCATCGTCCACGCTGGCGCGCCTGGATCCGCGGATGATTGACGATTGACGATTTGCGATTTACGATTGTCGTACAGACAATCTGAGCGAGTTTCTGGAAGCCCTTACTTGACAAGGCACCTTCCCGGAAAACGACTCACATCCTTACCCCGATAATCGTCAATCGCAAATCGAAAATTCTATGTTTTTTGTTGCCGTTATTCTTACCAAAAATGAAGCGCATCATGTGGGCGACTGCGTTGCCAGCCTCCGCGCGTGGACCGATGCTGTCGTGGTCTGGGATTCGGGCAGCAATGACGGCACGCAGGATCGGGCGCGGGCGGCGGGTGCGCTGGTGGTGGAACGTCCTTTTGATGATTATGCCCGGCAGCGGCAGGCGGTGCTCGACTCGATCAACGCCGAGTGGATCCTCTTCATCGACGCCGACGAACGCGCCACACCCGAACTCGCCGCCGAAGTTCAATCCGCAATTCACAATCCCCAATTCGCCGGCTTCTGGATCCCCCGCCGCAACTTCATTGTGGGCAACGAAATCCGTCATGGCGGCTTCAGCCCTGATTACCAACTGCGTCTGCTCCGCCGCAGCCACGCCCGCTATGACCTTACCCGCGAGGTCCACGAAATCGT
Organism: bacterium; assembly: GCA_016124945.1. Taxonomy (GTDB): domain Bacteria; phylum Chloroflexota; class Anaerolineae; order Caldilineales; family Caldilineaceae; genus RI-153. The sequence continues at coordinate 36,034 of WGMT01000054.1, read as the reverse complement.
AGAATTGGAAGGCGATGCCGGTTACTTGCAAGCACCGCTGATCCACTACAACTACGCCTCGTGGACACAATTTCACGCCAAACAGCGCCGCTACGCCCGCTACGAAGCAAAAATCCTGGCCGGGCGCGGCATCCGTCCACGCCCACACAACTTTGTCCTCCAACCGCTGCGCGAATTCCGCCGCCGTCTCCTCTCCCTGGGCGGCTGGCGCGACGGCTGGCCCGGTCTACGCCTGGCGCTGCTGTTGGCGTGGTATTACGGATTTGTGCCGTATTGGGAGTTAGCAGATAGCAGGTAGCAGGTAGCAGTTAGCAGTCGTACATCAGCATCTCGTTTCGTTTTTCGAGCATTTTCCAGAGCTAGAACGTCGATTTTTTACTAAAATGTGCTGATAGGCGACATCTAACTGCTAACTGCTAACTGCTACCTGCTATCTGCTACCTGCTCCCTGCTATCCTCACCACACCCACCCACCAGGACGTTCCAAATCCGGCCAACTGTACTTGGGGCAGAAATTGTAGCGCAAGAAGTACCAGAAGATGACGGCGTTGGCCAGTTCGCCCACCAGGATCATCTGGTTGGCGCGCAGCCAATCGCGGGGATCGACTTCGTGTGAGAAGTCGACGAACTCTTCCCACGAGCCGGTGAAGTGGGTGGGCCAATTGCGCGCCAGGGGATGACCGGCGTCGCGGGCGCCTGCGGTGTGCAAGCGTTTGTAGGTGCGCTGCATATCGGCCAGCACCGCGCCATCGCCGATCTCTTGCCAGCCCAGCGGCATGGAACCATGTTTGCCCCATTGCACCTCAATGCGTGGACGTCCGCCGTGGCGGCGTGCGTCTTCCGCGGCGGCGGGGAACGAGAGGACATGGCTGTGGTAGTAGGTGTAGACGTTGACGACATCGTTGCGGTTTTCGTCCAACTGCACCCAGATCACCTCGTGATCGCAGGGATCGCGGTCGAGGGGAAAGTCGATGTCGTCTTCCCAGAAGAAGTGATAGCCGATCAATGGCAGTTGTGGGTGGAGGATGGCGGCAAAGTCTTTGAGCGGCAGCGGCTCGCTGGGCGTGGTGAAGACACGCGGCGTATGGCGTAGGATCAGTTCGATCTCGTCTTCGGTGGGCGTGCGGGGCGGCGATTGGGTGAGCGCGTCCTTGTAGGCGCGGCCGGCGTCGGTGACACAGCGACGCTTGTGATACTCTAGCGCAGCGGCGTAGGCGTCGGTTGCAACTTCGGTTTCGGTTGAAATTGTACCCATTTGGTCTCTACCTCTCGGTTTTGTACAATCGAAGTGAAAAATGACAGACTTACCAAAGAAGATTTACCGCAAAGGTGTAAAGGATGCAAAGCAGAGGACACGGATTGCAGGAAACTCAGGATGCTGAAGACTGAACACAGATTGCACCGATTTACACAGATATAAATCTTCTGAAATCCGTGTAAATCTGTTAAATCTGTGTCCCTCTTCTTCTCTCTTCTCTGCGTCTTTTGTACATTTGCGGTACCCATCTCCTCACTCAAAAACGACGGTGTCTATGAAAACAATTCTGTGTTACGGAGATTCGAACACCTGGGGATCCGATCCTTCGGGCAGAGGACGTTTCCCCTACGAGCAGCGCTGGGCGACGGTGCTGCAACGGCGGCTGGGCGAAGACTATCTCGTCATCCCCGAGGGGCTGGGCGGGCGCACCACTGTGTGGGACGATCCCATTGAGGGGCACAAGAACGGCAGCGTCTACCTGCCGCCCTGCCTGGCTTCACACAAGCCGCTCGATCTGGTGGTGATTATGCTGGGTACCAACGATCTCAAAATGCGTTTCTCCGTCCCTGCCTCAGACATTGCGCGTGGGGCCGGCGTACTGGTGGACATCGTAAAGAAGAGCGACTGTGGCATCAAAGGTGCGCCGCCGCAGGTGCTCTTGATTGCACCGCCGCCGGTGACAAAATTGAGCGGCTTTGCCGAAATGTTCGCCGACGCCGAAGCCAAATCGAAGCTTTTCGGCCAATATTACGAACAGATTGCACACGAAAAGGGCTGCGCCTTCCTCAACGCCGGGGACTTGATCGTCTCTAGCGAACTCGACGGCATCCACTTCGAGGCCGAGGAACACCGCAAGTTGGGCGAAGCGGTGGCGGCGGCCGTGAAGGCGATTTTGAGCTAGAGAAGGCAAAAGGCAAAAGGCAAAGTGCAAAAGGCAAAAGGGGCAGGGCAAGTTGCAGCTTTGCAGGTGGCAGGTTCGGGAATTCGCCATACATTTGTGGTGGCTGCGCTAATCCGGCGCGAGGACGAGATCCTGCTGATCCGCCAGCAAGGACGCAACGACGTCGCGCCGTATTGGGCGATCCCCGGCGGTGTGGTAGAGGCGAATGAATCACTTGAAATTGCCTTGGCGCGTGAGGTGAAGGAAGAATGCGGGCTGATCGTGCAGACGGTCGGCCCGTTGGCTTATGTGGCCTGGGTGGAGCACAGCCCAACCGTGCGGACCACGGCGCTGATCTACGAAATTGAGGCGTGGACAGGCGAGTTTACTTTCGCTGATCCAGATGGGCTGGTACACGAGGCGGCTTTCTTTGCGCTCGACGCGGCCGTGGCGCAGTTGATGGCGCTGCCTTACCGCTCTATGCGCGAGCCGATACTGGCCTGCTTGCGCGGCGAAAGCGTCGCGGGCAGTGCCTGGGTTTACCGCGGCGAAGAGAACGATCCCTTCGTGGTGCCGCCGGGTGAGGCTGTCCGCTGGCAGCGTGTGCAGGCGCTGGTGGACGTGAACAGCGAACGCGGGCGCGCCGCCGTCCACGCGCTGGAGACGTCGACGTTGCTGGAAAATCTGGCCGACTTTACACCGACCTTGATCGGCACCATCCCCCTGGGGATCGAGACGGTGCGCAGCGATCTCGATGTCGCTTGTTTTGCCCCCAACCTCGCCGACTTTGCCCAGAAGGTTCGCGTCCTCTACGCGGCGATGCCCAAATTTTTCCTAAAAGAGAAAGAAGTTCGCGGCGTCCCCAGTGTGCTTGTTGATTTCTCCTGCGCCGGCGTGGATGTGCAGATTTTCGCCCAACCACAGCCGGTGTTGGTGCAGTATGGCTACCGTCATCTGGTGGTGGAAGAGCGGTTGTTGGCGCACGGGGGTGCTGACGCGGTGCAGGAGATTCGGCGGCGCAAAGCATTCGGCGCTAAGACGGAGCCGGCCTTTGCTGAACTTTTTGGATTGAACGGCGATGCTTACGAAGTTTTATGGTGGCTCTCATTTGTTGGCGCACCTTCTTAGCGTGCGGTATACTCCAAAAATCGATTCTCCGCAGCAAAGGGGCAACGAATGACACAAAGTAACGTGGGTACAGCCAAGGCGATTGGGGTAGAGACGCTACCACATTGGGATATGAGTGTCGTCTATCCGGGTTTGGATTCGCCGGAATTTGAAGAGGGTTTCCGCAGTGCGGTGGCCGCGATTGACAGCTTACAACAGTTTTTCGATGAAAATGGCATTGGTCCCTCTACGCCGATTCTACCCAGCGCGCTTAGCGACACCGATGTGACAAAGTTTGAGCAGGTGACGGCTCTCCTCGACCAAACGATGGACGAGGTGAACGAGTTGGGCGCGTACATTTCGAGCTTTGTAAGTACAAACTCGCGCGACACATTGGCACAAGCCAAGATGAGCCAACTCCAGATGCAGGGGGTGCGGCTGAGCAAGTTGGGCTCACGCATTACAGCCTGGCTCTCCTCTCAGCCTGTGGAGACCTTAGTTGCCCGCTCGGCAGTGGCGGCGGATCATGAATACGCCTTGCGCAAAGCTCATATCGAGGCCGAACATCTGCTGACGCCGCCCGAAGAAGAATTGCTGGCCGAATTGGGGCCAACCGGCGGCAGCGCCTGGAGCAAACTTTACAACAATTTCTCGTCGCAATTGGATGTAACAGTTTCACTGCCTGGCGGCGAAAAGACAATGCCCATGAGCGCAGCGCGTAACCTGGCCTATCACCGCGATCGGGCGGTGCGGCGGGCAGGCTACGAAGCCGAGTTGGCGGCGTGGGACGCGGCGAGTGTGCCGTTGGCGGCGTCGTTAAATGGGATCAAGGGCGAGGTCAACGCACTGGTGCAACGGCGGGGCTGGTCCTCACCGCTGGCGGTGGCGCTCTTCCACAACAACATCGATCAGGCATCGTTGGATGCTATGTTGACGGCGGCGCGTGAGTCCTTCCCCGATTTTCGACGCTACTTGCGGGCCAAGGCGCGTGTGTTGAAGTTGGAAAAGCTGGCGTGGTACGACATCTTTGCACCCATCGGCCAGAGTAACCACGCCTGGGCCTATAGCGAGGGGATGGAGTTTATTGTGGCTCAGTTCGGTGCATACTCTGACAAGATGCGCGGTCTGGCGGAGCGCGCCTTCACCGAAAACTGGATCGACGCCGAACCCCGTCCTGGCAAGCGCGACGGCGCGTTCTGTATGCGTCTGCGCGGTGAAGAATCGCGCATCCTGGCCAATTTCAAAAGCGACTTTTCGGCGGTGCGCACCCTGGCCCACGAATTGGGCCATGCCTACCACAACCTGAACCTGGCCCCCCGCACGGTGACACAAAAAGCCACGCCCATGACATTGGCCGAAACGGCCAGTATCTTCTGTGAAACCATCGTCAAGAACGCTGCGCTGCAACAGATGAACGACGACGAGCGGTTGTTGATCCTCGAAGCGTCGATTCAGGGCGCTTGCCAGGTGGTGGTGGACATTACCAGCCGTTTTCTCTTTGAGGAAAGTGTCTTTGCCAAACGAAAGGCACGTGAGCTTTCGGTGGCCGAGTTCTGCGATCTCATGCGCGACGCTCAGTTGCAGACCTACGGCGATGGTCTCGACGCTGATCAGCTTCATCCTTTCATGTGGGCCGCCAAAGGACACTACTACAGCACTAGCCGCTCCTACTACAACTTCCCGTACATGTTTGGGCTGCTTTTTGCCCTGGGCCTCTACGCCCGCTACCAGGACGATCCCGACACCTTCCGCGGCGATTACGACGCGTTGCTCTCCAGCACCGGCATGTTCCCCGCGGTAGAATTGGCCGCCCGCTTCAACATCGACATCCAGACGCCCGATTTCTGGCGCAGCAGCCTGGACGTGATCCGGGCGGATATTGCGGCCTTTGAAGAGGTGGTGGGGGATGGGGGTGTGGGACCTGGGGAGTAGGGACTGGGGATTGGTATGATTCGCCCACGGATGGGCGTTGGGTATATAGAATCAATGGGTTTTGCGCGGAGAGAGCATCCTCAGATGCGGTCCACACATATACGACCGCATCTGAGGATGCTCTCTCCGCGCTTTGATGTTCGGTAAGTTGAGTTTCCCTGTACTACAAATACCCCGATGTTCATCAATACACGTTCACATGCTCGACTGGTCCACGCACCGCGCACCACCCACTACCCACTACGCACTGTCATCCTTCACAAAGACAATCTCATCCTCTTCACCCTGCTCCGGCGCGTAGACATAGCCTTGCGGGTGCTGAAAATCTGCAAAGGCACGTGGATGGGTGGTGCCGTTGGCGCAGATGTAGCGCACAAGCGCACCTTTCAGCGCTTTGGACCAATGGCTGACGGTGCGGTATGAGACTTTGCCCTTTTTCTCGACTCGCTCGACGAATTTGATCGACCAACGCGCCTTGACGTCGGCTTTGCCGTCCCAGGCGCGGGCGTGCGCGCCGGGTAGGAGATCCCAGACGACGTGACCGGTGAGCAGTGGGTTGAGGACGGCACTGATGTGGGGCTTCCAAAAGCTGGTGAGGACGCCAATTTCGGGCAACGTGGCGTCGATCTTCAGTTTGTAATCGGGGATCAGGTCGCCTGGGCGCAGCAATCCCCAAAGGCCGCTAAAGAGGATTGCGTGCGAGCGGAAAGCACGTTGGCTTTTGCTGTCCATACCGGCGTAGTCGAGGAAATCGAACATGACGCCGGTGTAGCGCTCAATGGCGGGCAACAACGGCGCACCGAGGACGCTCCGGTTGGCGGCAAGAGCGGCGTCAAGGGCCTCGTCTTTGACGCCAAAGAGCGCTTCGAGATCCGTACGCGGGAGATCGGTCACGGTGCGTTGAAGCGCGTGGATCACGGTCTGCCGCTGCGGATTCAGTGCCGCAAAGCGGTTAAGCTTGGGATCGTCGGCAATTTGGGGCCAGGAGCGGCGGGTCATGCCGTCGTCAGCTTTCCCTTCGGACGGGGGGAGCAAAATTGTATACTTCGTCATGGTACGCTCTCGTTACAGTGTACTTAATTGAACCTTTGCGGATCATTCTGTTTCTTTGTTTGGGGGGAGTTTCTCTTCGGTGGATTCAGCTTGTCCGCGCCCGAAGGCGCGTTGATGGGCGCTGCGTACGGCATCGTCTTCAAGTTTGGCGTAGATGCGTGTGGTGTTGGGGCTGGAATGGCCCAGCGCGGTTTGGGTGACGGCGAGATCGTGGGTGGTCTGGTAGATGCGGGTGGCGAAGTAGTGGCGTAAGGCGTGGGGCGTGATGCCTTTAGCGGCTAGATCGGCGCGGTCCGCCAGATCGCGGATCGTGTTCTGAATGCTCATGGTGGTCAGCGGCAAGATTTTCGAACCGGCACGCTTGTCATGCCGCGCAAAGACGGGCAACTCGGCCAGTGGACGTTGCGCCGCACCGTCGTGGATCTGCCGGGCCTGCAAGTAGCGATGGATGGCGCCCCACGCCGGTTGATCGAAGTAGATGCGCCGTGCCTTGCCCCGCTTGCCGATGACCCACGCCGACTTCTCGTCGCCGTCGAGCTGCTTGCGTGTGATCTTCACCAGTTCGCCCACACGCAGACCGGTGCAGCGCAGCACTTCGACGACGGCAATGTCGCGCAGTTTGCCCAGGAACTCGCGTTCATCGTCCTTGCGCTTGAGGGGACGCTCGTAGGCGGCGGCGACGAGCGCGGCCAGGTCCTCGGGCTTGGGGGGATGGGGGACGAGATCGGGTGGGCGCTGGTTTTTACGGACACGCTTGATGCCTTCGTTAAAGCGGGCCAGTTCCTGGGGCGTAAGGGGCAGCCAGCCGCGTACCTGTAAGAACTGCACCCACCCCACCAGCCCGGCCAGATAGGTGTGCAGCGTGCGCTGTCCTACGCCGGATTCGTCGAGCAGGTAGTTGGCAAAGGCGAGCAGACGATCCACGTCCAGGCGGTCGATTTCGGTGACGTCGGGCGTCAGCTTGCGCTCAGTCAAGTACGCCTGAAAGTGGGTCATCGATGTGCGGTAAGTGCGCCGCGTGTAGGCGCTGCCGATGCTGGCGTCTTCGAGATAGCGTTCGATGGAGTCGGAGATAAGCATGGGATTGGGGGAGTGGGCGATTAAGAGATTGGGCGATTAGCAGCGGTGCAGGGGAAACACTCCTCTGCACCGCCTGTCATTGTTTTCGGTACGGTACAGACACTGAGTCGAGCATAGGGAAATGCTTGTCATTCAGTGTGACCAATGTTGCTCCACAAGATACTGCCGAAGCAGCGATTAAGGCGTCAGCGAGACCGACGCCGTGGCTGCGGACGAAGTCGCGGCGAAACAGTCCGCCTTGCACTGCAATCTCTCCATCAATCTTGACGATTTCAAAGGCACTGATGAATGTGTCTAGCTTCTTTCGCTCGGCACCTTCGCGTACACCGGCATAGAGTTCTGCCACAGTGATCGCTGAAATCGCAATTTCATCAACGATGCTGTTTAAGAATGACACAGCCTCTTCCCGCTCGCGTAAGTAATCAATCAGCACATCTGTATCGATGAGAACCACGTTGATACTCCAATGTGGTAGTTGGGCCAATCGATGGTGCAAAGTACAGAATTACAGAGCCGCCTCACTGAAGTGAACTACGGTCAGATTCACGACGGAGTTCTTGTACGTCGGGCAGATCTTCACGCCCACGCCACATTCCCTGCGCCTGCCGTAAACGCTCCCTCCGCTCCGCAAGGGCCCTCTGTTTTGAGGTAGATATGAAGTTCTGAACCACTTCGTGAAGCAGTTCTTCTTCGGTCTTTCCGACCTGATGTGCGATTTCTTCGAGCGCCTTGGATTCCATTTCTGTCAAATGAATCTGAGTAGTCGCCATCGTAAACCCTCCACAAGGTATACAGACACTTGCCCTGATTCTATCACGAACCGGCGCTTCCGGCACCAACGACTCCGAACCTGCCGGAGATAGAACGTGAACTTGGGCGGATTGAGCGGATCAAGGCGGATAAACCAGAAAAAATCTGTTCCAATCCGCCTCATCCGCTCAATCCGCGTTCTATCCTAACTCCGTTTGGAATCTACAGATCAAGCACCACCCCCGCGCACAATCTTGCCCGGCTTGGCCCCGGTGTGTTCCCCGTCCTTAAGGACGCGACCACCGTTGATCCAGACATCGCGCACACCCACGGATAGTTGGTGCGGGTCCTCGAAGGTGGCGCGGTCGCCCACGGTTTCGGGGTCGAAGATGACGACGTCGGCGTAGAAGCCGGCGCGGATCTGTCCGCGATCGCGCAGGCCCAGGCGGTCACAGAGCGCGCCGGACATTTTGCGCACGGCGTCTTCGAGGGTGAGCACCTTCTCTTCGCGCACATACTTGCCGAGGACACGGCTGTAGGTGCCGTAGGCGCGGGGATGGTACGGTCCTGTGGGTGCAGCCCAAGCCGGATCGAGGCCGCCGGCGTCGGTGGAGATGGTTGTCCACGGCGCACGCAGTTTGCGGTGCATGTTCTGCTCGGACATTGAGTAGTAAATCGTACTGATGCGCTGTTCCTCGCTGGCAAAGAGATCCATGACGGCGTCGGGCCACTCTTTGCCCATCATCTCGGCGATCTCGTTGAGGCGCTTGCCCACGTACTGCTGGTTCTCCTCTTTCATGAAGCCGATGGGCATCACGCCGTCCTCGCCGCACAGTTCCACCATCGCTTCCCACCCGCCGGACGGGTTGAGCGCTTCGGTTTTGATCTTGGCGCGCATGGCAGGATCTTTGACGTTCTCGTAGAACTTGTCGTCGGCCTGCGCCCACGGCGGCAGCACCGAGGACAACCCCGTCCCCATCGCCGTGTAGGTGTAGACATCGGCGGTGACGTCCACACCGTCGGCGCGGGCCTGGTTGATGCGCTCGATGGCGGCGGACATCTTCCACCAGTTCTTCTTGCCCGCTGCCTTGAGGTGGTAGATCTCCACCGGCACGTCGGCGCGTTGACCAATTTCAATGGCTTCTTCCAGCCCTTCGAGGAATTCGTCGGCCTCGGAGCGCAGGTGGGTGATGTAGATGCCGTTGTACTTGCTGATGACTTTGCAGATCTCGACGATCTCATCGGTGTCGGTGTAGCTGCTGGGCGGGTAGATCAGCGCGAAGGAGACGCCGAACGCGCCCTGTTCCATCGACTCGGCGGTGACACGCTTCATGGTCTCCATCTCGTCGGCGGTCGGTTTGCCCATGGCCATGCCCTTTGCGTAGGTGCGTAGGGAGCCGCCGCCAAGGAACGAACCGATGTTGGGCGACACGCCGTGATCGATCATGGCGTCGAGCCAATCGCTGAACTTCGTCCACGTGGGGATGCGCTCTTCCCAGGCGGGATCGAGCAGCGAACTGAACTGGTGCTTGGGCAGGATGCGTGTGATCTTACCGCCGTGGGGCGCAGGGGTCCACCCTTCGCCCATCACCTCCGTCGTCACGCCCTGATTGATTTTGGAGAGGCTGCGCCCGTCCACCATCAGCGGCAGGATCGAGTGGCTGATGATGTCCACGAAGCCGGGGCAGACGACCATGCCGGTAGCGTCCACCACCTCGCCGCAGTTCTCGGCAGGGATTGCACCGGGCGGGGCCACGGCGGCTATGGTCTCGCCGCTGAGGGCGACGTCGCCGTAGGTCCATGGGTTGCCGGTGCCGTCCACAATGCGGGCGCCGCGGATGAGGGTGTCGTAGGTGGGCATGGGTGTGTCTCCTTTTTACTGGGGAAGCTGGTAGATGGGTTCGTTCGATTGTGCTATGATACACGCAAGCAGGTCTGGGTACAACGCCGCCAACATCCTCGCACCGACCTGACGCGTATCATTCAACCCCGCACCAAGGAGCCACCTCGTATGTACCGTCTTTTTGCCGCGTTTGCGGTCGCTATTTCGTGTGTCTCTATTTTGACGCTTGGCCTTTTCGCGCAAGCTGATCTACCCCCCACGCCCCGCGCAGGACAATATGCGCTCTCGTCCTTTGATCCACCTCCCGGCACGGTGATCACTGTCACCACCACGATCGACGATTTTCAGAACAACGGAAACTGTACGCTGCGAGAAGCCATTCAAGCTGCGAACACCGACACCGCCGTCGATGCTTGCCCAGCGGGCGACGGCGAGGACCTCATCCTCGTGCCGGCGGGCATCTACACCCTGATCCTCGCCGGTCCCAGCGAAGACGACAACCTCACCGGGGATCTGGATATTCGGAGCAGCATGGTCATCAGCGGTGTTGGGTCGGACGATACCGTCATCGATGCCAATCAACTTGATCGGGTGATGGATGTTCATGCAGATGCGGCTGTGAACATCACCGGGCTGACGCTACGCAATGGACATGCCCCTGACAGTACCGGCGCAGGCTGCGGCGACGATGGTCAGTATCCTTGTGAAGGTGAAGCCGGTGGCGGCCTGCGCAACAGCGGCATCTTGACCATAACGGAACTCGCAGTAGTCAGTAATGCTGCCGGGAATGGATTTTATGAAAATAGAGACTATAACGGGCTAACTTACGTTCATGCAGACGGAGGAGAAGGTGGGGGAATCGCCAATTATGGCACTGCCCTGGTTATTCAATCCACCGTCATTGAGAACCGTGGTGGCTCTGAGCTCCTATCCTACTTTCTTACCGACATCGGCGCTCGCGGTGGAAATGGCGGTGGTATTGCCAATCGCGGTTTCATGGAGATCATCAGTAGTCGTGTTTTCAGCAATACAGCAGGGAACGGTGGCTGGCAAGAGATAGGTGGTGATGGTGGCGGCATTTGGAATATAGGCGTTCTCTCGACGACAGACAGCTTTATTGCTTTTAATGAGGCAGGTCCACGCGGAGGCTGCTTCATGTGTCGTAATTGGCTTAGTGGGGATGGTGGCGGAATCGCAAATCAAGGGACCTTGAGCATCACCGGTAGTATTATCCACATGAATACAACGTTAGGATATTCGCACGGCGCGGGGCTATACAACAATGGAGAAGCCTGGATATCGACCAGCCGTATTCACGGCAATCGTGTCATGGGTTTTTCTGCTTTTCCTCATATCGGAGAGGGAGGCGGAGGCGGGATTTACAACGGAAAAACAATGGTCGTGCGCGAGAGCAGCATTTATGATAACCACATTGAGTTAGCAAGCGGAGGAGGTGTTTTGAACAGAGGCATATTTTCAGTTACCAACAGCACGATCAGCGGTAACCGGAGTGGATCTTCTGAGTATTCTAGTTATGGTGGCAACGGCGGTGGGATCTTCAACCTTGGCACCCTTTTCGTGAGTGGCAGTACTATCAGCGATAACACTGCAACCGGGGATGAGAACACCACATTCTGTGATGCTTACAAGAGTGATCCCTTCTGCATCGGCGGTTTTGGGGGCGGCGTGGCAAACGATAGGGGTGTCGTCTCAGTCTACAACAGCATCATCGCCGATAACCATATTGTCGGTAGTGGTGATGGTCCAGACTGCCTGGGTACAGTCGTCTCTGACGGACACAACGTAGTGGGTAACCTTGGCAGTTGCAATCCAACGGGGCTCACCAATCTTGATCAGTACAATCGTTCTGCCTGGCTTGCGCCCCTGGCCGACAACGGTGGACCCACGCCCACCCACGCTCTCCTCCCCCAAAGCCCTGCGCTCAATGCCGGCAGTTGCACAGCAATTGACGGCACCTCCATCACCGAGGACCAACGCGGCGAACCCCGTCCGCAAGGCGAAGGCTGTGACATCGGCGCGTACGAGTCGGATCTGGAGTACGTGCCGCCGGAAGCGTTTTTCTTGCCTGTGATTCGACAAAACGGTGAGTAAGCCAGTGCCGTTACTAACTCAAACGCGGAGAGAGCATCCTTAGATGCTGGTCTATTCGTGTAGACCAGCATCTAAGGATGCTCTCTCCGCAACGTGACAAGTAACCGAACCCTTTGACTTAGATTCTATTAAACCCTCTATTGCCAGATGTGATCTCGAAGCCGAAGTTCTGCGGTTGGTAACCGCAGCTACGACAGACGAGAGGTTCACCTGTGCCGTAGATCACGCTATCAGCGTGACGAGTCTGCTGATAGCTGCGCGATTGGCACTCGCATGATCACGCCCCAGGACCCTTCACAAACCGCCCCGGCGTGGACCCAGTATGTGCCCCCTCCTTCAACACACGCGCCCCGTTGACCCACACGTCGCGCACGCCCACGGACAGTTGATGCGGGTCTTCGAAGGTGGCGCGGTCGCCGATGGTTTCGGGATCGAAGAGGATTACGTCGGCGTAGAAGCCGGCGCGGATCTGTCCTCGATCGCGCAGGCCCAGGCGATCGGCCACGGACGAGGTCATCTTGCGGATGGCGTCTTCGAGGGTGATCAGGCGTTCTTCGCGCACGTACTTGCGCAGCACACGCGGGTAGGTGCCGTAGGCGCGGGGATGGTACGGTCCTTGCGCTTTGGCCCATGCGGGATCGAAGCCGCCGGCGTCGGTGGAGAACTTGATCCACGGCTGCTGCACCTGCACGCGCAGGTTGTTTTCGTCCATTGAAAAATAGATGGTGCTGATGCGCTGCCCTTCGGAGATGAGCAGGTCGAGGGTGGCGTCGATCCAATCCTGGCCGCGCATGGCGGCGATTTCGTCGAGGCGCTTGCCCACGTACTGCTTGTTCTCGGGCTTCTCGAAGCCGATGGGCATAATGCCGTGAGGACCGCCCCGCGTCTCCAGCCCCGTGCCATCGTCTTCGGGCGAGGTGCCTTCGAGGGCGGCGCGGATGCGGGCGCGGGCTTTGGGGTCGGCGATGGTTTCGAAGAACTTGCCGTCCGCCGCCGTCCACGTGGGCAGAATGGCGGTGAGGCCCGTCCCCGAAGCGGGGTAGGGGTACATGTCCGCGGTGACATCGATCCCCTGGGCGCGGGCGCGGTGAATGCGGTCGATCACCGACGGCATCTTCCACCAACTGTTGGGGCTGGACGCCTTGAGGTGGTAGATTTCCACGGGCAGATTGGCCTCACGCCCGATGGTGAGCGTCTCGTCCAGCGCTTCGAAGATGCGTTCGGCTTCGGAGCGCATGTGGGTGATGTAGATGCCGCCGTAGCGGCTGACCACTTTGCAGACTTCGATGAGTTCCGCCGTGTCGGTGTAGGAATCGGGCGGGTAGATCAGCGCGTAGGACGCGCCGAATGCGCCCTGCTCCATTGACTCGGCGGTGATGCGACGCATGACGTTGAGTTCGTCTTCGTTGGGGCGGCCCATCTCCATGCCCTTGGCGTAGGCGCGGATGGTGCCGCCGCCGAGGAACGACCCCACGTTGGGCGACACGCCGTGATCTTCCATCGCCTCCAGCCAGTCGGCAAAGCGTTGCCAGGTGAGGATGCGATCCTGCCATTCCTGCGAAATGTGGAGCACGAAAAGTGTGTTGGCCAGCGGTTCGGTATTGCGTCCTCCCACCGGCGCGGGCGTCCACGCTTCGCCCATGATCTCGGTGGTGATCCCCTGGGTGATTTTGGAGAGGCAGCGCCCGTCCACCATCAGCGGCAGGATGGCGTGGCTTTGAATGTCGATGAAGCCGGGGCTGAGGACGTGACCCGTCCCGTCCACCACTTCGGCGCACTGCTCGGTGGGGATGCTGTTGGGCGGCGCCACGGCGGCGATGCGGTCACCGGTCAGGGCGACGTCGGCGTAGATCCATGGGTTGCCCGTGCCGTCAACGACGCGGGCGTGGCGGATAAGGGTATCGTAGGTGGGCATGGGGTGTCCTATGGACTTTGCATTTGTTGTGTACGCGTCAGGCTTTCAACCCCCGTGCGCCATTCGATAGAGTCTTCCCAATCGGGGTGTTCACTGCCTTCACCGCGTTCAAGGCGCGCTTCCAACAATTCCAAAGAGGTTTCATAGCGCTCATCAAACTGCCGAATTTTTGCAGTGAGCAACACTTGACGCGACTGTGTATCCGTCAAGAGATGATGCAATGTTTCCGGCGACAGATCCGGCGGCGCAGGCATTCCATTGATCGACATCATTACTCCTTTCCTACTAACAGTTGACTTGTCCAACATCATCTCTCAAGAGGCAAATATACGATCTGATCCTGAAACTCGTTGGGCAGAACTACAGACCAGATCAATAGCAGTTCCTCGATGGTGTCGCCCCAACTCATGCGCTGACTGATCACAACAATGCCGGGAACATGACGCTGTCGATCCATGTGGTTGCGCAAGTGACCAGGCATTGACTTTCGGTTGTTCGTAACCAACAAGCAGCCACGCTCTTCAATCCAGAGCAAAATGTCCTGATCAGGTGTACCCGCACCCGGAGCATTGGGATTGCCAATCGTGAACACTTGAATATCAGGTTCCCGGCTTCGTAGTCCAACTGCGATGGCGTGGGCAATGTGTTCGTCAAGCAGAAAACAAGGGGGAGCCATTGGTCATGCGTGCTCGATGATGGTGCTTTGTTTTTGTTGACGGCGTAGTTGGCGCATACGAACAATCGATGGTGAGGGATTTAGTACCTGTTCAAGACGAAGTTGATCTTCCATCTCTCTAGCTTCTTGCAAGTAATGCGCCATTTCGTTCTGATTCCGCCAGTAGTAGGTGATAGTGGCATATACTTGTTCGAGCGAGAGCGTTGGATGTTGCGCGGCAATTTCTTCCGGCACCATTCCGTCTAAGTACTCGACAAGAATCGTTTCAATATTGATCCGATGGCCAGCCAGTCGGATCTCGTTTGGATGGGAGAAGTCAAAGTATTCTTCGATCACCATCATCCTCTCCTTAGGCTTAAGCGTCCACTGTACGACTCTCTGCATTGTATGCTGTCGCAATCACCGGCGTCAAACAGATGACGGACGACGCCCCTGAGGGCAGGGGGCGACAGACGAACGCCGAGGATCTCCTCACCCCTCTGATCCTCGACGTGCCCACATCATCCCATCATCTCTACCCAATCCCCAATCCCCAGTCCCCAATCCCCACTCACCCATCAATCCCGCGCAAAGACCGCCTTGCGATCCCATAGGGCAACTGATCGAAGTAGGGAATCATTGTCCCCGGCGCGGCGACGTAGAGGATGGCTTTGGCGATGGGCGCGTAGCCGGCGTGGAAGTGCTGCATCGACTTGACTACGATAAAGCGCTTGTTGGGCGCATCGATGCCGATCTGGGTGAGGGCGTCGGGGTTGGTGGACTGGGTGCGCAGCGAGTTGATGCCGATCTCCACGCCGTTTTCTAGTTGCAGGCTGACGGCGTCGCCCATGCGCCCTTTGGAGGTGCGCGGTGGCTTGCCGAAGGTCTGGCGGGCGTCGCGGATGATCTTCTTCACCGTCACACGCAGATCGATGGGATCGCCCGACATCGGCCCCATCTTGCCGCCCAGGCGTAGATCGAAGGTGGCGCCTTCTCCGGCAGAAATAGCGAGCTGCACGGCGATGGGATCCCAGAAGTTGGCGAAAGCGATGTCGCCGATGCCCCGCTCTAACACTCGGCGCAGCATGAAAGTGGAATCGTTGGACGCGCCGCCGCCGGCATTGTCGGCCACGTCGGCGAGGACCACCGGGCCTTGTCCTGGGTCTTCGGCCAGGGCAATCGCCTGATCCAGCGCTTCGTCTAGTTTCAGGTAGGGCGGCTGGGCGGCGTCGTAGATTTCGTTGAGGCGGCGGCAGAGATCGGCGGCGATTTCGTCTCCTTTGGCCTGTTGATTGTCTGTCACCACCAGGCTGCGTACGCCGAGTTCGGGTACGTCGGCCCAGGGGAAGCTATGACCGAGCGACACCGAAAGGACGCTCTCGTCGCCCTCCAGCGCGATCATGTGATCCACAAAAGAGCGCATGGGCTCACGTGTGGTGTGGAAGACGCCCACTGCGCCGCAATCGTGCAAACTCTGCACCGGGCGCACTTTGCCTTCCACCGTGGCTTTGATGATCTCGAAAACGTCTTCGGCGCGTTCGGGGAAGTCGGTGTGCGGGTACTCTTTGTAGAGGACAAGGGCGTCGGTGTTGCGCACCTTCTTCTCGGTGAGGTGACAGTGCAGATCCAGCTCGGCGCCGAAGGGCACATCCGGCCCGATCACGGCGCGCACGGCTTCAAAGAGATCGCCTTCGGCGTCGGCGCAGTCGATGCCGTCTGTGTCGGCGATAGGGAGATCAAAGCCTTCCACCACCATGGCGCCATGGATGCAGAGCAACACGGCGTCTACGGGCATGGCGGCGCGCAGATCGGCGAGGATCTCCTCTTTGTACTGCTTGTAGAGTGTACGCAGCGTCACGCCGCTGGGCATGGCAAAGGCGCACAGGCTTTCCACCACGTCCCAGCCCAGCGCCTCGGCGCGCTGCCGCCAAAGCACCAGGGGCACGGCAAAGGTGTTGGGCGTGTCGCCATGTCCACCGCCGCGGGTGAGGTAGGTTTCTTCAAAGGTCTGCGCACTGGTGACAAAGGGCGAAAATGTGTTGGTCTCGGTGCCGAGGGTCGCGATGAAGAGTTTCATGGTGGATCTCCGTGGGTAGCGCTGTTTTGTTTGGATAACGACGGATGACCGACGACGGACAACCGACGACAGACGATGTCTCGTTGAGGTGATGACGCGATGATGGGATGATGTCGACACATCAAGTTTCAGGTCGCTGCGACTTGTCGCTTAACGTTCGTCCGTCGTCCGTCGTCAACTCTGAAATGAATCGTACAACAGCCGCCCGATCCGCCCAAAGGCGTCATCGACGGCGGTGGTGTGGGCGCGTTTGGCGATGAGATCGTCGTCGGGGATCTGCGCTGTCGAGCGCGTAAAGATGGTGACGGCGACGTGCGAGTTGTCGTTGATGTAGATGATGCCGCTGTCGTTTCGGATGGGGCCGAGGGTGCCTGTCTTGTGCAGACAGGGTGTCCCCGGCGGCAGGTAGCGGGGCAGACGGTCGTTCAACTGCTGTTGGCGCAAGATGGCAAGCATGCCGTCACAGGCCGCCCGATCCAGGATCTCGGCTTTGTAGATCATCGTCAACAGGCGGGTGAGGGAGCGAGGTGTGCCGGTGTCGTTGTCTGGGCCGAGGCTGAAAGCGACGCCGTCGAGTTTGCGCGGTTGTTTGTCCAGTTCGAGCAGATCCTGGGTGGGATCGGCGGAGACGAGCATGTCGTCGAAGATGCCGCGGATGGTCAACGGCACGTGGATCTCGGTCAATCCCAGGCCATGCATCGTGCGGTTGATCGCGTCTACGCCCAGGCGGTGCATGACCATGTCGGTGGCGGTGTTGTCGCTGATGATGATCATCAACGTCAGCAGATCGCGCAGCGTCGGTTGCAGGCCGTCGTCGAAGAAGGTGAGGACGCCGCTAGGTAGATTCTTTTCGGCCACGGTGAGTTCGAAGCGGTCGTCGAGGGAAAAACGTCCTTGGCCGATCTGGCGGAACGCTTCCACGAGCACAGGGATCTTGAGCACACTGGCCAGTGGATAGACCCGGTCCCCGTCGAGGTTGATTTCGTCACCAGATTCGATGTGGTGGGCGAAGAGGCTGATCTCGGCGTCAACGGAGGCGATGATGGAATTGATCTCTGAGAGGAGGCTCATGCGTTATGGGTTCCTGTCGTGGGGATAAAAAAATGATGAGGATGATGGGATGATGCGATCCGTCGCATCATCCCATCATCCTCATCATCTTGAATTTATGTCTTCTGCCGCGGGTCTAGGGCATCGCGCAGACCGTCGCCGACGAAGTTGAAGGCGAGCACCGTCAACGTGATCATCAAGCCGGGGAAAAAGGAGATGTGGGGATAGCGCATCAGGTGTGGGCGTCCGTCGGCGAGGATACCACCCCAAGAAGGTGTGGGCGGGCGCACCCCCAACCCCAGAAACGACAAAGCCGCTTCAAGGATAATAATGCTGCCGATACCCAGCGAGGCCAGCACGATCACAGGTCCTAGTACGTTGGGTAAGACGTGGCGGATGATGATACGCCAACTGGAGACGCCGGTGGCTTTGGCCGCCATGACATAGTCTTCGACCTTGATGCTCAACACGTCGGCGCGCACGACACGGGCAAAACGCGCCCACCCTGTGATCCCGATAACAAGCACCGTTGTGGTTAGGCTTGGCCCTAGCACGGCTGCTAACACCACCAGCAGCGCAATGATAGGGAATGCCATCAACGTGTCAATGACGCGTGACAGGACTGTATCCACCAATCCACCAAAATAGCCGGCCACCGCCCCAACCAAGATCCCCATTACCACGGCGATTCCTGTTGAAACCAGCCCCACAATGAGTGCAATGCGCGTGCCAAAGATGACACGGCTGAGCAGATCGCGCCCAATGTGATCCAAGCCGAAGAGATGTTCAGCACTGGGCGCTTCGCCGCGTGAGCCTGCGTAGCTGAACAGCGGATCGTCCGGTGCCAGGACATCGGCAAACACTGCCATCAACACCAGGAAGATAATAAATATGAGGCCAATCACAGCCACTCGGTTGGAGCGGAAACGGCGCCAGGCCTGCGAAAGCTCAGAACGCCGAGCAGAGTTCGATTGGGCGACAGGCGTTGCCTGTTCGGCAGAGATGACAGCCATAAAGATGTTCCTTGCTAATGGGATCTCGGAATGGCGATTTGTGAATGGGCATTGGTTGATTGTGATCCCGATGCCGTTTTCGGTGATCAAACCAATCCCCAGTTACCGGTCACCAAGCCCTAATCACCAAATTAATCAAAGCGAATACGCGGGTCGATCAGCGCGTAGGTTAAATCTGTGAGCAGGTTCACGGCGACCACCAATACGGCGAGTACAACGACAATCGATTGCACCACTTGATAGTCGAGACGGAAAACCGAATCTGTGAAGAGGCGGCCGATCCCAGGGATGGCGAAAACCGTCTCGATGACGATGGTGCCGCTGAGCAGGAAGGCGATGCGAAAACCGATAACGGTGATCACCGGCAGCAGGGCGTTACGTACTGCATGTCGCGCCAGAACAAGGTAGCGAGGTAGCCCCTTCGCCTTAGCCGTGCGAATGTAGTCGCGCTCCAACACTTCGAGCATCGCCCCGCGCATTACACGGGAAAAGACGGCCATCTGTTCTACCGACAGCACGAACACGGGCAACAGATAGCCCTGCCAGGAGCGCAACCCAAAAGGCGGAATGCGGCCGATGAAGGGTAGTTCACCGATCCACTGGGGAATGTAGAGCGCAAACAGCAAGATCAACATCAATGCCAGCCAGAAATTGGGCATGGAGACGCCCAACGTCGAACCGAATGTATTGAGGTAGTCCACAGGCGAGTTGCGGCGTACCGCAGCCCAGATGCCGCCGGGAATTGCAAAGAGCAACGCAACCAACAAGGCATAAACGTTTAGAGCCGCCGTCACAGGGACGGCTTCGAAGATCATATCGCGCACCGGCGTCCCCTGGCGGATGATCGACTCCCCAAAGTCACCGCGTAGCAAGTTGGCGGCCCACAACAAATACTGCTCATGGAGTGGACGATCTAGGCCCCAACGTGCCTTAATCGCTTCAATCTGTGCTTCGGAAATCCGTACATCGCCTTCCCCCAGCAAAAACGCCGTAGGATCACCGGGCATTAGTCGCATGATGCTAAAGGTAGCAATGCTGATGAGGAAAATGACGAGGACACCCTGGAGCAAACGGCGCATAATGTACTGAAACATAAACCTGCCCCATCTCCGTCTACAAAATTCAATGTAAGGAATGTATAGGGAAAACCTGCCAGGTTTCAGAAAACCTGGCAGGTTTCCAAACGAAGGGTTAAGCATCTATCCTGAAATTTACAGCAACCTACCGAGGCGAATTGGTGATACAAGGCTTGCTGCTCTACACTCTAGTTTCAGGTAAATACCAAAATCGAGGTGCTTAGGCTTCCATAATCCAGTAGCGATGCGCCTGGAAGAAGACTTGATCGTTCAGCACTGGATCGGCAGGAATGCCCTGGATACGACTGTTGATCGGTGTGATGTTCTGGTCGAACTGCAGGAAGAGAATCGGCACGATATCAACAAAGAGTTCCTGGATCTGGTCGTAGATCTCCTTGCGACCATTCGGGTCGACCACTTGTGTACCACGCTCAATCAGATCACTCATTGTGGGATCGTCAATGCCGGTGAAGTTATTGCCGCCATCTGGGTGCAGTGTGGCATAAGGATCGGGTTCCGGCACCGAGCCATATGTCCAGTTGAAGAGCGACGCATCCATTGTGTTGTTGCGCAGGGCTTCGAGGATGGCGGAGATTGGTGCTTCGGCCAGGAGCATTTCCACGCCGACCTCGGCCAACATCTGCTGCGCCAGTTCCGCAATCGGGCGGCGGGCCTGATCGCCGGTAATGGTGGTACATTCGAAGGAGAGGCGTACACCGTCTTTCGCGCGCACGCCGTCGTCCCCAAGCGCCCAACCGGCTGCATCCAGCATCTCGGCAGCCATGGCTGGGTCAAACTCGTACTGCTTTGTATTGGGGTTGTGGTAGAAGGTGTTGGACGGCGTCAGATTCGTCTGCGCAATGACGCCGGCGCCATTCCACAGATCATCAATGATGCGCTGGCGATCCAGGGCGTACATCATGGCCTGGCGCACTTCTTTTTCCGCCAACGTCGGCGCCGTGATGTTCAACGGAATGTGCTTACAAGAGGTACCCAGCGTGCGGAAAGTGGTATACCCTGGATCTGCTTCGAGCAACAGGGCGTCTTCCACCAACAAGGGCCAGGTGGGGGCATCGGCTTCGCCTGTCTGCATACCGATCATACGCACAGAGGGTTCGGGCACCACATCCTGGCGGATGACGTCGATGTAGGGGCGGCCGCGGAAGTGATCCTCAAAAGCTTCGAGTTCGGTGAACTCGGCGGCGCGCCATTCCCTAACCTTGTAAGCGCCGGTGCCGATTGGCTCGGTGCGGAAGACATCTTCGCCAACTTCGGCATGTTTGCCGCTGTGCACAATCGGTTGTTGGGCCCAGTTGGCCAACGACGCCGCGTTGACTGAGTCCATATTGACGACCACGGTCAGATCGTCGGGGGTGTCAATGCTGCCGATGCCCAGGTAAAGGCTGGCATTGGGCTGGGCGTTGTCGGGGTTGCGGTAGAAATCGTAGCTGTACTTGACATCCGCCGAGGTGAAGGGGCTACCGTCGTGGAAGAGTACGCCTTCGTGCAGGTTGAAGGTGTAGGTGAGGCCGTCTTCGGATACTTCGTACGAATCGGCCAGAATCATCTCAATTTCGGCGTACTCGTTGTAATGCAGCAGCGGATTCATAATGTTGCGGATCATCACCGCCTGCACCGTGGGTGAGATGTCCGGCACACCCAGGCCGGCCACTTCTTGGTGCCCCATCCAAACCATGGTGCCACCGTACTGAGGGCCACCTGTCTCGGCGGCAGGAGCGTCGCCCGGGGCCGCAGCGCCACTATCCGCGCCGGTATCGGTAGTCGGTGCAGCGGTTGGTGCACACGCAGCCAGGAAGGCGGCACCGGAACCCAAGGCGGTGTAACGCAGGAATGATCGACGGCTGATCCCCGAAGATCGGTGTTCGTTCTGCTCAGACATAACCTGATCCTTTCGTTGTTATATAAATACAGCTTCACACCCGTAGATGGAAAGTTGGGATGAGAAAACGCAGCAGCGAAGGAAGGACTACGTTGTCCAGTGATGAAATTAGGATCTAATGGAAGATTCTCAGCGTCGTGTGCAAATAGGGTCAACTCAACGGGATGCTGTGAATTTCAAGATAGACACTAAATAACTGGGAGTCGTCGAGCGAGAGAATTTACGGTCGTGAGGAATCGCAAGCCGAGGCAAGTGAGGAAAGATGCGATTCGAACTCGGGGGGCCGCCTATAAAACTTGACAGAATTCACTGTCGTTGGTTCTCCTCGTGACTGGTTTGCCAAGTATAGACACACTTAAAACTTGTGTCAAGAAAGCTTTCTTACGCTCAAGAAGCTTGACACATGCTTGACAAAGTGATTCTGTTGGCAATCCCGTAACGGGTTTGCCAACAGAATCACAAAGTGAAAGGGTGACCAGGTGATTTTGTTGATTATCACGGCACCCACTGAATCTTCTGCACAAACAGATCCGGGATGCCGCCACTGACAACAGCCAGCGGCTGTTCCGGCCCGCCGGTGATGGGCTTGATCCAGATCTTCCACTCGCCGTCGCGGTTACTGAGGAAGGCGACGCGGCTACCATCTGGGCTGACGGCTGGGACACCGTCGATACCGGGATGGTTGGTCAACTGGATGATCGCGCCGCTTTCTACATCCACACGGAAGAGTTCCCAGTTGCCGGTCCGTTCTTCGCTCATGAAGACCACAGTACGGCCATCGGGCGTCCACTCGGGGTGAGCATCGCCGGGGACATTGGTCAACGGCACACGGTCGCCGCCGCCACTGTTCATTAACCAGAGGCCGCAGCCGTTCCCCTGCTCATCACAGCCGCGGAAGACAATCCGATCCCCCACCGGGCTCCACATCGGGTCCTGCCCAAAGCCCAAAGTGCCGCCATTGTCGTTGCCGTCGGCCCAGGCGGTGTAGATACGCCAGCGACGGTCGCCTTCACGGTCGCTGGCAAAGACAAGACGGTTGCCCTCAGGATTCCAACTGGGCAAGCTGTCTTCGGCGAAGTTGGTGAAGCGCAGGCGAAGACCACTCCCAGGGTCGAAGCTACCCAGCCCACGTTGGTCACCGCGCATGTTGCGGAAGACGAGCCGAGCACCGTCGGGGCGCAGATCGGGCTGCATGGCGTCTTCCACCAACACCAGAGGACGCACACTGGCGGTCACAGGTTGAGCATAGACGCGCCAACGGTTTTCGATGGGATCATTGGTGGCGTAGAGAATCCGCCCGGTGCCTAGCCCGCTACTAAGGACGGGAGTGGGTGTGTTGCTGGTCTCTGCGACCGGCGTTCCTACTGTTTCGGTGAAGACAGCGGTTGGGTTTTGTGTACACAGCGTCTCGAATTCATTCTGTTTTTCGGCCAGCCCCGGGGTGTTCTGCACATCAATGGCTAAGGTATATTGCTCGGCGGCAGTACACCAGTCACTCTGGCGCGCCAACGAATCGGCATATTCTAGATGGGCCCTTTGTAAACGCTGGCGCACATCACGATAACCGGGGCTGCGTTGATAGAGATCGTCAAGCAGATCAATCACCTTGGGCCAATCTGCCAGCCAATAGGTGAGGGCGTCGACATACTGTGCTGTGACGTCGCGCGTACTGCGGATCTCTACCGCACTCGGGCGTAGCTCCAACGCCCGATCGAAGAGGTTGACAGCTTCTTCCAGGCCACCATCATTGCTCTTTTCGGTGGCCAGGCTCACGTAGGAGGTAAAGAGCATCTCGCTCACCAGATCGCGCTCGAAGTTTGCATCGCTGGCGCGTACCTGGCGTAGCCGATCAATGGCGTCTTCCCAGCGGCCGGCGTTGTAGAGCGCCTCTGCATCGGCCCAAACCGAAGTCAGTGGGTTGAGCGAGGTAGGTGTCGGCGTGGCCACTTCGGGCGTCGGCGCGGGGACAGTCACCGGCGCAGTCGTGCTCTGGGGTGTCGGTGCCGCAAGCAAACGCCCAATCCCGTCCACTGCGTCTCTGTTTTCAGGATCCAGTACGAGGACCTTACGGTAGGCGTCTAGCGCGCCGGTGGGATCACCGGCGGTGCGGGCGTCTTCAGCCATCTGCAAGTGGATGGCGATTTGTTGGCGGCGCTGCGCTTCGATCTGCTGTCGGCCATCCTGAAAGCCCCGCACAAGCAGGAAAAGGATCACAAGAATCGCCAGCGCTGTAGACGTGCCGACGATGATCCAAAAGATGCGGGGCATGCCGTCAGACGAAAGCGAGTCAGGTCGTTGAGGGGGTGGATTGTGCATAATCAGCGCATGGGTCCAGAGTAGATGTATTGGAAGTAGGAGCGACCTTCACCGTCTTCCAGCCGCACGTCAAGCGGGCCGGCACTAGGTAACCCATCCTGGGCAACGGTGACGGAAACTGGGGCATCGGGCGACGCTTCGATCTCCTGGCGCAGAATTTCCTGGCCGTTGGCGAGCACTCGCACCAAACCACCCAGTGGACGCGTGGGATAGAACGCAATCTCAAGCCCAGCGTCGCTGGGTTGCACAGACAGAGCTGCCACTTCATCGGCCCAGGTGACGCCGCCGATCTGGCGCACAGGATACCAGATTTCGCGCCAGTTGACTGTGCCGCCGGGCGGGAGGCTGAACGTTTCATCGAAGGTGGGCATGAGGCCGCCGTGTAGTTCCACATAGGCAGAGCCGTCGTCGGTGTAGAGATCGCTGGGCAGCGGCGACTGCCAGCCCAAAGAAAATACCTTGCTGCCGCGCACCACCTGCGCCGGGAAGATGCGCACTACACCGGCATCCGCAGCATAATCGTAGACGGCGGCGAAAGGCCCTTGGGCGGCGGGGCGCTCGAAGAAGCCGAGATAGTTCGTCCAATTGCCTAGCAACGAATAATCGGTGCCGTTGTGTACAGGCCAGGCGAAACCTTCACCTGGCGCGGGCAGGCGGCTGTCTTCGGTGCTGTGGACCGTCATCTCATTGCCAGGGAAGATGAAGGCTGTCTGCGCGCTGGGGCTGTTCCCTGCGCCGGGGGCCAATGCCGCGCTAAGCCAATAAGCGAAGGACTGTTCGCTGTCGCTGAGATTGGAGACCGACGGTTCGATCTCAAAGCTAGAGGCCCCGGAACGGAGCGAAATGGTGACACTGCCGTTGAGCGTACGCCCATCGCGTGGCGTAAAGACGGTGACAGAGGCCAGATCGTCGCTCTGTTGTAGGGGCAAATATCCCCACTCCTCGCCCCAGGCATAGCCATGTTCATTGACGGGCAAATTCCACTCCAGGCCACCGATGGCTGTCCAACCGCGCTGCTCGAACGGTCCCCAGGCGGAGGGTTTGACAACGGCGTTCTGGTAGAAGCTGTTTTCGCCGCCGGCTTTGTGGATCACCTGCCAGATGCGCCCGCCCAGTTCGGGCAGGATGGTGACTTTGAGGAAGGCGTTTTCGAGCACGATCAGGCGATAGACCCGATCTTCGGGCGCAGGCGACTCGGCGCGGAAACGTTCCCAATCGAAACGTTGGTAGGGCCAGTTGTACGTCTCGTTGACGGCGGGCGTCTGGTAGTTTTCCACTGGGTAGGTGGGCAGGGTGATGCTTTCCTCGTAGACGACGACGGTGCCGACCGGCGCAGGCGCTGGGGCCAGTTCAGCAGCGACGTCCACATTCAAGTTAGGAATTGGTGTGGCTTCAGCTGACGCAACAGCTTCTTCCGCGGCTGTGGCCGCTTCGATCACAGCGACTGCTGTGGTGTTTTCGGCGCGCACGAAGGACGCATACACCCAGGCGACCTGACCGTCGGCGTCGATCTGCCACCACTCACCCGTAGCGTCGATGGCAAGAATCGGGAAACTGTCCCCGGCGACGGCGCTGCCTACAATGTTCGATTCGGTGCTGGGGCCGGCGCGCAGGTTCATGTTCTCGTCAATGTAGACGGTTGGCTGCTGTGAACTGTCCACCGAGAGAGGCGTAGGCGACGGGAGATGCGTCGGCGCCGAGGTGGCAGATGGCAGCAAGGTGGTAGACGGCATCGGTGTCTCCGTTGGCGGCGCGATCTCCTCTGGTCCCCCGCAGGCTGCAAGGACGAAAACAGCGATCAATGCCAATGGCACAAGCCATCGCAGGCGTTTGTTCATAAGTGGGTACACACCGTTGTCCGATCTAGCGTGTGATTTTGAACCGTTCTTGGAGAACGTTCCGGCAGTGCGATTGGTTTCACTTGTGCGGCATTATACCCTGCGTGATGCGTAATTCGTAATGCGTAACTGGTCAACAAAGTTGGCCTTATAACGGGAAAAGACTTTGCCCGACAGTTACGGATTACGCTGCTCTCGGCATTTCGGGATGATTGTCTGGGCTTTGCCAGATTTCTGGGGTCAGCGGTTCCAGCCCGTAGGCCAGACGGGCATTGTCGCAGCGTTCGTTTTGTTCGCCGTTGGCCCAGGATGGTGCAAATTCCTGGCAGGTGCTGGAACGTTTGGGGTAAATATTGCATTGGACAGATTCGCCGATCTGCCCTGCCAGCGCAATGCAGCGGGGATTTTTCTGGTTGGTGCCTTTCATGACACGCAGGTGTTCGTTTAAATCCTCTGTCAGTTCAATCGGGACGGTGCCGAGGATGTACTCATCGGTCTCCGTCCAATGAAAAGACGCACGAAAATAAGCACAGCACGCCCCACAGGTTAGACAGGGATTCGGTTGCGACATAGGTTGGGGATAGGCGCTCCTGACGCGGACGAGAAATGAATAATGAATGAAGATTGGGTAGACAAAATTAGTCGCTATATTGGCGGCTTTTCGTCGACACAATCTTCATTCATTATTCTTCATTTATTTCTGCACTACGCTGTGATCTTCTCACCAATGCCCGCCGCCTTGCGCAGGTCGGCGGCTTTGTCGGTGTTCTCCCAGGGCAGGTCGATGTCGTCGCGGCCAAAGTGACCGTAGGCGGCCGTCTGCTGGTAAATCGGACGGCGTAGGTCGAGGTCGCGGATGATGGCGCCGGGTCGAAGATCGAAGTGTTCTTCGATGAGGGCGGCGATCTTGTCGTCGCTGATTACGCCGGTGCCGAAGGTCTCGACGTTGACGCTGAGTGGGCGGGCCACGCCGATGGCATAGGCCACCTGGATCTCACAGCGGTCGGCGATGCCGGCGGCGACGATGTTCTTGGCCACCCAGCGGGCGGCGTAGGCGGCGCTGCGATCCACTTTGGTGCAATCTTTGCCGCTAAACGCGCCGCCACCATGACGGCCCATGCCGCCGTAGGTGTCGACGATGATCTTGCGCCCAGTGAGGCCAGCGTCGCCCATGGGCCCGCCGACCACAAAGCGCCCGGTGGGGTTGACGAAGATGCGCAGATCCTTGTCCACCATATCGCCGGGGAGGACGGGGTTGATCACGTTTTCGATGATCTCGCGGCGGATCTCGTCCTGGCTGATCTCAGGCGCGTGCTGGGTGCTGATAAGCACCGTATGGATGCGTTTGGGCTTGCCGTAGCTGTATTCCACTGTTACTTGGGATTTGCCGTCGGGGCGGAGCCAGGGGAGGATACCTTGCTTGCGGACTTCGGAGAGGCGGCGAGAAAGTTTGTGGGCCAGGTAGATGGGCATGGGCATCAGCGTCGGCCCTTCGTTGCAGGCAAAGCCGAACATCATGCCCTGGTCGCCGGCGCCGACGGCTTCGATCTCGTCGTCTTCCATATCGAGGCTGCCCTCTTTGTACTCCTTGGCGCGGTCGACGCCCATGGCAATGTCAGGGCTTTGCGAAGCAATCGCCACTTGCACACCACAGGTGTTGCCGTCGAAGCCTTTTTCGCTGCTGTCGAAGCCGATTTCTTTGACTACTTTGCGGATCAGGTCGTCGAAATTGACGAAAGCGGTGGTGGTGATTTCGCCCAGCACCATGACGAAACCGGTCTTGACGGCGGTTTCACACGCCACACGCGCCTGCGGGTCCAGGGCAAAGATGGCATCGAGTACGGCATCACTGACCTGATCACACATTTTATCGGGATGACCCTCGGTCACCGACTCGCTGGTGAAAAGCAGAGACGGCGACGTCATGAAGGTGTTGCTCATGAGATTGCTCCTGTGAAAATCAAAAAATGTTTTCCGTAGTCGAAAATGACAACTGATGAATGATAAATAAAGATTGGGTTGACGAGGTTGCGTGCTTCAGAGGGTGAAACTTCGTCAACCCAATCTTTATTCATTATTCATTTTTTAATGTCCCGTCCCCATGCTCCACTCATTCAAGTACGCCGACTGTTCGGGGGTCAAAACGTCGATCTGCACGCCCATGGCTTCGAGTTTGAGGGCGGCGATGGCCTGGTCGATGTCCAGGGGGACGTCGTAGACCTGGGGCGTGAGTTTGTCGCCCTGCTTGAGCATGTACTCGGCGGCCAGGGCCTGGTTAGCAAAGGACATGTCCATGACGGCGCTGGGGTGTCCTTCGGCGGCGGCGAGGTTGACGAGGCGACCTTCACCGGCGACGTAGATGCGGCGACCGTCTTTGAGGGTGTACTCGTCGAGGAATTCGCGTACACGCGTGATCTTGGTGGACACCTCTTCCAACGCCTTCAGGTTGATCTCCACATCGAAGTGGCCGCTGTTGGCAAGGATGGCGCCATCGCGCATGACTTCGATGTCATGGCCGTCGATGACGTGAATGTCACCGGTGGCGGAGCAGAAGATGTGGCCGATCTTGGCCGCTTCTTGCATGGGCATCACACGGAAGCCGTCCATCACCGCTTCCAGCGCGCGCAGGGGATCGATCTCGGTGACGATGACGTTAGATCCCATACCGGCGGCGCGCATGGCAATGCCCTTGCTGCACCAGCCGTAGCCGCCCACCACGAAGTTCTTACCCGCCAGCAGCACGTTGGTGGCGCGGATGATACCATCGATGGTGCTCTGGCCGGTGCCGTAGCGGTTGTCGAAGAAGTGCTTGGTCTGGGCGTCGTTGACAGCCATCACCGGGAAGCGCAGCTTGCCCTGGGCGGCCATGGCGCGCAGACGGATGACGCCGGTGGTGGTCTCTTCGGTGCCGCCCACGATTTCGCTCAGCAGGTTGTCGCGCTGGGTGTGGAGCATGGCCACGAGATCCATGCCATCGTCCATGGTGATGTTGGGCTTGATGTCGAGCACGCTGTTGAGGTGGCTGTTGTACTGAGCGTTGCTCTCACCCTTGATGGCGTAGACGGGCATCTCGTAGTACGAAACCAGAGCGGCGGCGATGTCGTCCTGAGTACTGAGGGGATTGCTGGCACAGAGGGCGATCTCAGCGCCGCCGGCAATCAGGATGCGCATCAGGTTGGCCGTCTCCGAGGTGACATGCATAGCAGCAGCCATGCGCACGCCCTTGAACGGCTGTTCCTTCTTGAAGCGTTCTTCCAGCAGATCGAGCACCGGCATTTCTTTGGCCGCCCACTGCATGCGAAAGCGGCCCTTTTCGGCCAGGTTCAGGTCGGCGATATCATAGGACTTTGTGGTTGTGGTCATGACGTAGGACTCCTTAACAGTAGAGAAAATGAGCACTCGCGCGGGGAGAAATGATTGATGAATAAAGATTGTGTACAGTGCGCCCCGCCAACAAAGCGACCAACGCTGTCTACCCAATCTTTATTCTTCATTCATTTCTTTTCCGCCACGCCTTCGATAAACGAACAATGTATTTTAAACCCCAATTTTTCGTACAGCGCGATGGCCTTTTCGTTGCGCTGATCGACGTTGAGGACAATGGTGTGAACCCCGTCTACTTGCAGGGTGGAGACGATGGCCGCGGTGACGGCCTTGGCGTGTCCTTGGCCCCGACTGTCGGGACGGGTGTAGATGTTGCCGATGGCTGCGATCCCCTCGCCGCGGTGGACGATATGGGTGCCGCCCGCAGCGACGAGCGATCCATGGCCGTCGGCGCGCCCGAAAAAGACACCTTCGGCCAGTTGCGCCGAGTCGAACGTGTCAGGCGTGAACGGGCCGCCGTGCGCGTACAGGGTGGACAGGCGATCGGCGTCTGCGGGCGTGAGTCGCTGCAAAAACGCGTCCTTGGCCGTCAATTCCACACCCGACGGCAAGGCCAGGCGCAACATTGGTCGATGATCGGCGCGGTTGTCGTAGAAGCGATCTACCACGGCGAAGTGTTCCTGGCGGGTGCTCAGGTAGACTGTCCGCGGCAGATCCGGCGTTTCCTGCAAAATCGTTTCCACCGCAGCGACGCTGCCCACCGTCAACAGGATAGCGGGATCGAGTCCGCTGTAGACGAGCACCACACCCGGCCCGTCCACACTGTCCGCCACCAACCAGCGACAATCCGGTTCAAACGTCGGCTGCAAATCGGCCAGGGCGTAGGCCGACCAGATGGGCTCGGTGGATAGGATGGTGTGGATTCGGTTTGGGTGTGCTGTCATGGTCTTCGCCAGATGATGAGGACTTCGTCAGATGATGAGATGGTGAGGATGATGATCTAGCTCATCATCCTCATCATCTCTTTCCTAGCTTGGCCAACCCCGGCTCCGCGCCGAAATTCTCTTCGTAACGAGTGATGAACTCGTCCACGCTGAAGCGATGGCTGCTGGTGCCCACCTTCTCGAGGACATAGGTGCTGCACAGCGCGCCCACACGTCCGCAGACGGACAGAGGCAGACCGACGCTCCAGGCTGCGAAGAAGCCGCCGCGGTAGCCGTCCCCCGCGCCGGTGGGTTCGGCGATTTCATTGGGTGTGGCCACGGGGATGCGGATCTCCTCGTCACCGCGGTAGATGACGCTGCCCAGCTTGCCTTCGGTTACGACAAGCGTCTCCACTTCGGCGCGGATTTGGGCCAACGTCCAGCCGGTCTTCTCCTGGGTGATGGCGGCTTCGTACTCGTTGACCATCAAAAAGGCCGCACCGGGAATGCTCTGGCGCAACTCTTCGCCGTTGAGGCGGGCGATCTGCTGGCTGGGATCATAGGCAAAGGGAATGCCCAGATCACGGCATTCGTTGGCATAGTTGAGCATAGCCTGCGGATCATTGGGGCTGATGATCACCACCTTGGCGTCGGTGAGGCCGCGTTGGGCCAGCGAAATGTGGCGGGCATGGGCCATGGCGCCGGTGTAGAAATTGGCGATCTGGTTCTGATCCTGATCCGTGCTCACGAAAAAGCTGGCGGTGAACTCGTCTTCGATCTCGATGATCTGATCTGTACGCAGGTCGTGCTCTTCGAGCCAGCGGCGATAGTCACCGAAATCCTGGCCCACCGTCCCCAGGATCACGGGATCGCCCCCCAGCAGTTTCATGGTGTAGGCGATGTTGGCCGCCACCCCGCCGCGCTGCCGCACCATCGAGTCCACCAAGAAACTCAAACTGATGCTCTGCAACTTGTCGGGCAGAATGTGCTCAGTGAAACGGCCCGGGAAATTCATCAAATAATCATATGCAATCGAACCGGTGACGACGATGGACATGGAAACCTCGTAGAGAATCTGAACTGTTATTGGAAACTGAGTGGTTGAGGTAATGAGTAATGAATAATAAGTAAGGTCATGTTAAGCCCGTGATGCCAAGATAGCGACCAATTTTCTCAACACGATTTACTCATTACTCGTTACTCATTATGTCTCTTCTTTCTTCACCCACTGCACAATACTCTCCGGCGGCCTGTGCGTAGACAGCCGATCGAGCAGTTCTGCCGGGTCGGCGGAGACGACGAGCAGATCGGCGTAGGATGGACGGACGAAGCCTTCGGCAATGGCGACTTCGATCATACGACAGATGGGATCATAGTAGCCCGCCACGTTGAGCAGGCCGATGGGTTTGGCGTGGATACCGAGTTGGCTCCACGTGATCGTCTCGAACAGTTCCTCGAAGGTGCCGAATCCGCCGGGCATGGCGATGAAGGCGCCGGCTAGTTCGGCCATGCGCGCTTTGCGTGTGTGCATCGTGTCCACCACTTCGAGGTGACCGATGGCCGCGCCGGAAATTTCTTTGGGCTTCAGCCCTTCGGGGATGACGCCGTGGACATCGCCACCGGCGTCACGAGCGGCACGGGCCACTGCGCCCATCATGCCAAGGCTGCCGCCACCGTAGACAAGACCCAGCCCGCGATGGGCAATTTCCGATCCCAGCGCGGACGCAGCAATGATGTAGTCGGGGCGATTACCCTGGCTGGCGCCACAATAAACGCATACACGGGTTAAATGGTTCATAGACTCAGATTTCGTTCATAGACTTAGACACGGATTTCAGGATGTTTAGGATGGAGAGCGCAGAATTTTGGACACGGATTTCACAGATTTGCACAGATGATTCAGACTTCGCCACCTGCCACCTGCCACTCTCCCCACTTTTGCATTCTACTTCTTCCGCTTCAGTCGATTTTCAACGATCTTTTCTTGTGCTGCGTTCACTGCATTCTTCAAGCTCTGCGTAAACGGCGGATAGCAGATCCCCTCTTCGGTGACGATGCCGGTGATGTAGCGGTGCGGCGTGACGTCGAAGGCGGGGTTGTAGACAGGGACGCCTGCGGGTGCAATCAGCGTGTCACCCAAATGGATGACTTCGTCATCGCCCCGTTCTTCGATGGGGATGTGATCGCCGTCGGGCAGGTTCAAGTCTACGGTGCTGGTGGGCGCGACACAATAGACCGGAATACCGTTTTCTCTGGCGACGACGGCCAGTTTGTAGGTGCCGATCTTGTTAGCGACATCACCGTTGGCGGCGATGCGGTCTGCGCCGAAGATGACCACGTCCACTTTGCCCGCGCGCATGAGGTGACCGGCGGCGTTGTCGGCAATCAGGTGCATGGGGATCTCGGCGTTCATCAATTCCCAGGCGGTGAGGCGCGCCCCCTGCAAGCGAGGACGGGTCTCATCCACCCAAACGTGGATCGACTTCCCCTGTTCCTGACAGGCGAAGACGACGCCCAACGCCGTGCCGAAGTCAACGGTGGCCAGCGCCCCGGTGTTGCAATGATGGAGCAAGTTCGCCCCATCGGGGATGACGGCGGCGCCGTTGAAGCCCATGCGCCGGTTGATGGCGACGTCCTCATCGGCCAGGGTCTCGGCTTCGGCCAGGAGGGCGCTGCGTAGATCGTCCACGTTATCGGTGACGGTCTGTTCGGCCACTTCGAGCAGGCGGCGTGTGGCCCAACTGAGGTTGACGGCGGTAGGCCGCGCTGCGTCGAGGACGTCCTTGGCGGCGCGTAGATCGGCCAGCAGGTCATCGCGCGAGGAGGCTGTGCTTACCTGCGCGGCCAACGCCATGCCGTAGGCACCCGTTGCGCCGATGGCGGGCGCGCCGCGCACGTACATCTCGGTGATGCTACGGGCGACGCCGTCTACGCTATTGAACTCGGCGATCACAAATTCGGCGGGCAGCAAACGCTGGTCGATCATTTTAACACGGTTGTCTTCCCAAAAGACGGTTCGCATGGCGACTCCTTGACAGGATCACTGCAGAGACAAAGCAGATTCGGACGCAGATTTACAAGATTTCCAGGAGGGAAAGCGCTCCGGCTCTGCTACTTTGCACCTTTGCGGTAAAAATCAGAATGGCTGTAGCTTCACAGATGTTTTACACAAACAAAAGCCCCCTTGGAGGATCCAAGAGGGAAATGAGCACAATGCAGGCACACTCATCTTTCAGATCACGTTCTACGTGATCCGGCGGAATTGGCACCATGCTGGCTGTGCTGACTCGAACACATCCTCTTCCGCGCAGGGCAGAAGCGTGAAATGTCGAGCAGCAACCAAAAACCGGGACTCCAGCAGGTTGCCGGGGGATCATCGGGCCGTTCCCTCCCCCCTCTCTGGATAAGAGCCAAATATAAAATTGGATGATCCATTACGCGGATCAGAAGAAGGTTAGCATGGGGAAGTAAAGGTTGTCAAAAAGTGAAGTGACATCTACTAATGATTTTCTACGTGCACGACGATTATTTGAGGTAAGTCAAGAAAATGGTTATCGGTGGTTAGCAGCGCGGCGCCGTACTCCATTGCAGAGGCAGCAATCCAAAGATCATTGGTCGGGATCGGGCGGCCGATGCTGCGCAGAAACGCATAGATGTACGCGTATCTTTCTGCAGTTGCTTGAGTGATTGAGACAGTTTTTACACGTGGACTTTGCTCAAACTCAACAAGCTCTTGTCGGTTCTTTTCTGCATAACGTCCCACATCGAAACCGGCAACAAGTTCACCCAGCACAATGGCCGACAGAAGGATCGACGACACATTTTGCAGTGTCTCGATAACTTGTGGGTGTCCTCGTTTGAACGCTGAATAAGCTGACGTATCCAAGAGAACTGTCTTCAGCGCCATATTTCCTCATCAATCGTTCGTTGTGCGGCCAATTGCCGATCAAAGGCTTCAAACTCATCTTCACTCCATGTCCCAGCCAGGTGATCAAGATCATGGTGACGCAGCGTCTTTTGCGTATTGCTTTCGTCGCCCGCGGCGTTTCGAAGAAGCGAGAGTACATAGCGGTTGACGCTTTCGCCGCGTCGTTCAGCTTCTTGCTTTAGATATTGATGCAGTTTGGCATCAATACCACGAACTGTCAGTTGCGTCATAACTTTACCTCGCATATCTGTACAGAATCTGCATGCACTAGTGCAAGTATAGTGCATGCAAATAATGCGGTCAATTTTGATCTGAGTTCCACCTAGAAGCAATCATATTTCAGCCCTAAACTTGAACCCCTCCCACCCCGCTGCTATACTATCCCCCATGCCCGTACACGTTCAGCAGACGCCCAACCCCAATGCCCGCAAGTTTGTGCTGCCGCGGAAGATGTTTGACCGCCCGTTGAACATTTCTACGGCAGTAGATGCGGCACACCATCCCCTGGCCCAGCAACTCTTTGCGCTTGATCCTGTTTACAATGTCTTTATGGTGCAAGACTTTGTGACAGTCAACAAGTACCCCGACGCGCCGTGGGCAGGATTGGAGGAGGAGATCGTGCGCATCGTGGCGGCGTACTTTGAGATTGATGATGAGGTGATGGGATGACAGGCCGGTCGTCATCCCATCACCTCATCACTCACCGCCAACCGTTGTGGTCGAACATCGTCCCATCATCTTCTCTCACCAAAATCTTCTCTCACCGAAATTTTCTCTCACCGAAAGAACCACCCATGCCCCAACCAACGCCGATGATTATCTCCAGTGAAAATGGACGCCAGGGCGCCCAAGCTGCCATGAAGTTGCTCCGAAACGGCGGCAGCGCGCTGGACGCCGTTGAAATCGCCGCCCGCGTCGTCGAGGACGATCCCCTCGAACACAGTGTGGGCTACAGCGGCCTGCCCAACGTCCTTGGCGATGTGGAACTGGACGCCAGCATCATGGACGGTGTGACGCTGCGCACCGGCGCAGTGGCCGGCGTCCATCACTATGGCAACGTCATCAGCCTGGCGCGCAAGGTGATGGAAGAACTGCCGCATGTCCTTTTGGTGGGGCGCGGGGCCGAACGTTTCGCCGCCGAACTGGGCATGCAGCCGGCGGAACAGCGCAGCTTCGAGTCATTGCGGCGATGGCGCGAACGCTTCGACGCCCACGGCATCAACGAACTCACCGACATGCCATTGCGCGAACTGGCCACACAGCTTACCCGTCCTGTGAATTTGGTAGACAGGGTGGATCATGGCACCGTCAACTTCATCGCGCTGGACATGCAGGGCAACATGGCCTCCGCCGTGAGCACAAGCGGACTGGCGTGGAAATACCCCGGCCGCGTCGGGGATTCCCCCGTGGTGGGCGCGGGCAACTACTGTGACAATCGATATGGCGCAGCCGCCTGTACCGGCATGGGCGAATTGGCGATTCGAGTCAGCACGGCGCGCAGTCTTGTCCTTTACATGAAGATGGGCATGTCCTTACACGAGGCGGGCATGGAAGCGCTGCGCGATCTCGATTACTTGCAAGCCCAGCCCGGCCAATACATGAACATCGTCGCCATGACGCCCAGCGGCGAACACGCCGGCTTCACCAGCATCCCCGGCAAGCAATATCTCTATTTCGGGGCGGATATGGACGAACCGATGTTGGCGGAGCGGAGGATAATGCGTGATTCGTGATCCGTGATTCGTGATCCGTGATCCGTCTACATCGATTCGCCTCAAAAGCGGTTCGCGTCGTCTACCAATTACGAATCACGGATCACGGATCACGGATCACGGATCACGGATCACGGATCACGGATCACGGGAGGAGTTAGACACCCCTTTGGGGTGGAAATGAAAGCACGTTAACAAGAGAAGACATGAAGGGGACTGTACAGTGGTTAAGCGACAAAACAAAACCATGAACAGGAGGCCCTTCATGTCCACAACAACCATAGCATCGTTT
>WGMT01000087.1 GCA_016124945.1 bacterium | reverse complement strand
CAGGTAGTCGCCGGGTGGCAGTTCGACGTTCTTGGCAATGTCACCAAACTTGAAGTTGGTGATGGCATCGCCGCCATTGACCTTGACGGTAACCGAAGTGCCGTCCACGCTGTTGGCGAAGGGAGCGAAGTGGGCCACGGTGACGGTAGCGGGTTTCTCCTCAGGTTCCGCCGCAGTGGTGACGCCGGTGGTGGTGGCCAGACTCAGCGGCAGTTTGCTGATATTACCAATTACGAAGAGGTCAACGATTTCCTTGGCCGAGAACTTGACCGCAGGCAGGTCGAGGGCGGCATCGCCACAGCCATTGGCTACGGGTACGACCTTGAGGTCATAGACACCGGGGGCCAGCGCAAGATCGAGGATGCCTTTATAGGTCACATTCTCGAAGACGGGGGTGCCGTCGTCGGTGCAGACGTTGACCTTGGTGCCGTTCAGTGTGTTGGCGAAGGGTGCCAGGTGGCCGACACGTACACGGGTTTTGTCTTCGATGGGGTGGTTGTTGTCGACGAGGGCCAGCAGTTCGAACGGCTGGTTGACACCGTCACCGATGGCAGCGGCGGTGTAGTCTTTGCCCCGTTCCAACCGGATGCGCACACTAATCACGGCTGTGTTGCTGCCTGTGGGCTTGATGGCGATGTGGTACAAACCGGCAGGCAGTTGAATGTTCTTCTGAATGTCGCCGAATTTGAAGTTGGTAAAAGCCGGGCGGCCATTGACTTCGACAGTGACCGAAGTGCCGTCTACACTGTCGGCAAAAGGCGCAAAGTGGGCAACGGTGAGTGTGGCCGGGCGATTGCCGGAATCCGCTTCGTCGCCGATCTGTGAAATCAACGGTGGCAGTGTTGAGGCTGACACACCTTGGACAGTCAGCAGTGCAAGAAAGACCGAAAAGACAAGGGCAATGCGTTTGAACAGGTTTTTTGGGTTCATATTTCCCTCCGATGTGAGACGATAGAGACTCGCTCCAGTCAAGGATGGGGATATCCTTACGAGCGTGGGTCATCATCTCCGTACAAGAGGTGGTGATATGTAAGCCTGCTTCTTGTGTTACTTTCTTGTGCAAAAATTGTATGAATTCCGTACAAAATTCGTGCAAATCCTGCGATACTTTGCAGCTATTTACCTGTGAAGGTAGCTGACCGCCGCGCGCGGAAGGCTGCCAATCCTTCTTGTAAATCTTCTGTGAATGACGTCATGCCGCTGGCCAGTGCTTCGAGGGTGACGCCGGTGGCGAGGTCGCCGTCGATGATCTGTTTGCTAACCTGGACGGCGATGGGCGCGTTGCGGGCGATGGCCTGCGCCAATTCGGCGGCGCGCACTGGCAGCGCGTCTGCCGTAACAACTTCGTTGACTAGTCCCCAGCGTTCAGCAGTGACGGCATCGATATGCTCGCCAGTGAAGATCATCTGTTTGGCGCGCGCCGGACCGATGATCCTGGGCAGTCGCTGTGTGCCAGCCCAGCCGGGGATCGTCCCCAGTGTCACCTCGGGCAGGGCGAGTTGGATGCCTTCTGCGGCGATGCGCAGATCCGCGGCCAACGCCAGTTCAAGCCCACCACCAAAGGTGTAGCCGTTCAGCGCGGTGATGACAGGCTGCGGCAGCCGCGCCAGCCGGTCGAAGATGCGGTGACCGTCGCGGATCCACTGCCGCCACATTTGCAACGGCTCCAGCGCCGACCAGGCGTAAATGTCGGCGCCGACGCAGAAGGCGCGCCCACTGCCGGTGACGATCACAACGCGCACGGACTGATCGCGCTCCAGATCGGCGACGATCTGCTCCAGTTGGCCCAGCATCGGGATCGTCAACGCGTTGAGCTTTTCGGGCCGATTGAGAGTGACGACGGCGATGCCGTCTTCGGTGGTGAGGGTGATTTCTTCGGGCATGGGTTGGTTCCTGTGGGAGAGTCGGAAGACGGAGGACGATGGACGAACGTTGAGCTTGTTATTGCAAGATTAAGACCTTGACGTTCGTTGGCCGTCTTTCGTCCTCCGTCAACTTGTTGACAAACAACGTCCTTGCGCCATAATTGGTACAACTGCAACACTAGAACCCAGGAGTACAAAATGTCCGCACATCCACAGTATAAGCGTCTCTACACCGTCGAAGAGTATTTCGAGCTGGAAGAAAAATCAGACATCAAACACGAGTACTACCGCGGCGAAATTTTCGCAATGGCGGGTGGCTCTGCCAATCACAGCCGGATTGCTGGGAATGTCTTTGCTGCCTGTCATTTCGGCCTGCGCGGTTCCAAGTGTGAAGCGTTTACGAGTGACATCCGTGTCCTGATTGCGGCATTCGGTTTCTACACCTACCCAGACGTCACCGTCACCTACGGTGCGACTCAATTTGCCGAAAACCAGACAGACACCATCATCAACCCAATAGTCGTCATTGAGGTTCTTTCACCCTCGACCAAGAACTACGATCGAGGGCAGAAATTCCAGTTTTACCGCTCGATACCAACACTGAAGGAATACGTTGTAATCGAGCAGGATTTCCCCTACATTGAATACCATTTCCGACAGGAAAAGACATGGATCTTGACCGAAATCAAGTCAATAGAGGATACATTGAGTCTCCAGAGCATTGACATTCAGATCCCACTGCGAGACCTTTATGCTCGCGTTGATTGGTTACCTGTTGCCTGATGCTAGCCCGCTTCATGGTCCCAATCGCTCAATCTCGAAAAATCCCCTCATCCATCACCTTCAAATCCTCTGCAATCCGCGGCCGAAACCCCATCTGCCCCAGGACATCCCGTTCCAGATCCACACCGGGCGCGATTTCGATCAGGGTGATGCCCTCCGACGTCAGCTCGAAGACGGCGCGCTCGGTGACGTAGAGCACCGGCTGCCCCATGGATCGGGCGTATGCGCCGCTAAAGGTGATTTGATCGACCTGCTCAATGAATTTGGGGACGCTGCCTTCACTGGCAATGTGGATCGCGCCGTTGCCCACTTCGCAGCGGAAGCCCTTGGCCGTGAAGGTACCGCAGAAGACAACCTTTTTGGCGTTCTGCGAAATGTTGATGAAGCCGCCACAGCCGGCCAACATGCCGCCCACTTTGCTGGCGTTGACATTGCCATGTCGATCCGTCTGCGCCATGCCCAGGAATGCAACATCGAGGCCGCCGCCGTCGTAGAAGTTGAACTGTGAATCTTCTTCCACCATCGCCACCGCATTGTAGGCCGCACCGAAGATGACACCCCGCGCGGGCAGCCCGCCGATCTGTCCTTGTTCGACGGTGACGTTGATTTGATCGAACCAGCCTTCCTCGGCGGCGACGGCGGCGATGCCGTCGGGCATGCCCACCCCCACGTTGATCACCGCGCCGGGGACAAGTTCGCGGGCGGCGCGGCGGGCTACGATCTTGCGCTCGTCCAGCGGCAAGCGTTCGATGCTTTCCAGC
The DNA here is from genome assembly GCA_016124945.1 of bacterium. Lineage (GTDB taxonomy): Bacteria > Chloroflexota > Anaerolineae > Caldilineales > Caldilineaceae > RI-153. The sequence goes on along the minus strand of WGMT01000087.1, from coordinate 18,439 downwards.
GGCACACGCATCTGTCCACTCAGGCCGGGGTTGTAGAAACCGGCGGAGGTCTGCGCCTGTTCAGGATCAACCACGACGGCGTCCACCACAATGCCGGGGATGCGCACCTGTTTTGGGGGGATGCTGCCCGCTTCGGCCAGGTACTTCACCTGAACAATCACCTTGCCGCCACACGCCCGCGCCGCCTGCGCGATGGAGATGCCTTCGAGCAGCGCCGCCTCTTCTTCGTAGCTGATGTTGCCGTTGGGGTCGGCGGTGGTGCCGCGGATCAGCGCCACGTCGATGTGAAAGCGGGGGAAGTAGAGCCACTCTTCGCCATCTAATTCCATAACGCGCACCAGATCCTCGGTGGTGACGGCGTTCATCTTGCCGCCCTCCAGCCGCGGATCGATGTACGTCCCCAGCCCTACTTTGGTGAAGACGCCCGGTTTGCGCGCCGCCACGGTGCTGTACATCTGCGAAAGGACGCCCTGCGGGAAGTTGTAGCTTTCGATCTGGTTGGCGGCGATCATCTTGGCCATCTGTGGAGCCATCCCCAGGTGACCAGCGATGTCGCGTCGTACCAGTCCTGGCGCAGTGAGCAGATCGGTGCCGATCTCCTTGCGGTCGCCCAGGCCGGTGGCGTGGATCAGCGTCAACCCACGGGGGGCAGCTTCTTCGGCGAAGCGTTGGCGCAGGGCGCGCAAGAGGAACGTCGGCTCGCCGATGCCGCCACCCGATCCTTGAATCGCCACGTGTGCGCCGTCGGGGATCATCCGAATGGCAGAGGCGGCGTCGATCACTTTGTTCGGCAAAGCAGGTCCCTTTCAAGTAATGACATTGACTACGCACTATCCTTCCACAATCGCTTTTCTTCGTGCACCTTCATGTGCCTTCGTGGATCGTGTTTTCTCTGGATTCTCCTTAGGCGCCGTCTATCGACTGTTTGCTCAAGTCGATACCAGGGCGCAGCTCCTTCTCGAAGATCGTGTGTTCATCTTTGACGTGCATGCCGAGCTGCTCATAAAGACGGGTGGCGCCGGTAAGGCTGTGGGCGTCGACGCCCAATCCGCCTCGTTTAAAGCCGCGGCGGGCAAATTCGGCAAAGGCGGTTAGGATCAGTGCCTTTCCCAGGCCGCGCCGTCGCCAAGGACGGCGCACCGCTAGATTGTCCACCCAGCCGAGGTCGGGATCCTCATCAATGAGGCGTTTTGCAAAAAGTACGCCTGCCACTTCCTTACCGTCTAGCGCAACGAACCAGAGCGAAGGATCGTGTTCGGGGGCGGTGGTCATGCGGTGCAGCCAGGCCGGGAAAGCTGCTTCTTCGTCTTGGGCCACCCATCCGCGGTGATCTTGCCAAGCGTCGCGGTAGGCATCGTAGACTGAGCGCACATTGCCGAAACCGGCCAGTGTGGTGAGCGTGAGACCCTCTGGCCATCCCGCATCGAACGAACTTTCCGTCAAGTCGATGGACATTTCAAAGGAGTAACGTGTGGCGACCATGCCGTAGTCGCCTAAGAGCTGCATAGAGGACGTGTGCCGTGTGCCGGTCGCTGCCACCATGGCCACACGCGCTCCGTCTGGCACCCGAACAATGGCCTTGCGACTGCGTTCCTCGGCCCAGGCAAGCAACGCCGTGCCGATCCCCTGCCCTTCAAATTCAGGATCGACTCGGCCAAAAACATAGGGTTTGATGGGGGGCGTGGGGATATCCCAAATATCGGAGTAGCCGACGATGCGCCCGTTGAGGATCGCTATCATCGACGATTGAGAGAGATCGAAGCCAGGCTGTGTGAATTCGCTGCGCAGGCCCTGTTCCGAAAATTCATTTGTACCCGAAAGCGCCTGCGAAGACGCGTTCAGCATCTCTGCCAATGCGGCGCAGTCGTCTAGCGTTGCCGGGCGAAGAACAACCCCTGGAGGCGTGAATTCAAGATGGTTCAACGAAGAAATTGTCACTGTTTAAGTTCCTCAGATTCAATTTTGGCTTTGGTCGTGGTGTAAAGAATGCTCTGCCAGATTGACGCAAGTTCCAAACGGCGGGCGGCTGCTATGTCAATAAACACGAATAGACCTCTTCAAATGGCAGACAAAACATTGTCTGCATTATCCTCGATTTGATTACTTTCTGCATCCTTGAAGTCCCCGGCACTTGCTCCTACGGTGCTTATTTTAACGCCTATGCCCCAACCCCCTCACTTCGCCGCATGGCCCGCTGTAAACAATGTGGCCCTGCCCAGATCGACTCAGGGCGAGGACGGGCCAACCCGCCCCGTCCACCGAGCGCACGACATTGCCCACAGCGTTGTACTCGTATTGTGTGTTGCAGCACCACTTCGCTGTTGCCGTAGTGGGCGGCCATGTCGAGGCCGCGTCGACGCACTTCAATGACACGTTCCAGCGCGTCCTGACTGGTGACGGTTGCGGTAGCCGTTGACGTCGATGAAGCAGTCGGCGTCACAGGTGTGTTTGTTGCCGTAGCGGTTGATGTCGCCGTGGCCGTTTAGGGGAGCGTTTGATGGGGTGATCGTGATATGTAGCCGCACGCTACTTGAACCTTTAGAAATGATTCTGGTCAACACACCCGCCGAATTTTGAAGATTTAGAAATTATTCCGGTAATTCCGCCCGCCGAATGAATCCGGCGTCTGACACGGGAAACCGGCTCAAGCCGGTTCTGAGAACACGATTTATCATGTTTCCCATCTCAGCCGGCGGTTTCAACCGCTGGGTTACTCGTCGAGCACGCTCCGCAGCAATCTGCGTGCGGCTACGGAAAGGTTAGCAGTTGCATTTTGATGGGATTGGGGTTAAGGAGTACACTTCAAATGTACGCGATGCGGCAATTGGATTCGGGGGGCAAATTCATGTTGGAAGTCAACGTCAAGGAATTACGTGAACAACTAGCGCAATTTATTGCTCAGGTAGAAGCCGGCGAAGAGATCGCCATTACGCGGCGTGGCAGAGTGGTGGCGCGTCTGGTGCCGCCACAGCCGACGCCAACAGAATTCCCTGATTTCAGCGCGTTTCGGGCAAAAATTGAACTGCGCGGAGAGTCGATGAGTGAGACTGTGATTCGCGAGCGGCGTGAGGCTCCCTATTGATGATCTACCTCGAGACGTTACCGCTGATCGCCAAATGGCGTGAAATGCCGAATTGCTACAGATCGAAGTAGAGCTAATTTCGACAGATTAAGTGGTTTTCTCTCTAAGTTCGCAAGATGGGTTACGACCGCCGAACTTGACGAGACGACCAGAGTGAATGCAAGCGGTCGTAACCCATCCTACGTGGCTAAGCCGTAGCCGCACGCAACCTGCGTGCGGTTCGCCGAGGACGGGATCGCGTGCCAATGAATGTCGGTTCGTTGGGCATGTTCCGCACGCAGGTTGCGTGCGGCTACGGAAGAAAAATATCGGCGGCGGAGCAGAGGCTCCGCCGCCGATATCATTTTTAGGGGACGTTGAGCGTGACTTTGATGCGTTGGGGCGGGGTGATGTCCTGACGATCGGGGGTGTAGTAGTCGTAGACCTGACTGCTGGGTATGAGTGCGTCCACTGGATACTCGGCGCGCAGGCGGTATTGATATTCGTAGACGAAGCCGTTGGCCAGCCCCGAAGCGTACAAACGCAGCGTGCGCCCGGTGAATTCGTAGCGATCAATGCGCCCGTCTTCGACCAGCGCGTCCAGGTCGGCGGCGACGGGCGAGAGACCCGGCGGCACACCAATCTCCAAGAGGACGGTCCCCGCGTTGCCGGGGGCAAGCACTTCCACCATTGCCGTGACCGCCACAGTCTCGTTAACGGCCAGTTCGGCGCGGGCGTAGGCCACGTCGATGCGCATAGGCTGCTGCCGTTCCGGCGCATCGGTCTCAACGAGGGACCAGGGCAGGTAATAGCCCGCCGTCACCTGGTATTGGATCGGACGGTCACCTTCGACGCGCAGATCGACGATCTGTTCGCCGGGGCCGATGTCGTCGAAGACCACCTGCTGCATCACATCGGCGTTGGTGTCGTCGATGGTGAAACTCTGTGTGCGCCCGCCGTTGAAGGTGACGGTGACAGTGGCGGTGTTGTCGCTGCGGTTGGCGAGGGCGTCGTTGATCAGCGCCTTGAGCACGAGGACGGTACTCTGTGTGCTGCCGAATGCGCCGTACGGCTGACGCTGGGCGATGAGGTAATCCAGCGCACTTTGGGCGAGATCGGGGTGTTGTCCACTGCGTTGCAGGGCGAGGAACATCAACGCCGTGGTTTCGATGTTGGCGGCATAGCCATAGCCCAGCATAGAGTCGCTGACCCAGTAGAGGCCGCTTTCGTCCTCTTGCGCCAGGGGAACGAGCTGATCCAGCAGGTCAAGGGCGTCGCGGTCGCGGTCGTCCATTGCCAGCAGCGCGTTGGCGGTCAGCGCCAACGAGTAGATGGAAGCGCTGGGCGGGGCTTCGGTGGGAATGGGTGTGGCCAGCGGAGAAATCGAGATAGGCGTCGCCATTGGCGAAATCGAAATCGGCGTGGCCGCGGCATCAGATGTTGCACCGAGGCTCAACTTGTCTACGTTGCGCGCCAGGTATTGGGCGGCGCGGCGCAGGGGCAGGGTGTTGCCGTAGCCCGCTTCGGCCAGCGCCCAAGTGACGTAAGCAGTCGCCGTAAAATCGTCGTTGAGGCTGTAGTTGTAGCCGTCCGCCGTCCAATGATCACCGTTCTGGCGATCCAGCAGGTAGACGGACATGCGTTGCAGCAGATCGGGATCGACGTAGCGGACGCGGCTCATGTCTGTCAACTGCATGAGGCCGTAGGCGGTGAGCATATCCAGCGGCGGCGGGTCTCCGTAGAAGCTGAAGCCACCAGGGATCTCCGTTTCAAAGGTGAGCAGGCGCTGGTAGCCGAGATCCACAAATCGTTCGGCCTGGCGTTCAATGCGCGGGGACAACTGCTCGCTGTTGCGCAGGTAGTCGAGGATCATGACGTTGGGGTAGTTGACGCTGGTGACCTGCTCGAAGCAGCCGTAGGGTTCGCGCAACATGCCGTTGAGGCCGTCCACAAGCTGGCTGACCACGCCGGGGTAGATCTTGACGGTGACGAAGCTGGCCCCGGCCACAGCGTCCGCGGGGACGCTCACGCTAGCCTGCGCCATCTCCTCTAACGTCCCGTTGGCAACGTCCTGGCGGGCCTGGCCGTCGGGGAGGATCTGGACTGGGCGCTGTACGGCGTCGCTGAGGACGCTTCCAGTGGCGGTGACGGTGAAGGTGTGATCCCCGAAGCCGGTGATGCGGATGGGGATGTAGGCCACCGAGACTTCGGCGGCAGCCAGATCGACGGTGAGGGTGGCATCTCCGGTGAACTCGAACCAGTCGGCGGCGTCAACGGCGATTTGGATGGTCTGCGGCTCGTCGAGGTAGTTGAAGAGGCTGACAGGCACTGAAACTTCGTCGCCCACGGTGAGGAAGCGGGGCAGGTTGGGTTCGACGAAGAAGTCCTGGAAGACACGCAGGCCGGTTTGGGCGCTGCCCAGGTTGCCGTCTTTGTCGGAGGCGACGATGCTGACGCGCCAGGTGGTGATGGTGTCGGCCACGGGGACGGTCAACTGGGCGCGGCCCTCCTGATCGGTGACGACTTCGGGCAGCCAGAAGAGCGTTTCGGGGAAGAATTGGCGCAGCCGCGGCGGTTCGGGCTGGCTGTCGGATGCAGGTTGGGCGGATTCGGACGCGGCTTCTTCGAATGCGAAGTCCTCCGCGGCGGCGGGGGCCTCCGAGGCAGGCGCAGCCGACGCGCACGCGCCCCACAGGAACGAGGCCATGCCCAAGAGGACGAGGCCGATCAAAAGGCGGCGGCGTTTTTGGCTGCCATCGTAGAAGCCGATGCCAAGTAGCGGCAACGCGATCCCCGCCCGTGCTGTCCACCCCAAGATCATGGCGAGGCGATCTTCGGCGGCGGTGTCCGCTACCTTCGGGGCAGGCGACGTGCTTGCCAATTCCTCCCCGAAGAAGCCGAAGAGGGCCAGATCACGGGCCCGTTGCACGGCGATGGGGTCGGTGTTGGCGCGCAGAGGACGCACTTTGCCGTCGTAGGGTGAAGGATCGTCGTCGGCCAGAGGGGCGAAGTTGCGGATCTCGTACCACGGCTCGTCCAGTTCGCGGTCGAGCAGGAAGAAGGTGCGCACGAAGCCGGGGTCCTGTGCGCCGAGGGCGAAGACCGATTCGTCGACGATGGCGACGCCCAACGCGGACGGCATGGGCGCGCCGTCGCGGCTGACGTCGATGTCGAGGACGGCCTCTTCGCCGGGGCGGTAAACCTCTTTGTCGGCAGTGATGGTGATGGCGGCGGGGGCCGGGTTGACGAGGACGAAGCGGCGGTCGCGCACGATGTTGCCGCGCTCGTTGATGGCGTAGGCGTTGAGATCGAGGGTGCCGAGCAGCGAACCGTCAATGTCGATGGCGGCCTGCGCCATGCCGTCCACCACAGGCAGGGTGACGAGGCCGAAGGTCTGTTTGCCTTTGGCGATGTCGAGGTAGACGGTCTCCACGTTGCCGGTGACGAAGAAGTCGAGATTGAGGGTGTCGCCCACGGCGACTTCGGCCCGTTCAGGACGCAGCAGCACGGCGGTGTCTTGGAAGCGGGTGACGAGGAGCACGCGGGTCTGCACCGGTGCAATGTCGAGGTTGAGTGGCCGAATTTCCACATCGAGGGCGGCGTCGAGGGCGTCGACGGGGGTGATGCTGATGGTGGCGAGGCCGAATTCGTCGCTGGTGACGGTGCGTGTGCCTTCGTTGAAGGTGATGGTCAACTCGGCGGGGATGCTGCTGCCGTCGGGCGAGGTGACCTGCAAATAGACGATGTTTTCGAGATTGGTGCGCAGCACGCCCGATTCGGGGACGGCGTCGAGGAGGAGCGGCTGCTCAGCCACGGTGACGGTCTCGTCGATGGATTCGGCGTGGGCAGCGGTGTCGATGACGGTGACGGTGAGGTCGATTTCGGCGCTTTCGTTGCCCAACTGCCCGATGAACGAGTCGGGCACGACGAATTCGTAGCTGTAGTTGCCGTCGGCGTCGGTTTCGCCAGTCAGTTCGAAGATGGGCGCGATCTGTTGGCTGCCCAGGAAGCCTTCGATGCGCACTTCGCCGCCGGCCACGGGTTTGCCGAAGAAGTAGTTGGCCGACACCGTGCCGCGGGCGACGTCGCCGGGCAGGTAGAAGGTGCGGTCGGGCGCGAAGTCGACTTTGAAGCGGGGCAGGTTGTAGGGCTTCACCTCGACACTGCGGCTGCTGGTGACAGGTCCTAGTGCGGCGGTGAGGATGTAGTCGCCCGACATGGCCTGTGCATCAAGTTCAAAGTCGACGGCGGCGATGCCCCACTCGGAGGTGGCGATCTCCTGGCGCAGGAGGCGGTTGCCTTCGGGATCGTCGACGGTGAAGACGATAATTTCGTCTTCGGCGGCGGCGAGGGCCAGCGAATTGAGGGCCAGGGCGCGGGCGTGGAGCATCTGTCCTGGCTGGTAGACGGGTTTGTCGGTGGAGACGAGGACGCTGTAGGTGCGCCCGACGTAGATGGTTTCGTCGTAGGCGGCGGATTCGTCGTCGGTGCGCACTTCGACGGAGAGCACCTGCTCACCGGTTTCCACGTCTTCGGGGACGACGAAATTGGCCAGCAGCAGGCCGGCGTCGTCGGTGCGTCCGCTGTAGAGTTCGTCACCGGACGAGAGCGAGATGGTCACCTCGGCATCGGCGGCGGGGACGTTTTCGAAGTTTTCCCAGCCCTGTACGAGCAGGGTGGCGCTGCTGCCGGGGATCAGGTGGGTCACCTGCCCGCCGACGGTGATGACGATGGGCTGGTAGGGCTGTCCTGACGAGGGGCAGCCGAGCAGGAAGAGGGCCAACGGAATGAAGATCCGCAGCCAGCGACGGCGTAACGAACGGTTGTGCATGTCCTTACTCCTTGAGCAGAGTTTTGATCCACGAAGGCATACGAAGAAGCACGAAGGTAGAGAAGAAATTTGGACACGGATTACACGGATTTTCAGGATTCAGAAGGATTTGGACACGGATTACACGGATTTGCAGGATTCAGAAGGATTTGGACACGGATTTCAGGATTTGCAGGATTTAGCGCTGATTGAACTTGGATTGTAGCGGTTTGCGTTCAAAAATTCTCTGGAAATCCTTTGAATCCGTGAAATCTGTGGATCAACTTTAGGGCACCATCAGTGGGTACGAAGCGAGTTGCAGAAGATGTGAGGCGTCGATCCTATTGTAGATCGGGGATCGGTATTTGAACAGTGACGAAAAATAGAACGCGGATGGAGCTGATTCGGCGGATCCAGGCGGATTGCAGAAAAATCTCTGGAAAATCCGCCTGGATCCGCCCAATCCGCTCCATCTGCGTTCTATTCTGGATCAGTAGAGGATCACCCCCGCCACGCCGGCGAGGACGAGCAACAGCGGCACGGGGACGCGTTTGGTGATCCCCAGCGCGATGGCGGCGAGGACGAGGCCGATGCTGCGGGCGTCAATGCCGTTTTCCTGGAGCAGGCGCATGATGACGACGAGGAAGATGCCCGAGACGGCCAGCCCCAGCCCACGCACCGATCCTTGCATGGCGGGGTGGTCGCCGATGCGGCGGTGCAGCGCGTCCACGGCCAGGATGAGCATGGGGGGCAGGCTGATGGCCAACATTGCCAGCAACGAGCCGCGGATGCCGTCGGTGAGGTAGCCCAGGCCGATTACCCAGAGCCCACTGGGGCCAGGGCTGATCTGGCCGATAGCGAGTGCTTCGGCAAATTGACGGTCGGTGGCCCATCCAAGCGCCAGGAGATCGGCGTGGATGCTGGGCAGGTTGCCGGTGCCGCCGGTGGAAAGGAGCGACGCTTTGAGTAAAACCCAGAAGTAGGTGAAGGGGTCGATCATGGCTGCGCCGCCTTCTGCCGGCTTACTTCGGCCCAGCGCGCCACACCGCCCACTGCCGCCGCACCCAGGAGGACGTAGACCACGGGCAACTGCCATACCAGCACCGCCAGCGCACTGCCGATGACGATGACAACGCTCACGCCCAGGCTAAAGTTGCTCTCCCGGCGGCTCACTTCGAGCAGGGGGCGCACCATGTTGACGCTCAACATCAACCCCAATCCCACCGTGGCAGGGACGACGCCATGCAACGCTGCCTGGGTGATGGGCAGGTTGCGCAGGTCGGCGTAGAGCGCCGTCATCAGCACGGTGATGGTGACGCTGGGCAGCAGCAGGCCGAACAGCGCCACCAGCGCGCCCGCAATGCCGCGTACCCGGCGACCTAGCAAGATCGTGATACAGAGCAGGTTGATCCCCGGCGCTGCCTGCGAAATGGCCCAGTCGCGGGTGAACGCTTCGGCGGAGAGCCAGCGGTGCTCGTCCACGGCGGCGCGGCGGATCATAAAGAGCGTGGCCGTGCCGCCGCCGAAAGACTGTGTGCCCAGGAGAAACCAGGTGTAGAAGAGGCGTAGAAGCGAGATTTTGTCTACTCCTGCCACGATAGATCGTTCCGCTGTGATGGAGGATGGGGTTTGATCAATTTCTGACATGGTTGGGTTTCCAGCGCGTGAAGAGAGCGTCAGCGGCGCGGCACAGTGGCAAAAACAGACTGAAGTTGGGTTCGTCTACTGTAACGGGGGCTGTCACCGGTGCAACGTCGAACGCCTGCGCATCAAAGTACGCGATACGATTGGGGATGGTTGCCGTGATCGTGGCAGCCAATTCGGGCGAAATGCGGTCGGAACGGTAGCGCACGGCGAGGTAAGGCAGGAAGCTCTCGGCGATGTCTTCACGATTGGGGAAATCGCGGGCGTAGGTGGAGATGAAGTTGCCGTCCGCGCTTTGGGCAGCCAACCAGCCGGCGGCAGCGGCATGGGCTGCGTCCAACGAAGTGTGCGCCGCCTCGTGGACGAAGGTCTCTTCGAGGATGCCGTCGGCCTCGTACAGCGCCGCCTGCCCGATGTGGATGAGCAGGTTGTTGTTGCCGCCGCCGAAGGGTTCTGTCCCCTGGTGGATCCAGGCCGTCTGCACATCAAGGCGCAAGGCTTTGGGCAGCCGCCCGATAACACGGGCGTATGTTTCCGCTTCCGTTGCCGCCGCATCAGACGTGCTGAATTCAGGATTGACCTGCACTTCAATGCTCAGCCCGTCTGAGTATACAGCGGTGAAGAGGAAAGCATTGACCGTGATCCAGTCATTAACGCGGCGGTCGAACATCGTGCGTATGCCCTGGCCGTCGTAGGTGACGGACTGAAACGTGGTCGGGTCCTCCGCGGTGATGATGTCGGGATCAAGGAAAATGGTCCCCCAAAACGGGGGATCGACTGTTGGGGTGGACGTTTCTTGTCCCCAGGCAGTGCCCAGCAAAAGCAAAGACGCAAACCCAAGCCCTAGCATGACTCCCACAACCACACGTGCCCATCGCAACATACCCATTCTCCTTCAACTGTCTCTATCACGTCAGGCGTTGTCCGATCAAGCAGAAAGACCGCACAACACATGTGCGGCCTCTCTACCCCGCCAACCAGGGGAAATCTTGAATGTTGGCAGTATAGCATAGAAGGTGCATTTCACTTTTGATCGCGTAGAGACAGTGCCTGGCACGGGTCAAATACACATCCTTTACCCGATGATTCGCTGATCCGTGCCTGGCACTGTCTGCGCCCAGCACAAACTGCCCCCGCCGTGGTTTTGCGCTTCTGGCAAAACATCTAAGTTTCGAGTAGACTGTCCTCAATTCCCAAACGGCGACGAAGACAAAACCTGATTCCCCGGCATCGCTGCCTTCGTTGACCGACCCAGTCATCGGTTACAAATCACCAATCACTTTCCCCGGCAAGGACACGTCCCCAGCGCGTTTTTGCCGGCTTGGCGTATCCGTTTCCGGTATCCGCCAGTTCTGTTCAGGAGAATTTAGAGTTTTTTGATCCACGAAGTTACACGAAGGAGAGGGGACACGGATTTCAGGATTGCATGGACGATAGAGAGAAGACAACCGCTTTTTTTATCTAAAAATCCTGAAATCCGTGTCCCCTCTCCTCTCTGCTTCTTTTCTCTCTTCTGCCTTCGTGTATCTTTGTGTGTCTTCGTGGATCATCTTTTCTCTGATTTCTCGTTATCGGTTCCCAACCCATTACACAAGGAGAGGACCATGAAGTTTCCCGCAAAGTTGTTTGTGGTGTTTGGCCTGCTGCTGGCGCTCGCGCTGGTGGTGACAGGCTGCGCCGCCCCTGCCGCGCCTGCAACGGATAGTGGCGACGCCGCCGCGGACACGTCCGCCGCTGAGGACGCGGCTGCCGAAGAAGGCGGTTTTGTCATCGGCGTGAGCAACACGCTGGTAGGCAACGGCTGGCGCGAACAGATGATCTGCGCCATCAAGGCCGAAGCCACCGCCAGCGGCCTCGTAGACCGCGTGATCGTGGTCAACCGCAACGGCGGCCCCACCGAACAGATCGCCGATCTCGAAGGTCTGATTTCGCAGGGTGTGGACGCCATCATCCTCAATCCAACCGACCGTGATGGCCTCAACGCCGTGATCGAAGCGGCCATCGCCCAGGGTATCGTCGTGGTGGCGGTAGACCAGGCCGTCACCGCCGAGGGCGCTTACGTGGTGACCAACGATCAGGTGGCCTACGCCCAGAACGGCGCCGAATGGCTCTTTGAGACGCTGGGCGGCGAAGGCAAGGTGCTGGAAATGCGCGGCATCGACGGCGTCCCCGCGGACACCGATCGCCACGAAGGTTTCATGGCCGCGCTGGAGAACTACCCCGGCATTGAGATCGTGGCCGAAACCTTCACCGGCTGGGACCCGTCCGTGGGCGCACAGCAGGCGCTGGATCTGATCACAACCACCGAAATCGACGGCATCTGGACCTCCGGCATTGACTACACTGTGGTCGAGCAATTCCAAACTGCCAACGTGCCCTACGTGCCCATCGTGGGCGCGGACAACAACGGCTTCGTGCAGCAGTTGCTCGAACTCGGCGACCAAGGACTCGTCGGCGCTGCTGTCACCAACCCACCGGCCATCGGCGCGGTGGGCATGTCCATCGCCCTCGACGCCCTCACCGGCCAAAACCCGCCCCAGGAAACCCTCCTCAACCCGGCAGTCTTCGCCAGTGACAACGTCGAAGGCCTCCAATCGCTCTACGCCCCCGACGAACAGCCGGGCTGGAGCACCTACGTTGTCATTCCGCCGTACACCAGCTACAGCGGCAGCGCGGATGTGTCGGCGTGTAAGGGACCGGGAGAATAATTCGTGATCCGTGATCCGTGATTCGTGATTCGTGATTCGTGATCCGTGGGTTGAGCATGATTCTGTTTCATTGGATTGCTTTCAGGTTGAGAAAGTGCGTAGTGCGTAGTCCGTCTACACTCTACGCACTACGCACTAAACTTGAACCCGAATCGTTCCAAACCAAGAGATCGCATCCTCAACCCACGGATCACGAATCACGGATCACAATACCCCTCCCCAAATTCCAACGAAAGATTCTCAACCATGCCTTCTCACCCCCTCCTCTCAACCACAAATGTCGCCAAAGCCTACGGGCCGGTGGTGGCGCTGCGGTCGGTGGATTTTACGGTGCGCGCCGGGGAGATCCACGCGCTGCTTGGGGCCAATGGCGCGGGCAAGAGTACGTTTGTGAAGATCCTGTCGGGCGTGCATGCCGCCGATGCGGGCGAAGTGCACGTGGACGGGCGCGCCGTACGCTTCCGCTCGCCCGATGATGCGCTGACCGCCGGCATCGCCACTGTCTACCAGGACCCGGCGCTGATCCCCGATTTGACGGTGGACGAAAATTTGCGCCTGAGCAATGTGGATGTCTCCGCCTTCCAACGCTGGCTGGCATGGTTTGATCTGGGCGACCTGGACCGCTCAACGATTGTGCGCGATCTGCCGTTGGACGTGATGCGCATGATCGATGTGGCGCGGGCGGCGGCGCGTGATCCACATGTGCTGCTGCTGGACGAGATCACGGCGGCGTTGACCGCGGACCAGACAGAGCGCGTTTTTGCGCTGCTCCGGCATTGGAAGGAACAGGGACGCGCCGCTGTCTTGATCACCCACCGCCTGGCCGAAGTGATGACGATCTGCGACACCGCCACAATCCTGCGCGATGGGCGCAACGTCACCGAACTGGAGACGGCTCGGGTCAACGAGCATCAACTGGTGCAGGCGATGTTGGGCGCGTCTTTGGAGCAGGAGGTGGAAGAGGTGCGCGGTGACAACACATCCTATCGCCAGGATGCCATTGCCTTCGAGGGGCAGGGGTTGAGTTCGGGGAGCGTGGTACGCGATGTGTCGTTCCAGTTGCACGCGGGGGAGATCCTGGGTCTGGTGGCGCTTGAAGGCCAGGGCCAGGAACGTCTTTTTGAGTTGCTTTCCGGCGACAGGAAGCCCACGGGGGGAGAGATCCGTGTCGGCGGCAAGGTCCGTCGTTTTTCCTCACCGACAGACGCTGTGCGCGACGGGGTGGTCCTCGTGCCGGGGGATCGGCTGCTGGCGCTGCTGCCCAACCTGCCGGTGCGTCAGAATTTGGCGATGCCGCTTTTCAACCGCCTGCGTCAGTGGATGGGCATTCCGCGCGACGAAAGGAGCCGTGTGCAGGGCGCGATTGACCGGCTTTCGATTGACACACGGGCGGCGGCGCAGGTGCGGCGGCTTTCGGGTGGCAACCAGCAAAAGGTGGCGATTGGGCGCTGGCTGGTGGCCGGTTTCCGTACCTTGCTCTGCTTTGACCCCACCCGCGGCATCGACATTCAGACCAAGCGCGAGATCTACGCCCTGCTGCGCGAACTGGCGGCAGGCGGCGCGGCGGTGCTGCTCTACACCAGCGAACTGGCCGAAATCCCGCTGGTGTGCGACCGCGTGATCATCCTCTACAACGGCAAAATCGTCGCGGAACAGGACGCAGCGGGCGCCACCGAATCGTCCTTGTTGACCACCGCCCACGGACTGGAGGTCCCTGCATGACAACTTCTGTATCGCGTTTGCCGTTGGGCCGGTCGTTACGAAGCTGGCAACGGCTGCTTGTACGCGATGGCTGGGCGCTGGCGGTGTGGCTGCTGCTGGCGGGCCTGATCTTTTTGTACGCCAACCTCATCCCCCGTTTTGGGGACTTTCAGATCACGTCCATCAGCAAGAACAGCCTGCCACTGGTCTATCTGGCCATCGGGCAGGGGATGATTGTAATCGCGGGCGGCATTGATTTGTCCTTGGGGTCGCTGCTGCTGCTGAGCAATGTGCTGGCGGCACGTTTTATGGACGAACAACCCATCGCCGTGGTGATCGTGGTGGCGCTGGCCATCATCACCGGGTTGGCTGTGCTGAATGGACTCGTGGGGCATGTGATCAACGTGTCGGGTGTCCCCGATATTGTAGTGACCCTGGCCACCAGCTACATCTGGTCGGGTGTGGCGCTGTGGATTTTGCCGTCGCCGGGGGGCGGCACTGCGCCGGGCTTCCGCTGGCTCTTTACCGGCTCCGAATCGGGGATCGGCGGCAGCTACTGGTTGCCAATTATGATGATGCTGCTGCCCGCTGTGCTCGTCTTCATCGTGTCGCGGCGGACGCGCATTGGGCTGTCGCTCTACGCCATCGGCAGCAACTTGACGGCGGCGCGGCTGGCCGGGCTGGACACACGCAAGGCCAAGATTGCGTCCTATGCGATTGGTGGGGCGATGGCGGCCATGGCCGGGCTGGCGACAGTGGCGCTGACCGGGACGGGCGATCCTCGCTTCAGCGTGGGCGCAAGTGCCACCTTGAACAGCGTGGCCGCCGTCGTCCTCGGCGGCATCGCCTTGACGGGGGGGATCGGCTCCGTCCTCGGCGTGGTGGCGGCGGCGGTGATTTTGATCATGCTCAACCCGATCTTGAGCGCGATGGGCATCGATCCCAACAATGCGCAGATTATCCAGGGTGTGCTGATTGCCGGGGTGATGATGGTGGGCGGGCTGGCGGCCCTGCTGCGGGAGCGTGCATCGTGAGCAATTCTTCGTTGACAAAACAGCCGCTGCCCGCGCCCAAAGCGTCGGCGCGTTTCCAAAATCTCATCGCCGAATACCCGTCGCTGATCCTGATTGTGGTGCTGGCGATCCTGGTGCTGATCACCGGCGCGATTGAGCCGAACTATCTTTCGGTCAACGGTCTGCGCAGCACACTTTTACAGGCTGCGCCGCTGGGTATTCTGGCGGCGGCGCAGACGATCCTCATGCTCACCGGCGGCATCGATCTTTCCATCACCATGATCGCCACCGGATCGGCCTACGTCGCCGCCAACCAGTCGCCTGAAGGCGCGGCGATTGCCATCGTCCTGGGGATTGTGGTGGGGATCGTGGCGGGCAGCGCCAACGGCGTGGGCGTGGCGGTTTTTCGGGTCAATCCCCTGATCATGACGCTGGCCATGTCGGGCATCTTGCTCGGCCTCTTCACAGCGTGGACACAGACGATCCTGGCCGGCTCGACCACGGTTGCGCCCTTCATCAAACTGCTGGGCGCAGGATCGTTCTTTGGGAACCGTGTCCCCTACAGCGTGGTGGTGTGGATCGTGGTGGGTGCGGCGGTGATCCTGCTGCTGCGCCGCACCGGCTGGGGACGGCTGATCTACGCCATTGGTGACAACGACGTAGCGGTGCGGCTGGCGGGGGTGCGGGTGTGGCAGGTGCGCATCAGCGCCTACGCCGCGGCGGGCGTCCTCGGCTCGATTGGCGGCATCCTGTTGGCAGGCCGCACCGGCGCCGTGGACCTGCAACTGGCAGGCGCGTTCCTGCTCCCGTCCGTCGCCGCGGCCGTCATCGGCGGCACATCCATCTTCGGCGGCGTCGGCGGCTACGCGGGAACAATCCTGGGCGCGCTGATCTTGAGCGTCCTCAACTCCATGCTCACCTTCCTCAACGTCGGCCAGGCGGTGCAGAACATCGTCTACGGCGTGATTGTGTTGGCGCTGGCGTGGGGGTATGCGGGGCTGACGAGGCGGACGTGATTTGTGTTGCGTGATCCGTGATTCGTGGGGGTAGGATGTGATTTCTGCATTGGGGACGATTCTGGTTCAAGTTTAGTGCGCAGTCTGTCTACAATCTACGCACTATCTCAACCCATAGACAATCCAATAGCGGAGAACCAACCTTTACCCACGAATCACGAATCACACAACACCCACCATCAATCGAGGTGACAAATGCACACATTCTCCGTCGCCATCATCGGCACGGGCTTTATGGGACCGGCGCACACGGAGGCGCTGCGGCGGTTGGGGATCACGGTGGCTGGGATTTTGGGATCTTCGGCGCAGAAGTCGCGGACGGCGGCGACGGCGCTGGGGATTCCTCGGGCGTATGCGGATCTGGATGAACTGCTGGCGGATGACGAAATTGACGCCGTCCACATTACGTCGCCGAATCGGTACCATTTTGAGCAGGCGAGCCGGGTGCTGGCGGCGGGCAAGCACGTCCACTGCGAGAAGCCGCTGGCGATGACAGCGGCGGAGTCGGCGCAGTTGGTGGCGCTGGCCAAGGAAAGTGGGCTGGCGGCGGGCGTCAACTACAACATGCGTTTTTACCCGCTCAACGTGGAAGTGCGTGAGCGCATCGGGCGGGGCGATCTGGGCGACGTCCTCTCGGTGCAGGGTAGCTACGTGCAGGATTGGCTGCTCTACGACACCGACTACAACTGGCGCGTCCTCGGCGAGGAAGGGGGCAAGTTGCGCGCCGTGGCCGACATTGGCACGCACTGGCTCGATCTTGTGCAGCGTGTCACCGGGCTGGAAGTCGAAGCCGTCTTCGCAGACTTGAAGACCGTCCACACCACACGGCAGCGGCCAAAGGGCGAAGTCGCCACCTTCTCCGGCAAAGTGGAAGAGATCGCGGCCACAGAGTCGATCCCCATCGACACCGAGGACTACGGCGCGGTGCTGCTGCGCTTCCGCGGCGGAGCGCGTGGATCGCTGTGGGTCTCCCAGGTGACGGCGGGGCGCAAGAACAGTCTGCGCTACGAGATCGCGGGCAGCCAGGCCGCTGTGGCGTGGAACAGCGAACAGCCCAACGATCTGTGGATCGGTCACCGCAACCAGCCCAACCAACTGCTGTTGCGCGACCCCGGTCTTGTCTCCGCGGCGGCGCGGGCAACCATCACCTATCCTGGCGGCCACAACGAAGGCTACGACGACAGCTTCAAACAGTCCTTTAAAGCCTTCTATGACTACATCGCCGCCGGAAATTTCTCTGCGCCCGCCCCCTTCCCCACCTTCGCCGACGGGCACCGGGAAATTGTGTTGTGTGAGGCGATATTGAAAAGTCATCGTGAAGAGAAATGGATTCGTGATCCGTGATTCGTGATCCGTGATTCGTGATTCGTGGGTTAAGGTTGTTTCTGTGGAATTGGATTGGGGTCGGGTTGAGATAAGACGTAGATCGTAGACCCATCACGCCCTATCTCAACCTTCAAATTTTCCAATTGAACAGCCAACTTTCTCAACCCACGAATCACGGATCACGAATCACGGATCACGAATCACGCAACCCTCTCGTTTTCCAATGCACACAGAGGAGGTCTGTACCCCCATGATGAAACTCGGTTTTGTTAGCGCGATCCTCCCCGATCTTTCGCTGGAAGAGGTTGTCTCCTTCGCGGCGGGGACGGGCTTCTCGACGTTGGAATTGATGTGCTGGCCGGTGGGCAAGGCGGAGCGCCGCTATGCCGGCGTCACCCACGTGGACGTGGTGGGCTTCACCGCGGAGGACGCTGCGCAGGTCAACGCGGCGGTGTCGTCGGTGGGGCTGTCCATTAGCGGGCTGGGCTACTATCCCAATCCGCTTGTCCCCGACCGCGAAGAAGCGCAGGTCTACATTGATCACATCCAGCAGGTGATCCTGGCGGCGGAGCTGTTGGGCGTGGGTGTGGTGAACAGCTTCATCGGCCGCGATTGGACAAAGTCCGTCGACGACAACTGGCCCCGTTTTATGGAAGTGTGGCCGCCGCTGATCCACTTTGCCGAGGAACACGGCGTCAAAATCGCCATTGAGAATTGTCCTATGGCCTTCAGCAAAGACGAGTGGCCCGGCGGCAAAAACCTGGCCCACACCCCGGCCATCTGGCGGCGCATGTTCGAGGCAATCCCCAGCGACCACTTCGGCCTCAACTACGACCCGTCGCACATGGTCTGGCAGCAGATGGATTACCTCAAGCCGCTGCGTGAGTTCAAGGACAAGCTCTTCCACGTCCACGCCAAAGACGTGCGCGTGGATCGTTACCGGCTGGACGATGTAGGCATCATGGCCACGCCGCTGGAATTCCACTCGCCCAAGTTGCCCGGCCTGGGCGACATCAACTGGGGCCAATTCTTCTCCGTCCTCAGCGACGTGGGCTACCGCGGCCCCGTCTGCATCGAAGTCGAAGACCGCGCCTACGAAGCAAGTTTGGAAGACAGAAAAGCGTCCGTCGCACAGAGTGGACGGTATTTGAAGAATTTTT
>WGMT01000069.1 GCA_016124945.1 bacterium | reverse complement strand
CGTGGGCGTGGGCGTGAGGACAGGCGTCGCCGTTGGCGCAGGTGTGGGCTGGGGCTGGCAGTCGCTGCTGCGGCACCAGGCGACGACGGCCCCGCAGCCACCGCGCCCGGCCCGGCACTGGCATTCGCCGGGATTGATACATGACCCCACACAGCCGATGCAGCCGGAGGGACGACCACTGACGTAGCAGGTGCCGTTTATGATTCGGTCACAGTAGCAGCCTTGACAATTGCCCGCACAGGCCGCCTCTTCCGGCGCAAAAATGCCGGCGGAAAGCCCACCGATGAACAGGAAAAGGACAATGAGCCGAATGGCGGCGAAGAGACGGCCTGCGCCGGAAGGCAGTTGGCGATTGGCTGATAGCCATTGGCCAGAGAACGGCTGTTGGCGATTGGCCGTTAGCCGTTGGCGAAGGGCGCGTAGCCATGCACGCATCCGTTGAACCACAGCGGTAAATACACTCTGAATCCACATCCAATCCAGTTGCAACAGGTTCATTCTGATTCCTTTCTGGCCAAGTGCCAACAGCCAATCGCCAATTGCCGTTTCCGCCAACCGCCAACGGCCAACGGCTAACTATTAGCGACTTTGCATCTTCAAACACGTACTCTCCCATCCCCCTTCAATCTCCCGTAGTAGCGGTTTATACTCATCCCACGTCCACGTATCCCGCTGCGCCCAGCTCTCCTTGTCTTTGGGGCGCAGGTGATCGGCGACAGCGGCGACCAGGGCGACGGATGCGGCGGCATCGAGGGCGGTGGCGGAAGCAGAGGCGGCCACAGCGACGCGGCAGGCCAGGCCCGACTCGGTCACGTCACAGCCGGAGAGGACCAACGCCTCAGGATCTTCAGCCGACGGGTAGGCCACACCGATGGGCAGAGTGTGGTCGTCCGCCTCCAGGGTGAGGGTGACGCTCGCCATGGCCAGACCGCGCCCGGCCAGCCAGGTGGCGACCTCCTCTTCACAGGTGTTGTCCCAATCCCAGTCGGGGTCGGCGTCGACGAAGGTGACGGCGGTGTACATACCCGTGGCATGGGGCAGCGGATCGCCCAGCGTCGGTCCCAGCGGCGGCATGGGGTAGTCGACCGGCGGCTTCGACGCAAACGACATGGCACTGAAGACGGCGAGGCCGAGGAGGGCCAGGGTGATGAAGGCAAGTATGAATCTGAGTGGGTAGGGCATGGTGGGCTCCTTTGGCGCGCTATTGGCAGTTGGCGATTGGCTTTTGGTCGGAACGCACCGACGTTTTATGAAGAAGTATCCATTGGCTGGTCAACGGCCAAAGGCCAATGACAAATCACCTGTTCTTTCTGGCTAACCGCCAACGGCCAAAAGCCAATCGCCTGAGATCCATTTACTCATTCTCTAGCCGGACAAGCTCCGCATACACCCACACGGCCTCCCCGCCTTCAATTTCTACTTGTATCCACGCCCCGTCCGGGCTGGTAGCGAGGATGGGCAGGCGGGTGCCGGGGGCGGCGCTGCCCACGATGGACGCGTCGACGCCGGGGCCGCCGCGCAGGTTCAGGTTGACGCCGTTGGTAGCGACCACGGCGAAGGTGCGGGTTTCCGGCATGGCCATTGGCGTGGGCGCACGCAGGACCATCTCTTGCGCCTGGGCGGAGAGACCGCGCAAGGGCACCGGCGTCGGTGTGGGCAGAACCTGCACCGCCGCCGTCTGCGCGCCGGAGGGCACGGCGTCGACGACGAAGGGCAAGGACAGGCTGCCCAGGAGCGATGCAAAGACAAAGAGCAGGGTACGAAGGTGGATTTCCATGGAGCTTTCCTTCGGAAAGAGCGGTCAGCTTTCAGCCATCAGGTATCAGCCAGAGAGAGGCGATTGGCGGTTGGTCATTAGCTGATGAAAAGGTAATTGTCGTCAAAGCTGGGAATGAACCTATTGGCATATCTGTTACTGCCGAGATTCACATGATTATTCTGGCCAATTGCCAATCGCTAACCGCTTATCTAGCTGAAAGCTGATAGCTGAAGGCTAGTTGTTCCTCATCCCCATCGGCGCCGATATCCTTTTGTTCTTCGCCGCATTCCGGTGTGTGCCCAAATACCGTGATGGCGGCCTCCCAGCCGAACGTACGCACGAAGCGGCCCAGGAAGCCGTCGGTGACGGTACGCCTGCCCGCCAGCACCATTGAAATGTACTCGTAGGTGAAGCGCATGCGGTCGGCCAATTCCTGGCGAGACAACTCCTGCGTAAGCAGCCAGGCATCGAGTGGGTGGATGACCTGTCGCTGGTTGGCCCGACGGCGGTAAGAGCGGCGAGACATGATGCGAAATCCTCCGGGAATACGAGAACGAATGGCGGTTAGCGATTGGCCTTTGGCTGTTCGCCCGAATGATCATGAGAAATCGCGGCGGTCTTGGGTATGCCGGTAGGTTCGCTTCCGGCATCGACGACAACTATCTTCTCGCCGACAGAAGGCTAACGGCTAACAGTCAATAGCGAAACAGCCGAAAAACAGAAAAAGGCCTTCCCGCGCGCAACGGCGGAAAAGCCTTTCGAACAGATATTCTAGAGAGGTTAGGGGCGCTTGTCAACCCCCAAAATGACAAAAAATCCGCACTGCTAACGGTGAGGCCATCAATGCGGAGTATCGATGAGAATGTAATTGTCGACGAAACGGTAGAAACCGCTCTCTCGAAATGCAGATGAACGTATCAGGATTGAATGGGATGACGCAACCGAGTGACGGTGAAACGCATGTTCTTGTCAGGGCTCAGGGTTGGGACTGGATCGAAGCCCAATTCGTAATTGGCTGGGCTTAACCGCAATTCGGCAAAGTGAAAGAGCGTCGCAATTACAAGGGTCATTTGTATTTCGGCTAATCCCTGCCCAAGACAGGTGTGCGGTCCCAAACCGAAAGGGGCATAGGCATCGGGTTGCCGATGCTCATTTCGTTCTGCGCTATAGCGCTCGATGTCGAATTGTTCAGGATCTGGGAAGTACTCGGCGAGGTGGTGCGGAACTGTGGTGGCAATGATCACGTCGGTGTTCGCCGGGATGGTATAACCGGCGAAGTGAACTTCTTGGGTGGTGGTGCGCGTGAGGGCCGGCGCAATCGACCAGAGGCGCATCGCTTCCAACGCCACGCGGTGGGTTACATCCATCTTGCGCAAGGCGGCTGCATCGGGGAGGCCGTTGGCGAATAGTTCGTCGGCTTCCACCGTCACCTGCTGCGCCAAATCTGGATATTTGAGCAGCGCATAGAGGATAAAGGCGGTGGTGCTGGCTACTGTGTCCAGGCCGGCAATGAACGGTCCCAGCACCGCCGTCATCATATCGCTTGCTGGGAGAAAGTCGGGGTCTTCTCGATGGAGTGCCAGCAACGCATCCACCAGATCCGGCTGCTTGCCTTCTCGAAGTGATGGGGAATGGGAAGCAATCACCTCGCCGCCGATTTCCATAAAGCGCGCTTTGGCTTTGCGAAAACCAGGCAACCGGCGCAGAACCCCAGGATGTTGCTTGGTCACCCGGGTGGCCAGAATTGTGCGTACCGCCGTGATGATGGTGTCGAGATCTTCTTTGGCCGAATGATTGGCGGCGATGACACTCAGTTGTTCTGTGACGATGCGTTGAATGCTATAGAGTGCAGGCAATGGCTGTGACAGTGGCCAGCCCGCTATCTCCTGGGTGATAATTGAGATGGCGGTTGGGAGGTTTTCCAGGAGCGCAGAACGTGCATAACCTGGACGCTGTACTTTTCGCAATCGGACGTGATCCTCGCCGTCCATGCTGATCAATGACCGCTTGGCACCAAACTCCTCGTCTTGCTCTTGCCAGAAATCACGTGAGCGGAAGAGGTTCTTGCCCTCCTGGGCATAAAAGAGATTGGCTTCGACGCCGGCCAGAACAACCATTTCACGCTGCAACGCCCGTACGCGAAAGACCGGCCCCAACTGCTTGTACTGCGCTGTCAGATATCCAGCAACGTCGTTTGCCAACTCCAGCGCATTCCCCAAGACCGGTAGGCCACGGGCAAGGGGTATCTGCACAAGACTCTGTGCCGCTGTTTTCATAGGACCGGTCTCCTTTTTTATCGATAGTCGAAGACGATACCGGCGGTAAAAAACTCGCCTAAACGTCCGCAAGCATCCACTGTATTGCACTCAATTAGGGTTGTCAATCTGTGGACCAGACTGTTGAAATGACCGGCCACAATTGAAGGTTGTCAGCCATGAGAGGTTCTGGCTAACTGCCGATGGCCATCGGACAATCCGGCGCTCTGCGCCATGCTGATGCCTGACGGCTGACCGCCGCTATTGGCCGCTAGGCCCTCTCCCGCCAAAGGCCAACAGCCAATCGCCACCAGCGGCGCCCTGCGCCATCCGGCCTCTCCGCCCACCCCTGGCCCCAGGCCGCAAGGCCGCAGGGTGGGACAGGGGGCGGCGGCTTGGCCCCCCTCCCGCCTGACCGCAAGGTCGGCGGGGTTCGGCCAGGTATCCACCGGGCATTCAGTAGGAACCCAGTGTGCCGGCCACACGGGCGCGCTTCAGCCCCCAGCGAAAGAGGATGATACCCAGACCGAGAAAGGCCATAGACTGAAGCGTCAGACCAAGCCATGTCCCATCTAACCATAAGAGACGCCAGTTCGCGCCGTCAATCATGGCGATACGGATTGCGTCAATCCCCCAGGTGATGGGCGTTGCCACCTTGAGCAGGGTGAACCACGCGCCAAGGGAATTAAGGGGTACCAACGCGCCGGTGGCCAGGACCGCCAACAATGAGACCACGCCTATCAAACTTGATACAGCCTTGTACACCAGGGTCAACCCACCGATACACAGGCTGACGCCAAACGCGCCGGCCACCGTCAACAAGATGAGGAGGGCGGCTTCCATCGTCAGATTCATCGGCAAGCGTAGGAGGATCGCCAACACGCCGCCCAAAACGAGGGTATAGAGTCCCCGATAGACGAACATCGCCAGCACACGGAAACTTATCAGCAGCAAAGGCGCCACAGGGGCGAGTAGAAACGGCTCAAGCGTTCCTTCGCGCATCTCCTGACTTAGCTCCCGAGCCGTTGCACTGAGTACCCCCATACACAGCGTCCAGACAAGAAAGCCGACCAGCGAGCGGGTTTGCGCTTCTACACCGAAGCCGGTGGAGACGCCCTGGAACAACATCAACAAGACAGGGAAGGTCACCAGCCAGGTTAGAAAATCACCGACTGTGTCCATGCGATAGGACCAGGTCTTCTTCAAATAGCGCCTGAGTTCAATGAAAAAGAGTTGCACCACTTGTATCACCATTTCCTGCGCCGTGGTATTCAGGCGGTTAGTAGTGGGCCAGTGATCCTAACTGCCGCGCGCGCCGTTGTCCGCGTTTCAGTGCATAGAAGCCGAGCGCCAGGTAGATGGCGGTATGACCGAGCAACCACAGGCCGTCCCAACCGACGAGCGAATGGTTATCCGACTGCTGTAGGAAGCGAATCCCCGGCCCTAACGGCAGAAGCAGCGCCAGCCGCTCCCACATAGGTACGTGGGTTAGGGGCACAAGCGCACCGGTTACAAACAGCAGTGAGGTGGAAATCGCAAGCATCAACGATGAAATCTGTTTGTGAACGAGTTGAAAGCCAATCAGCAGATAGGCGACACTAATTGCGCTGCCCAAAGAGAGGACGAAAATGATCAGTAGTTCGAGCCATGAAACGCCGATGCCTTCGACACCCACCCAGAGTGCCAGAATTGCGCCCAAAATCGCCACTCGAACTCCCCAAAATAGACATAACACGACCGTGCGCATGATGAGGATGATGGCGGGTGACACACCACCCATCCAAATCTGTTCTAACGTACCCCATTGGCTCTCTTCCACAGCGCTTCCCATTAGCCGCAGCATACAGCCGTCTGCTGCCCGCCACAGGAGAAATCCCAACATCGACAAGGTTTGCTGTTGCGTTGAGTAATCTCCCTGCGCCACAATCTGGAAGAGCCCGCTCAACAGCACAAAGCCCAGGCCGAAGAGAAGCAAATCACCGACGAATTCAAGGCGGTAGGCGCGTAGATAGTGAGCTTCTCGTCTCATTTCAGCGTAGAGGATACGCAGCATGTCCATGCTAGGTACCACCATTTCGAGTCAATGAGAGAAAGACATCCTCCAGCCGCGCCTTTTGATACACAACTGAGTCGACCTGCACCTGCATCTGGTCGAGGTTAGCGAGGAGCAAGGTTAGGTCGCTCTGTCGTTCCACCGTCCATTGTAGCGTGGCGCTGTGGCTACCTTGATTTTCGATGGAAAGTGATGGCAGCAAAGCGAGTAGACGCCCGGCCTGCTCCTCAGATAGAGCGGACATCAGTTGAACAACGACCGACTGACGATGAAGATCGTATGCTTTCAACAGTGCCTGTGTCGGCGCATAGGCAAGTTGTTTACCCCCATCCATGACAAAGATCTCGTCGGCCAGTCGCTCGGCCAGATCCATTTGATGGGTGGTGAGGACAATGGCAATGCCCCGCTGTTGTGCCAGTTCACGTACTGTTCTTTCCAGGGTGCGAGCAGCTTCCACATCCAGCCCGAGCGTTGGCTCGTCCAGCAGCAGAAGAGAAGGTTCGTGCAAAAGTGCCACGGCTATCGCCAGCTTCTGTTGCATCCCGCGGCTGAAGCGACGCACCTCCACATGTTTCTGCTCCTCTAATCCCATCAATGTGAGTAGTTCGTCTGCGCGTTGACGCAACTTGCGTGAAGACACAAGTCGGATGCCGCCAAAGTAGAGCAAATTTTCCCAGGCAGACAGCCGCCAGTAGAGGTTGCGTGTCCCCTCAAGCACGGCGCCGATGTGGCTGACGGCCTGCCGCTGGGCAGTTGCAAGCGGAATGTCGAGGACACGGATTTCTCCTTGCGTCGGCAGTACGAGTCCGGCAATACACTTGATGACTGTGGTTTTGCCCGCGCCGTTTGGCCCCAACAAGGCAAGAATGTGACCTGACTCTACGGAGAACGAGATATTGTCAACAGCCGCCTGTGCCGCCGACGGATAGATTTTGCAGAGATTGTGGACAGAGAGATGGCTCATGTTTCGTGCATCTCGCTAAATGTGTGTTTCGACAACGGTTCCGACACGGTACTGCGGAAATACCTGGCATAGTCGATTAGATGGTCAACCGGTCCGTTTGTAAAGGGGGACAGCGCAGAAATCGCCTTTTCTTCATAGACTTTCATCATCTCAATCACAAAAGTGTACGCCACCCACGGGAAAACGACGTTCAACATCTCCTTTTCGGCGCCAGGATACAGCGCGCCGCGAATCTGAATGTCCTGGATACGTGGCATCTTTGGGTGCCCCATTGCTATCAGTTGATACAGCGTTGACTGGATATTCGACTTCTTGTTTTCACTGGGTACCGCCCAATCCCGTCCATCGTCGCAAAGCTGGATGAGGATACCCAATGCCAATCCATATTCTTCTAAGGCGGAGAGCTTGTCTGTCTCAGACGAGGCCAGACGGCCTCCACTCCACATGACGGACGAAAAAATAATGCCGGACTTTGCCGTAATCTCTTCAAAATAGCGTTCCGCGGTTGTTTGTTCAGTGGAGTGTTGATTCAGAGCGGCCAATAGCCCTGTCTGTGACCACCTCTGTTGGATTTCTTTGAGTACTTCCGCTGGTGCATCCAATTGAGCAAGGCAGTGCTGGCCGGCAAAGAGCAAGCCGAGGCCGGCCAACATGGCGCGATCCGGTGGCCAGTTGCACCAGGGGTGTGGTTTCTCATCTTTGTCTTGTAGATCATCGAAGATGTCGGATGCCAGGTCATAGAGTACCCAGGCTGCGGCTAAGGGTATGGCCTTGCGGTCTGAACCACCCACCAGCGTTGTTGCCAAAATAGGCAGGGTAATGCCGTATACGCCATACGTATCATGAAGCCGGTGACGGCGCCATACCACAAGTTCTCCGAGCCAGGACCAGCCGGTGAGTTTCGTCAACTCATTTTCTACCCACTCAAAAACCCGAACGAAGAGACTGTCTATGCTTGGTTGTATTCCATCAGAGATCATGTTCACTGCTCCATGTTGTGCCGGCCTGTCAACGATTTTGGAGCAGATCATCTAGACCGATGACCTGCTCCTAAGTGGGGCATCCATCAGCGGAGTCGTTCACATCCACCGGAATCGGAGCACATAAACCCAGGAAATGCGGCACGCAAGTGGTCGAGACAATCAGTGGTGACAGCCACCCAGCCTTCCACCGTGATATCAATGGGGCTCAGGTAGGTGGCACGCTCATCAAGATTCAGACTTAATTGACTGGCGATGGTGAGTGCTTCTGCCGGTGCATTGATCAACTGAGTGGCTACGTTGGACATAGGGTTTTCCTTTCTGCAATGTGTGAGAATGATGGTGGTGATCCTGCAATTGGGGATGCAAAAAGTGGGATAGTCAGGTCAATTGTGGTACCAGCGCCGGGACGAGATTGTATTGCCAGCACGCCGTGGGCCAGACGCGCCCATTCATGCATGCCCACCAGGCCAAAACGACGAGAACGCAGCAACTCCGATAACGATGTATGCGTAATCACAAAGCCACGGCCGTTGTCCCGGATAAGGAGATGTAGATGTTCTGCGTCTGGCTGTGCCAGTGAAACTGTGACAGCAGATGCGCCTGCATGCCGGTGAATGTTGTTTAGTGCCTCAGTCAGGATGTGATAAATCGCGGTGACACCGGCGCTGGAGATTGAGAGATCCGGCGGCACGGTCACCTCAAGTGAGATAGGTACTTTAAGGTGCTGCGCTGCTTTTTCGATAACTTCCTGTACGGTCAATTCGACGCCAAGATCAATTACAGGGGAATGTAAATCGGTGCACGCTGTGCGGAGTTGTGAAGATATCAGCAGAACATCGTTGCGAATCTGTTCAATTCTTGCTTTTACCTCTGGTCCGACTGCATGCTCTTGTAGTCTGTGCAATGCACCGGACACCAGTGTAAGGCGTTGTAACGGGCCATTGTGCAGTAGCGTTGCGAAGTGTACTCGTTCCTCTTCCCTGACATAGAGAAGTAGTCGTGACATCATGCGTGATGCCTCAAACAGCGCGATGTTCATCACCGTCACTGCAATTGAGGCGCTGATTTGTTTGAGAAAACCCAGTTCAAGCTGATTGAAATAGTCACTAACCACCCGATTGCCAATGAAAACCACGCCGATGGTGCGATCCTCATGTCGTAGCGGAATCACCAGCTCGAGCCACTCATATTCTGCAAACACAGATTGCTGTGGATGCGTAGAACGCTGTATGACCGTTTCAAAGTCACTCATCTCTATCTGTGGAATGGTGTGCATCCCCTGTCGGGAAACCGGAATCGGTTCATCCTCACCGACGATCCACAGAAAGGCGCGTTGAATCTCCAACAATGCCATCACTTCTCGAAACGTGCGCTCCAAGAATGTCACTTCAGGTTCACTCGCCAGAGATGCAGTATAGTCGGCAATCTTGTCTGCGTATGCCACAGAGGGTCCGAAGACAAGAGAATGCACTTGCCGTTGTATAAATTGCCCCGCCGTCACAACACCCCCCATTGCGATACAGGTTGCCACGATGCCGGACATGGGTTGCAGTGTCTGCACTGTTTGTTGCAGGGCTATACTGAGGAAAGTAGCGCCGTATAACGTCGTAAACAGTAGAATCAGCAGTAGCGCTACGAGTGTTCTAGATACAATGAGATCCAACCCAAGGAATTGGCGACGGTAGACGACGAAGCCATAACCAATCGGCACCAGTAGAAGCATGCTGATCCCAAGCTCCCAGGCTAGCACGGGTGTCCCTGTTAGAACTCGTGGCAAGATCGTAAAGAGGACGAGAGGTAGTATGGCCAACAGGGTGAATAGCAGGAGGGTCTGTACGCTGCGGCGCGCTTGTCCTGGTTCCAGCGTAAAAAGTGAGAAGATCAACAGTACAGGATTGAGCAACAATCCGAGACCGGTGACAAGCAGGCCGACGTCTCCTATTGGCAAGCCGCCGAGATCTGGCAAACGAAGACCTTGTGGGCGCAGTATAAGGATCTCAAAAAGGAGGGCCAGCGCCAGGAATCCCGTTCCCACGTAACCAACTCGGAGCAACCTTTTCGCCCAGCGCAGTCGGTTGTGCGGACAAGGCATCAGGGCAAGAGCCGCGAAAGCAACAGAGACAAGTGGTAAGAACGGTTCTGATATCAACCAGGCAATTGGAATGTTGTAAAGTGCGCCTTCTGACGCAGCCAGTGTTACCGCCGTCGCCAGACTGACCAGGCCCAGCCGCCATGCCTGTCGATTGTGCGTCGGGGCAACAGCCAAGACGACGGCTGCAATTCCCCATATGCCTACAGCAATTGCACCGGCGGTTGTTCGTGAGCGGTATTCCGTCCAATCCATCGGTTGGTTAGGCAACGCCAGCTGTAGTTGCTCATCACCACGCTGAATGTCGTAGATGTGTGTATCGTTATCCCACTCAAATAGAAAACGCCAGGGCGAGCGCAAGGCAGGCCTTCCATCAATCTGGTAGATGATGTCACCTGGCCGAAGAAGTGCTTCCGCCAGGGTATCCTGATACGGTCGCAGCACTTCCATTTGGCCGTCAGGTGTCCACCGTGCGCCGAAGGGATAGTTCGGCACCAGAACAACGATGGCATACGTATAGAAGAGGATAACAAACAGAGCTCCGGTAAGTACCGGTATCCGGACGAGGTAGAAATGCCTTGCGATACTCTTGTTTGAAAAATTGTGGTGCATTTTCATCGTTCGCGTGCCGGCGTTGATTTGGGTTGAGCACTGAATGAGTTTGTCTACATCAAGGGTAAGTCAGGAGGAGGTACCGGTAGCAGATCCATTTCCATTGCCTTCACTAGGGCTGCGGCAAGACCATTCACCTTAAGGACGTCATAGATTCGCCCAAGATGATAATTCAATGTGCTCACAGAGATTCCCAGAGTTTTGGCAATAACGCCCCGATCCTCATTTGGTTTCAGAACAAAGGCTGTCAAAATCTCAATCTGGCGTGGTTGTAATGGGTTGGGTTCACCGATCCGGGCTTGGATGAGCTGCGATTGCAGTGACCGAGAAAAGAAAATTCCCCCGCGATGCACGGTGCGAATTGCGTTTGCGAGATAACTCGTTAAGGCATCGTCCTTGATGAGATAGCCTTTCACACCGGCCGATAGCGCCGCCTTTGCCAACAGTGGCGTACCATATTGAGAGACAATAATGGTTCTCGTATAAGGATATTCTGTCTGCAACAGATGTAGGGTCGCGAAGACAGAATGCCGACTGGCAGCCTGTTCCCCATAGCTTCGTTCTTCCGGTATCCCGATATCAAGAAGGAGTACTTCCGGTTGGTGACGCGCCACAAGGGGTACGATAT
The DNA here is from genome assembly GCA_016124945.1 of bacterium. Lineage (GTDB taxonomy): Bacteria > Chloroflexota > Anaerolineae > Caldilineales > Caldilineaceae > RI-153. Next base: position 121,728 of record WGMT01000069.1, on the reverse strand, counting down.
CACTGCCGGCATAACCTTCCGCCACCAATTTGATGTCATCGTTCTTTTCGAGAAGATAGCGAATGCCTTGAAGAATGAGCTCGTGGTCATCAATGGCCACAACGGTAATCTGTTTATGCTGGAGTGTCATGCTGATTGTGCGTAGTCGTTTGATTCGATGGTTAATAGGTAGGAGGTTGTGATTTAGTATATGCCCACCAACGCCAGCGTCAAGTACAGACTCAAGCGAATGTACAACTAGAAGGCGCTTCATAGCTTCAATACTTACCAATTCCAGCCTTTTCTTACAAGTACTTAACAAAAACGCATTGAAGACTGCAAAAATTACCAGTCAGACAGACTATAAGAATTTCTAGTTGCCTGACGACCTTCAGTGAACTAAATTGGACATTAATTGTCGATGTTTTTTGTTGTCCGGTCTTGTTGTTATCACCATGTGATTTGATCGATTACCGGCAAGCACTTCACCACCAAGGGAAGACAGATATGCCTGGGGCGCAACCATTACCTAAGAAACACTATGCCGTCATTCGGGATAGCATCGCCGACTTGAAAGGAGTCGGGATGCGCATCAATCTTCTGCTTGATATGCTACATGCCAACCGCGGTTCTTCACCACAGGTTCAGGCTGCATTGCAAGAGATGTTGTCCATCTGCTACGGCGTCGCCCTGCGCTTGAGTGAAATCGACATCGCTGACAACTGTGACAACTGCCCCTTTGCACCGGCGCATACCACAGCCGATCTTCACCTCCAGCTCCTCAGCCAGAAACTGCGTCACCTTGCTGATGAAGCAAAGCAAGCATCACAACGCGAGCCGCTGATCATCCATACCCCTCGGAGCAGGCAGTGATCCCCAAATCTTCTCTCTATCGAAACAATGTGGTCTTCCTGGTGGGTGAAGTGCTCACCTATTCCCGGCGCGAGGCCGAGCTGGACGGCAAGATGGTGCCCGTCCTCGATCTCATCCTGCTCACAGACAAAACCACTGTGTCCGGTCGGCACAAGGTAATGGTCTACGGCAAGCAGGCCGTCGAAACCGGCTATCTGCTGATTTCAGTCAAGGATGGATTTTTGGAATTGATGGTGCTTGGTTGGTTGTTCAGTGGACAGGAAGAGGTGGTGGTGATTGCCGAGCGCGTCACGGCTGTGGTCGACCGCAAGACCCGCAGCCTGGCGTTTTCAGCGTTAAAGAATGCAAACCGGGGAAGTGAATCTGCAACGGCCTGAAAACAATGCGCTATGCAGCTTGCGGGCAAGTCTGTTCTTTGCTACGATGCGGCACAAACGTTCTGGTTTCGAAAAACAACGAAGTTCAGCCGCAAAAGGAAGGAACACATGGTGCACTGGCGCTGGCCGATGCTGCTGGAAAAGGCTCGGCAGAAAAGCGGGGAACGTTTACATTTTGCGCACATCGCACAAGCCACCGGCTTGTCGGTGTCAACAGTCTATCTGCTTACCGAACATCCACCCAAACGGGTCGACATCCATACGGTCAACCAGTTATTGATCTTCTTGCGGCAATACTTGGGGCCGGTTACAACCAACGACCTGCTAGAGTTTGAGCATTCCGAAAGCGCGTAGTATGCTTGTGGTTATTTCAGACCAATAGCGAAAGCCACCCTCTTGGTTTGGCGACCCCCTGGGTGGCTTTCACAAACGCACCTTAACAAGTGAATACTGTTAAGACACTTCAACTATGGATTGAAGATGGGTGAAACCCCGTGTTAATTCTGCCACGGAATTTCAAGCTGCTAGGTAAAGAAGGCTGGGGGACAGGGATTCGAACCCCAACTGCCTGATCCAGAGTCAGGTGTTCTGCCGATTAAACTATCCCCCATTGCTTGCGCAATGTTCAATAGGATACCACGGGCCCACCTGAGACGCAAATTTCAGAGCGGAGCAGAGGCAACATTTCCGATAAAGTGACCGACCGCGCTCATGCAAAAAACGTGATTCGTTCCCCCGGCTGCAACGTTTGTCCAATCACAACCCCTAGAAACGTGCTATAATGGAACCGCAGTACCTCGTGCCTGCACCAGCTTGCTATCGCTTCACTGACTGCCCCCTGCTGGAGGACAACGATGTCCGCTACTGTCGTTTCGGTTCGAGGAAGTGTGGTCGATGCCCACTTCGATGCCCATCTACCAGCAATCCACAATCTGCTCCGCACCGGCGAAGACGGCCAAATCGCCGTCGAAGTCATTAGTCACGTCGACGACCACACAGTGCGCGGCATTGCGCTGACCACAACCCAGGGTTTGGCGCGCGGCTCCCCTGTCCACGATACCGGTCACTCCCTACAGGTGCCCGTGGGCAGGCGTGTCGCCGGTCGCGTCTTCAACGTCTTTGGGGAGACCATTGACCGTCTCGATCCACTGGAAGGCGGCGAGTGGCGTTCGATCCACGGCAAGCCGGTGCCGCTGACGCAGCAATCCACCACCCAAGAAATTCTCGAAACGGGGATCAAGGCCATCGACGTGCTGGCTCCGCTGGAACGAGGGGGCAAAGCCGGTCTCTTTGGCGGCGCCGGGGTGGGCAAGACAGTGCTGATCACTGAATTGATCCATAACATAGTGCTCACATACGAGGGAATCAGCATCTTCTGCGGGATCGGGGAACGGTCACGTGAGGCCGAAGAACTCTACCGTGAAATGCGCGACGCCGGTGTCCTTGAAAACACAGTCATGCTGTTTGGGCAGATGAATGAACCGCCGGGCGCCCGGTTCCGCGTCGGCCACGCCGCACTGACTATGGCCGAATTTTTCCGCGACGACGCCCAGCAGGACGTGCTCCTGCTCATCGACAATATTTTTCGCTTCATTCAGGCCGGCTCTGAGGTCTCAGGGCTGATGGGCCAACTGCCGTCACGGGTCGGCTACCAGCCCACGCTGGCCACTGAGTTGGCCGAACTGCAAGAACGCATTTGCAGCACCCACGCCGGCGCCATCACTTCGGTGCAGGCGGTCTACGTCCCCGCCGACGATTTCACCGATCCGGCTGCCGTACACACCTTTTCACACCTCTCCGCTTCGATTGTGCTCTCGCGCAAACGCGCCGCCGAAGGGCTCTACCCAGCCATCGATCCGCTGCAAACCTTCTCGAAGATGCTGGCACCACACATCGTGGGCGAACGCCACTATCGCATCGCCCGCCAGATCCGCACAGCCCTGGCCGACTACGAAGACCTCAAAGACATTATCGCCATGCTTGGTCTGGAAGAGCTTTCCCGTGCCGACCGGCAGACGGTCTCGCGCGCCCGCCGCCTGGAACGCTTCTTGACGCAGCCGTTCTTCACCACCGAGCAGTTTACGAACATGAAGGGCCGCACTGTGCCCCTCGAAGAAGCGCTGGATGGCTGCGAGCGCATCCTCGCAGACGAGTTCGCCGAATTGCCCGAAAGCGCCGTCTTCATGATCGGCGCCGTCACAGAGGCCAAGGGAAAAGCCGCACGCGAAGCCGAGGAGGAGAGCGCATGAGATTGCGTCTGATCCTGCCGCAAGAGATCCTCATCGATCAACAGGTGCGCAAGGTCACGGTGGAAGCGAGCGAAGGCTATGTGACGCTGCTGCCGCGCCACATCGACTACGTCACCGAGTTGGCGCCCGGGCTGCTCGCCTTCGTTACCCCCGAGGATCGCGAGGAATTTGTAGCCGTAGATGAGGGCATCCTCGTGAAATGCGAAGACGAAGTGCTAGTGGCAAGCCGCAACGCAGTACGCGGCCCCGACCTGGGCAAACTGCGCCAGGCCGTGACAGACCAATTCAGCCGCCTTGACGAACGCGAACGGATGAGCCGTGACGCACTGGCCCGCCTCGAAGCCGATTTCGTGCGCCGCTTTATGGAACTGGGGAAATGACCGTGACCACACCACCATTCAACAATCCTCGCCCAGAAGATGACAAACTCGCCCACTTGGCCGAACCCGACCACCATGAAACCCTGGTGGAACAGGTCTCTGTTAAGGAAAGGCGCAAGCTACGGGCGCGGCGCTCGCAGGCCGAAAGCATCTGGTTTGGGTTGGGCACCTTCGGCATCATCGGCTGGGCTATCGCCATTCCCACGCTGCTGGGGATTCTGTTGGGCCTATGGCTCGACAGCCGCTATCCAGCCGGCTTTTCGTGGACGGTGGCGCTGCTCTTCGCCGGGGTAACGTTGGGAATCTTTAACGCATGGTATTGGGTCAGCCGTGAACGTGAACAGATCGAGGAAGGAAGACGCAATGGCACCCCTCCCTGAGTGGGCAACCGCCATCGACTGGATCGCGCTGGTGCCGCCATTTCTGGTGGGGATCGCGCTCGGCCTCTTTTACTTCGGCGGCTTGTGGTGGACGGTACAGCGGCTCGTCACCGCTGCGGATCCGTCGCTGCTGGCGCTGATCAGCTTGTTTGTACGCAACGCCGTCGCCCTGCTCGGCTTTTACTTGATCACCGCTGACCGCTGGGAACGGCTCGTCGTCTGCCTGATCGGTTTCATTCTGGCGAGAGTGATGCTGGTGCAGTTCCTGAGGCCAGGCGAAGACAATTCACTACAAAGGCACAAAGGAGATCTCGCCACTTAGTCATTTTAGTGCATGCTAAGAACGCAAAGAGAAAGCAGCCGTAAAATCATGGAAATCACCCCCGACAACATTGTCTTCTGGCAGTGGGGCGCGGTGCGGCTCAACGCCACCATCGTCTTCACATGGCTCGTGATGGCGCTGATAACCCTGATCTCGTGGCTGGTGACACGTAATCTCACATCCAGTCCGCAAATCTCACGCGGACAGAATGTGCTCGAAGTAATCGTCTCGATGACCCGCGACCAGATCCGCAGCGTGAGCCGCCAAGAGCCAGGCCCCTACTTGAACTTCATCGGCACAATCTTTCTCTTCATCGCCGTGTCGAACTTGCTGGCGATTGTGCCGGGCTACCAACCGCCCACCGGTTCCCTTTCCACCACCGCAGCGCTGGCCATCTGTGTCTTCGTCGCCGTGCCCATTTACGGCATTGCACGGCAAGGTGTACGCGCCTATCTTGGCGCATACATGCAACCCACACCGTTAATGCTGCCCTTCAACATCATCAGCGAAATCTCACGCACCGTCGCCCTGGCCATCCGCCTCTTCGGCAATGTTATGAGCGGCACCGTCATCGGCGCCATCATTCTCGGCGTGGCGCCGCTCTTCTTCCCCATCCTCATGCAGGTGCTGGGCCTCCTCACAGGGATGGTACAGGCGTACATCTTCGCTATCCTGGCAATGGTCTATATCGCATCGGCAACACGTTCTCACAAGCAAAAGGAGTAAGCTTCATGGATAACCTTGGTTTCGTCGCTTTGATCTCCATCGCCACGGCTGGGCTGACCATTGCAATCGGTTCTATCGGGCCGGCATTGGGCGAAAGTCGGGCCGTAGACCGCGCCTTACAGTCCATCGCGCAGCAGCCGGATGAATCGAACACGATCACGCGCACGCTCTTCGTGGGCCTGGCGATGATCGAGTCCACTGCAATCTACTGCTTTGTCGTCTCCATGATCCTGATCTTCGCCAACCCGTTCTGGAACTTCCTGGTCGGCCAACTAAATGCAGCAGGAGGTTAACAGTGCTCATCGACTGGTTCACAGTGATCGCGCAGATCATCAATTTTGTCGTCCTCGTGCTGCTGTTACGCCGGTTCCTTTATGGGCCGATTGTGAAAGCAATGGAAGAACGAGAACGCCGGATCGCCGAGGAACTGGCCGCAGCCGACCGTAAACAGGAGCAGGCTGAGCAGGAAGCCCGCCGCTATCGCAAGGAACGCACCGAATTCGAAGAACAACGCCGGCAGATGCTCGACAAGACCGTCGCCGAAGTGGAGGTGCAGCGCAAAGAGATGATCCGGCAGGCACGCGTCGATGCAGAGGACGCCCGCCGCCGCTGGCACGAAACCATCCAGCGCGAGCAGGCCGATTTCCTACGCGAATTGCGCCGACGCACCAGCGAACACGTCTACACGGTGACACGCCGCGCCCTGGCCGATCTGGCCGAGGCCGATCTCGAACGCCAGATGCTCGCCGTCTTCCTTGGCAAGTTGACAGAGATGGGCGACGACACCCGCCGCGAAATCGTTCGCTATGCGCAAGAGTCAGATCTGCCGGTAACGGTCTACAGCGCCTTTGCCTTGCCCGATCAAGCGCGTGGCGGCATCGTCGCAGCCCTGCAAATCAGCAAAGAAGGTCCGCACATCGACTTCAAGGTTCGGCCGGATCTCACGGCCGGCATTGAAATCAAATCGCCCAGCCAACGCGTTGCCTGGCACCTTTCCCACTACCTCGATCAGTTGGAAGCCGAGGCAACGGCGCTGATTGCCGGCGAAACCGATCATAATCTACGGAGGGAGATACCGGAAGCTATCGCCGCGGAGCGGAGGGTGAAAGATGAAACGCATGAACCTGCCTGAAGTCGGCGTGCTCACCCCGGCACTAGAGTCGCTCTTCGCTGCGACTGATCAGGTTCTACACAATGAACGTCCAGAGCTACTTGTTGAAAACATCGGCACCATTCGCAGCGTAGGCAACGGTGTCGTTCGCGTCATCGGCTTGCCCGAAATCAAGGTCGACGAGCTACTGCTCCTCTCAAACGAAAAGGGGGCAGCAGCCGATGTGCAAGGGATCGCATTCAATCTTGATCGCGAGGAGATCGGCGTGGTGCTGCTGGGCAGCGACGAACACCTGAGCGCCGGGCAGCCTGTGCGGCGTACAAACCGCGTCGTAGACACGCCCGTAGGCGAAGGGCTGCTGGGCCGCGTTGTCGATCCGCTGGGTCGCCCATTGGACGGCAAGGGCGCCCTTCGCTCAACAGAGCGTTGGCCCATCGAACGTGATGCTGCTCCCATTGTGGATCGGGCACCTGTCACCGTGCCCATCCAGACCGGCATCAAAGTCATCGACGCTTTGATCCCCGTGGGCCGTGGCCAGCGCGAGTTGATCGTCGGTGATCGCCAGACCGGCAAGACGACCATCGCCATCGACACCATCATCAATCAGCGCCACGAGGATGTGATCTGCATCTTCTGTGCCATTGGGCAGCCCAATTCCGCCGTCGCCAGGATCATCGACGATCTACGTAAGCGCGACGCTTTCGGCTACACCATTATGGTTGTGGCGATGGGCGAAGAGGCCGCGGGACTTCAGTTTATCGCTCCCTACGCTGCCACCAGCATGGCCGAATACTTCATGGAACAGGGTCGCGACGTCCTCGTCATCTATGATGATCTCACGGCGCACGCCCGCGCATACCGTGAACTATCCCTCTTATTGCGCCGTCCGCCAGGACGTGAAGCCTACCCCGGCGACATCTTCTACATCCACTCGCGGTTGCTCGAACGGGCCACACAACTTAACGAAGCCCGGGGCGGCGGTTCGCTCACGGCGTTACCCATCATCGAAACCCAGGCTCAAAACCTATCGGCCTACATCCCAACCAACCTTATCTCCATCACCGACGGCCAGATCTACCTCTCCCCCGATCTATTCCAGAAGGGCATTCTACCCGCGGTGGACGTAGGCCGCTCGGTTTCGCGCGTGGGCGGCAAGACGCAGTTGCCCGCCTATCGATCGGTGGCAGGTGCGCTGCGCTTGTCTTATGCCCAGTTTGAGGAATTAGAGGCATTCTCACGGTTCGATACTCGCCTCGACGATGAGACGCGCCGCCGGCTGGAACGCGGGCGACGTGTGCGTGCCGTGTTGCAGCAGCCTGCCTACGCCCCCATCCCAGTGCCGGAACAGATTGCCGTACTGCTTGCCGCCGGCCAGGGGCTTTTCGATCGCCTGCCTGTGCAGCGTATCCCTGCCGTGGAGCAAGCTGTACGCAACGCCATCGTCAACGAATTGCCGGAACTCTGTCGGCGTATCACTCGGGGCGATCCTCTTTCAGACGAAGATCGTACACTCTTGATCCGTCATGCCCGCCGCGCCATCAGCGCTGCACACGACGACGAGCTACCCCAAAGGGCCGCGCATGGAAACGCTTGAAAGCCTACGCCAACGTATTGAAAGTGCCCGCGATCTGCAATCGGTGGTGAAGACAATGAAATCGCTGGCTGCAGTGAGCATTCGTCATTACGAACGCGCCGCCAACTCAATCGAGGAATACAACCGAGTGGTGGAACTGGGGCTGCACATTGCACTACACAATCGGCCCGAAGGCAGCAGTATTGCCGCGGAAATGCATCACGAACGACTGGGCGCCGTCATCTTCGGTTCGGATCAGGGGATGTGTGGCCAGTTCAACGAACGGCTTGCTGAATTTGCGGTGGATCGCATGAACGGTATGCAGATACGCCGACAGCACCGCTCGGTTCTGGCGCTGGGGCGGCGCGTCACCGGTCACCTGCACGATGCACACCAGCCGATTGAGCGCGCCTTTGATATGCCTAGTTCTATTACCGGCATGACGGAAGCCGTCCACGAGTTGCTGCAACATGTGGAGTATTGGCAGTCGCAGCAGCAGATCGATCAGATTGTGATCTTTTACAACAGGCAGGCAGGTGGTGCGGCCTATGCCCCCCAGATCGCCCATCTACTACCGCTTGATCTCGACTGGCTGCACACGTTGGAAGAGGCAAAATGGCCTTTCCGCACTCTGCCCACCTTCCGCATGGATTGGGAACCGCTCTTTGCGTCGCTCATCCGCGAGCATTTCTTCGTTACGCTTTACCGCGCCTTCGCCCAGTCTCTGGCCAGTGAGAACGCCGCCAGGCTGGCCGCCATGCAGGCCGCCGAGCGCAACATCGAAGACAAATTAACCGATTTCAACTTCCGCTACCAGCAACAGCGCCAACGCGCCATCACCGAGGAATTACTCGACATCACTGCCGGCTTCGAGGCGATTCGTGGGGATTGGTAATTGGAGATAAGAAAGACCCGCCAGGTCTGCTTTTCTCCTGGCGGGTCTTTGCGGGTCACAAGAGACCTGCGGGGTTACAAAAAACTCGGCAGGTCAACTCCCCGCCACTGCTTCGCGATTGAGGACCTGCATGGCGTTCTCAATGCGGCGCAGGACTTCGACGCGCCCGAGCGCTTCCATGCTCTCAAACAATGGCGGCGATACTTGCTTGCCACTAATCGCGGCGCGGAAAGGACCAAAGAAGCTCCCTGCCTTAACATCCATCTCGTCGGCAGCCGAGCGGAACGCTTCTTGCATGGCATCGGCGGTGAATGGATCCAGCGTTTTCAGCAGTTCCCCCCCCCGCGCCAGGACGGCAGCACTCTGCGCAGCGTCGAGCTTTTTGCCTAACAGCAACGACGGCTCGTCGTATTGGATCTCGTCGGCCTCGACAAAGGCCCAATCGATCCAGCCGGCGGCTTCGTCGAGGCGTTTGATGCGCTCCTGAATCAACGGCACAAGGATATCGAGCCGAGCGTCGGCGCGCAATTCGGCTTCAGTCCGCCCCAGATCCCGCACGAGGAAGGGGAGGACGGCTTCCTTCAGGGCCGCCGGTGTTAGCTCACGAATGTATAGACCGTTCAGCCAATCCAACTTGTCGTAGGGCAACGCTGCCGGTGACGGGTTGATCGAACTCAAATCAAAACGTTCAATCGCATCTTCGACAGCGAACACCTCCTGTGACGCATCGTAACTCCAGCCCACATTCGTGAGGAAGTTGAACATTGCCGACGGCAAGTAACCGGCTTCGATAAACTCGTGAACCAGCGCCAGGTATTCCTTGCCCGCCACCACCGTCTTGCGTTTGCTCATCTTCCCCTTGCCGCTCGGGTCAAGGATGATGGGCAGATGCACAAAGATCGGCGGCGTCCAACCGAAGGCGTCGTACAGAATTTGATGCAGCGGTGCTGAGGCCAGCCACTCTTGCCCACGTAGCACGTGGGTAATCTTCATTAACTGGTCGTCCACCACCACTGCAAAATGATAGGTAGGCATGCCGTCGCTCTTGATGAGGACTGCATCCTGAAGTTGACGATTGTCGGTGGTGATGTTACCGCGGATCAGATCGACAAAGGTTGTGGAACCATCCTCTGGCACGGCCAAACGCACCACAGAGGGCAGTCCCTGCGCAGCCAAGTTGGCCCGTTCCTCAGGCGAGAGATAGCGGCAGTGACGGTCGTACCCTGGCGGTTGACCGTTCTTACGCTGTTCCTCGCGCACCCCATCCAGGCGCTCAGCAGTGCAGTAGCAGCGGTAGGCATGGCCGCTCTCGATCAGCGGCTCGATGTACTGAGCATAGAGATCCTTGCGTTCACTCTGGGTGTAGGGGCCGTACGGGCCGCCCACGTCGGGGCCTTCGTCCCAGTCGAGGCCAAGCCAGCGCAGGCTGGTCATCAGATCGTTCAGGCTTTCAGGATTGTAACGCTTCTGGTCTGTGTCTTCGATGCGCAGGATAAATTGACCACCGGTGTGACGGGCATAGAGCCAATCAAAGAGGGCCGTGCGCAATCCGCCCAGGTGGAGATACCCGGTAGGGCTTGGCGCAAAGCGGACACGTGCTGGTTGAATTGTACTGGCCGAAGTGGTCATCAAATGGCTCCTATTCACAGGCAAAAAGAGTGCCCCGAAAACAACCGTAACGGTTAGCCTATCATAGAGGCCATTGGACGTCAATCAGCAGGCCGATCAAAACTTTTGAATCGCGTCAAGCTGTGGAAGAATCAAGGTCAGCAGCACTAGCGCACTGTGTATACGAAAAAATTTGGGAGTAGACCATGAGTGAGACCAGAGCCGAGATGATCCCCAGCATACCGCCGTATGGTCGGCAACTGTTCATTTGCACCAATGGCAATTGCGCCGGCGCGGAAGATGTAACAGATCTACTGCGGCAACTGGGGGCGCTTCATCGCAAACATGGCATGAACCGCTTCAGCAACCCCGCCCGCATTGTCCACGTGCCCTGTGGCTGCCTTGGCGTCTGCACGAATGGGCCCATCCTCGTGGTCTATCCAGACGGGATCTGGTATCACCATGTGGACACAGAGCGGCTCAACCGCATCTATCGGGAACACCTTCTGGGCGGACAACCGGTGGATGCGTATATCTTTCATCGTCATTTCCCGTCTGGCGCTGAACCGGTCTACGTGCCCGATCTGCGCGAGGCAGAGGAAGTTGATCCCCTGGTAGAAGCGGCGGAAAAATCGGCAATGCAAAAGGAACAAGAACGCAACAAGCCAGAACCGATGTCTCCCAATGTGGCAGCAGCGCGGGCACGCCGTCAAGAGCGGCGTTCACAGACAAAATCTGAGGAAGCGTAACAGAGGAAGCAGGGAACATCACCCCAGCACGTACTGCTTGTAAGGCAATTCGGCAATCGAGCGCACGGTTCGCGCTAGATGGGTTTCACCATCCGCCAAGTGACGGCTCGTGGTGAGGTAGCCCATTCCGCCGGAATGGGCGACTTTGCCGAGGCAGACTTCGGTGTAGCGTCCTAGACGTACGGCGCGGTTCCAGGCGGAGTAGAAGAAGAAGGGCCAGCGCCCCGGGAAAAGGATCTGGCTCAATCGCTGAGGTCTATCTTCAGCGCCGTAGAGATGAAAGACATGGTCTGCAGCCAGCAGGCCGACGTCGCTGCCAAAGATCCCACCGAGAGACACCACAAAAATCGGCGCGTTCAGTTCTTCTTTCAGGTAAGTTGTTGCCCCGACGGCGATTTGCCCTGCACCACTGTATCCAATCAAAATGATTGGCCGGCGCTTCTCGAGATCGTATCCATGTCGCACCAGTGTGTAAATCAACACCTGTGCCAGCGCCTGGTTGTAAATCGGCCCGTAGCGCTTGTCGATAGACATGGCCACCTGCCACATATTGCGCACATTGATCAAGTAGCCGGCCAAACGCTCCAGCCAGTGGCTACTTAGCTTGCGCTTCAACACCCAGCGCCACATCCGAGCAAAAATCGGCTGCCCAGTCAGCGGCAAATTATTTACCGAATAGGGGAATATGTTGTCAATCACCACTGAATTCGGCATAGCGGAGGCTAACTCGCGCAAGAAATTCTGCTCACGCCGACTCATCGGCTCCCCAGAAACGCGACTGATGCCCGACAAGAAGACAATGTAATTGTCCACCTCAACCGGCAGTGGACGCACAGGTGGTGGGACCTCGATTTCTTGCTGGTAAATTTTGTCGCCGAACCAGCCTGCCCACCAGCCCAACGCCTCGAAGGGCGCGAGTGCGGCCCACACCAGCAAACCCAACAGTGCAATTCCAAATAACGAGAGTATATTGGCGAATGGCTCAGCCATCGAGCGGGTCCTTTGATTTTTGGACAGTCGATGCTTTTTCGCCACGAGATGACGAGCTATCGCGCAAGGAGATGCGGTTGCGCAACTTCTCTGGCAGGCGCATACGCCGCACATCCCGCAGTGTCCACTGAATGGTGACGCCGGTGGTACGCCGATGCAGCCACTGCTCGAACCGCAACAACGGGCGTCCCAGTGTTCGCCGCCATGTCTGTACCAGCAGCCAGCCGAGTCCACTACAGGCAACCGCTTGCCAAACGGTTAAGTCTAAACCGCTTTGCACAGCCACCACTGTGGCCAACAAACTCCAAACACCGATAATCAGGGCAAAGAGCGACCCCAAATAGGGTGTTAGCACGAAAAACCCCAGAAGCTGTGGCGCATAGGCAAGCCCAACAGCACGTCCTACCACGTCGTACGAGACGTTACGGCCAAAGATGTAGAACCCCACAAGCCAAATCGTGGCAGTCCAAAACAGGTAGCCGATCATGTGGCTACCTGTTGACAACATAATCGCCAAGCCAAAACGCTGTGGCGAAATGCGATTGATGAACAGCACAAGGCTCTGCGCCAATGCCTCAGAAAGCCCCGCCAATGCAACAACAGACAGCGCAATCAATAGACCATTGCCTGCAAGGGTGATCTGGTAAAAAATATCCGGTTCAAGTCCCAGTGCCTGTCGAACTGTCTCGAAAAAGCTGGGCATCGTTGTTATCCATCAAAAAGGTTGTCCGTCAAAGTTCAGCCGGTTGGTTTCGTCTCCAGCCGGGCTGTCCGCTGTAGAAAGGGTTGCATTCCCATAAAATTCGATAGGAAGGCAATCACTAAAGCCAACATCAACCCCACAATACCCGACAATGCCAGCACCATCAAGAGGCTGGTTCCGCCGAGCGGTTCAGCAGGTGGAATGGCAGGAGCAGCGAAGCGAACTTCGCTGTTGGCTGCGGTATTGGAAAGGTTTAGCTCCACGTTCTTGTTGCTAAGCGTTGTGAATGTTGTCCAGGCTAGATCACGCTGTTGCATTAACTGTTGCTTACGCCCCATACGTGCTTCTTGTTGTGATCGCAACGCCTGTAGTTCTTCTTCCAGCGTTAAGAGCGTTTGATCGAATTCTGCAGTAGCAGCTGCATAGGAAACCAGGCTCGCCGGCGCTTGCAGCTGTAGTAGTTCAGCCGCTTCCGTTTGCCCCAACACCGATAGTGGACTCTCACTGGTATCGGCACTAACCAGTTCCGACAGTTCACCAAGTTTGAACAGGTTGGGATAAAGCGTTCGGATCTCGTTGAAAATCTCGCTATCAACGGCAAGTTCCTGCCCAGTCTCTGCAATGCGACCGATTTCATAGAGATCTTCGTAACGAGCAGCAATGGCATCTCTAAGCGTACGCAGCACAGCATCTGCCTGGGCGGACGCTCCCCCCCTGCCCTCACTCGAAGTAGAGACGGCAAGTTGTTCGGGCGCGAATAAGTCGAGCATCTCGTAGCCGTCGCCCGCAGCCAGCGTAGCCGCTTGTTGGCTGATTTCGGTGGACAATGTAGACAACCGCTGTTCAATTGTCTCGATTAACGCGGCGAGATCCGCTTCCTGCTCATCGGCAGAGACAGCAACACCACTCGTTGTATCCACATTCAATTGGAGCGTGTCGGCCAGTGATGTGGTTGCGCTGACAATTTGCGTCTTCAACAAGGTAACGGCCAGACTATTGCTGGCAGCGGCAGCATCGCCGCCTGTTGCCACCTGATTGCGCAGTGTTTGCGCGCTGATCAAGAGTGACTCCAGCCGTTGCTTTTCCTCGTAGCGCCGCGCAAGTTGCAGTAAATTGTCTTCCACTTGCTTGTCGAAGATGGTTGTCACCGAGTTTAGTTCTGCATTCACCAGCCGGGTATAGATTTCCTGGCGAGCTCGTTGATCATCATAGAAGGCATTGAGACGGTTCTCCAGTTCACTGTCGATATAAGCGGCCACAATCTGGCGCTTGGCTTCCTGTTCTTTTTCAAAACCGAGCAGCCGGTTTTGTGCCAACGCATTGATGTAGGCGGCGGCGATCTCTTGGCGCGCCGCCAACTCTTTGTCGATCAGCGATTGAAGTGCAGCCTGTTTGCCCATTTGAATGGCTGAAATCACCGACTCGTTTTCAGCGATCAGGCGCGCCAGTTGGTCGGCATTGTCCTGGGCGATAAATGCTTCCAGGTTACGCTGGGCTGCTTCGTAGTCGACGGTTGCCAGATCGAGATCGTTGCGTACCGACGCCATAAGCTCAGCGGGCACGCTGCCATACAGTGTGTTGACATGCTGAACGTAGTGATTGGCCCAAGCATTGGCGATGAGTGCAGAAAGTTCGGGGGATTCAGATTGAACAGTTACACGGATCAAATCACTGTCTGAGCGTCCATTCTCTGAAGTTACCAAAGACGCGCCAATCTGTTCCAACAGAAGGGCAGGGTTGCGTTCGTCCAGGGGAAGGCTACCGCCTAGTTCATTGATCACAGCTTCGGCCACTGCACTATTTCGCACCAAACCCAACAGTGCGGAGCGACGGGCATCTCCGCGCAGTTGCTGAAGTTCCTCTTCAGATAGCGTACGGTAGCGATCGTCAAAGGTAATGTCGCTCTTGACACGAGCAATGGCAACAGTGGCCGACGCTTCGTAAATTGGCGGTGTCAGTTGCTCCAGCGTGAACATAGCACCGGTTGCAAGGACAGCCACCGCGCCTGTCACCAGTAGGATCTCTCGCCACCAGCGAATCAGAACTTCCAGATACTCGCGCAGATCAATTTCATCGTCCATGCGCCAGCTGTCAGCCGTAGATGATGATACAGTTGGCGCGACTGAATCACTTAGATGGTTATGAGACATAATACGGAAAATCCTCATTTCACTGCGCAGTCTTTACCAATTCTGCGTATGTTAAGTACAAAAGGCTTACTTTACGGATTGCGGTCTCGCATTGCCTGCGCTATGATGGCAGGTAGCCTCGGCAACCGATATCTATCTCAGGCATCACTTACCCAAACCGGCAGAAAAAAAGGAAACGGAACAAGATTTTTCTAAGGAATTTTGCCGATTTTGTGCCTATTATTCAGTTCATTATTTTACCGTACTCTAGCTAGGCAACAAAACAACATGAAGATCGAGTCACTTCCAAGAACGATTGCCGCCGCCATCGGCATTGCCATGATTCTCGGCGGTTTGCTACTGGGTATCTGGGCATTTACCCAATGGGATCGCCCCACAGGCGCCTCCAATCAGCCGACTACGGCTGATGTTCAGGCAGAATCACTTGAAGCACAGACGGGGAATTTGACCTCCACTGAACAAACGAACACTTCATCTGGTCTACAAAACTCAATGGCAGACGCAACACAGGCAGATAGAGCAACGGACACGCCAACGCCCGCAGGCCTATTGGTTCTGACTGTCGAAGAGAACGTGCCGGCCGAGTTTCAACAGATCCTGGCGCAGTTGGCGCTCTCTGGCACCATCCCATTGACGACGACCAGCGATGCAGGCCCGCCTACACTCAGAATCGCCACAGATACATCCAGCGGTGAGCCGATCTACCGCTCACTTTTTGCCGTCGCCACCCGCTTTGATGTGGTGGAAACTGATATTGCAGCGGATGCCGTCTATGCTCTCTGGCAGAGCACGCCGCCGCCAGAGAACAGATACACACAAATAGCCGTCATCAGCGACACCCTGCCCAGCCTGGTTGCCTTGCTCGGTGAAGCTGGTGAAGCCGTTACCGGTTACGCCGACACCGACGCCGTGACCAATGCCGTTTGGGCAGATCGTGGGACACTCACACTGTTGCCGTTTGAGCAACTGATCCCTGAACTGACTGCCCTCAAGGTGGATGGACAGACACCTGTGGAAAACGACAATCTTTTCAACGTCGACGGCTATCCCTTTGTGCTCGATGTCTATGCGCAAATCCTTGATCCGGTGGCACCCGTCGATCCGGTACTGGCTGAAATCATAGCCGCAAGTGGTGGCAGCAATCGCCGCAGCAACAATCTCACTGTCATCGCCATGACAGGCGTCACGGCGATGGTGCGGCTCACGGCGCAACAGATGGATCTCTACGGGCCACTATGGGCTGTAGAATATGTCAGCGATACACTGGCCGCCGCCGATCTCACCGTCATCAGCAACGAGGTACCTTTTGTACCAGGCTGTACCACCAATACCGCGCCCGACAACCTTACCTTTTGCAGTCCACCGGAGTACATGACAGCATTTGAGGCCATGGGCGCCGATCTCATTGGCCTGACAGGCAATCACCAGAACGACTACGGGCGCAATGCAACGCTCACCTCATTACAGATCTACGAAGACGCAGGGTTGCCTGTCTACGGCGGTGGGCCCAACAAAGAAGAGGCATTCAAGCCGCTCTACATCGAACACAACGGCAATCGGCTGGCCTTTTTAGGCGCCAATAGCTATGGCCCCCCCTTTGCTTGGGCGACGGACAATGGTCCTGGCAGCACAGTATTTGATCTGAACATTATGTCGGCCACAATTCGCAACATCAAAGCGCGTGATCTAGCAGAAGTCGTGCTGGCGGAATTACAGTACCAGGAAAGTTACGATGTTACGCCGCTCTTTGACCAACGCCAAACCTTCCTGGCATTAAGCCGCACCGGCGCGGACATTGTCACCGGCATACAAAGTCATGTCCCCCAGTCGTTTGAATTTGAAGAGGGCTCACTGATCCTCTACGGCTTGGGCAATTTCTTGTTTGACCAAATGCAAGGAACAACCCGTGAAGGCATGGTGATTAAACACACCATTTACGATGGGCGGCACCTGAGCACACAGATCCTGACCACATTGATCTACGACTACGGGCAGCCACGGTGGACAACCGGCGAGGAACGCCAGAAGACGCTCAACCGTGTCTTCGGCGCAAGTTATTGGGAAAGACCCTAGCATCAACGAGAGTTCAATTCATGAAACATCGCACCACCATCGTTCGTATCTTCTCCTCCGTCTCGTTCATAGTCTTTATCCTTGTCTTTTTCGTTGTCTTTTTCGTTGTCTTTGCCCTGGTTGGCCCAAAAACAACAACTTACGCCGGCGTTGGCATAAGCACACAACAAGCGCCTACCCTCCCTGTTGTTAGTGACTCGACGATTTTGCCGAGTGACGCAACGCCAACGCCCCACATCACACCCTTCTCTAACGAAAAAGCGACCAGTGAGGTGCTGCCGGCGATTGTCGGCGGCGAAGAAGCGCCCGAGGACGCCTACCCCTGGGTAACAGCCATTATTCGCAGCAACGCCACCAACGAACAAGACGGCTGGATCTGCGGCGGATCGTTGATTCGCCCGGGTTGGGTGCTCACGGCGGCCCATTGCGCCGATGACGCCTTCTACCGACCACTTCCCCCCTCGGCCATAGACGTGCTCATCGGGCGGCATCGCTTGAGCGACAGCGACGGTGAACGCATCGACGTGGTGGAAGTCATCTTTCATCCCAACTACAACGGCGCCACCTTCGATTATGACATCGCCCTGCTGAGGCTCAGCCAGAACAGCACCTTGTCGCCCATTGAACTTGTGCCCATCGATGACATTCTACTAAGCGCGCCCGGCGTGCTTTCTACGATTGTCGGCTGGGGCGACACCCTAGAAAACGGCCCCGGCAGTTATTCCGATGTGTTACGGCAGGTGCAGGTGCCGGTGGTATCGAATGACATCTGCAACGCACCCGCCTCGTACAACGGCAAGGTGACAAGTCGTATGCTCTGCGCCGGTTTCGCCGAAGGTGGCAAAGACGCCTGCCACGGTGACAGCGGCGGCCCGCTCATGGTGCCCAATCCCCAGGGGGGCTGGCTACAAGCAGGCATTACAAGTTGGGGCATTGGCTGCGCTGAACCTAATCTCTATGGCGTCTACACCCGGATTGGTACGTTAGGCGAATGGATCCAGTCAAAAATCGGCACACCAGAGCCAACACCCACACCTGCGCCAAATGCAACCCCCACCCCCAGCGCAGTGACGCCAAACCCGACGCCGACAGCTACCCCCAACTATGCGCGCAAAATGATTCGTTCACTGCGCACGAGCAACGTACGCGACAGCGTCTTCAGCGTATCGTGGACAACCGAAAACGCGCTCAACGGGGCACTCTACGTCGCCGGCAGCCCATCTGAGCTGGCCAATACCCCCCGCGTCTTCAACAGCCCGGCCACAGGACAATCCCACTTTGCCACAGCCACCGGGCTGGCGGCACAAACCACCTACTACTTCTACGTACGCTCCGGCGATCACATCGACGACAATCTCGGCAGCTACTACCGCGTCACCACAGGCCGCACCCTGGTACTGCCCAACAGCGACAATGTGCGCGGTTTTATCGAAGACAGCAACGGCCTGCCTGCAACAGGTTGCACGGTTCTGGCCGAAATCGTTAATCGCGATCCAGTGGGCAGCCCAGGCATTTCGGCCTTACTCGCCACCCGCAGCGACGAAACCGGATTTTGGACACTCGATCTAGGCAACACCCGTACCGCAACATTGGACGGCTACTTTCTCTACTCACTGAGCGGAGACAGATTGAGCCTCGAAGTGCAATGCGCGCCGAATCTGGCCGCCGGCGTTGCGCTGGACACCAATAACGATGCCCCCGCCCCCACTATCACGGTTGTCTCGTTGCAGCGGGTTGCCCGCGCCCTCAACACAGGCTGGAACCTGGTGGCGTTGCCTGTTCAACCCGTTGGGCGCTTCTCAGCCGAACGTCTCTGTGCCCAGATGAAACAGGACGCCACCACGGGGCTACCGGTTGAAGTAGTCCGCTGGCACAATAACCAGTGGACGGGACACATCTGTGGCGTCAACGCCAATAACTTCGATCTGCAAAGCGACACCGCCTACTTCATACGCCACAACGGACCAGGCGTCATTGATCTGGGCGGATTACCCTTGTCGCCCGCCGCGGAAGCAAGCACAATGCTAGGATGGAACGGCGTCAACGGCGCTTATTGGAACGCAGCCAACGCATCTTCGCTATGCGAATCCATTTCACTCCCACAACAGTCGGTGGAAGTAAACCGCTGGTTTGCCGCCGGCTGGGATGGTCACATCTGTACTGAGGGATTTAACAACTTTGCCGTGGTACAGGGAGACGGCTACTTCGTCAAGACGCAGAACGCGCCTACGTTCGCCACTGCCGCAGAGACCGATCAGCCGACTCGCTCTCCTTCCACACTCGCGCAACAGACGGTGCCCCCCAACAACGCGCTTGTCTCCAATCTCACAGACGGCAGTGCCGTCCTCTCGTGGTGGACGGATGCTCCCGCCAATAGTTGGCTGGAGATCAGTCGGAATGGACAGATCGTTGCCGTGATCGACGATGTGCGCGGCGCGCAGACGGTTGACACGCTCCACTACGTACAGGTGACAGGCCTCGCCCCCGAAACCTCCTACCAGTTCACCCTATTCTCAAACTATGTGGATGACGGTTTCGACAGCCGGAGCGGTACGTTCACCACACTGAAGACGCCCAACACCATCCCCCAAAGCCACTCAGCGTATGGACGCATCTGGCAGACAGCAGGACGATCACCATCGACGGCGATGCAGGTGAAGTTGACCCTCATCAACGCAGACGACGCCGGGACAGTCGACAAGTCACTGCCACTGACAGGCTTGCTCGATGGCAACGGTTATTGGTATGTCAATCTTGGAAATGCACGCACACCAAGCGGGGATATCTACACCTTTGGTGTAGAAGACATTGTGGAGATCATCATCAAATCCGCTGCGTCGACCGTCACAAAAACGGTCACCGTAGCGCAGACCTTCCCAGCGCCGGACATTGAAATCACAACGCGCAACCTCTACATGCCGAACGTCCTCTCGAACCCCGACGCCAAAGAATAATACAGACTACACCCGTCTATACATCCAACGTATCGGCCTGGCTCAGCGCACGCAACACAGCCTGTTCCAGGTCGATTTCGTCTTCACCTCGCTTCAACCAGATCAAAAACTCGATGTTTCCGGCTGGGCCAGGGGCCGGGGACACTACGATCCCCGCCACCGCAAGTCCTTGGGTGTGGGCGAGTGCCATCACTTCTTCAATCACATGGCGGTGGACCCTACGATCGCGCACCACGCCACCCTTGCCTACCTGCGCCCGCCCAGCCTCAAACTGCGGCTTGATCAACGCCACAATCTGACCGTTAGGATTCAGCAACCGCAACGTCGGCGGCAACACCAATCCCAGCCCGATGAAACTGGCATCGATCACAGCCAGATCAGCGAGGACACCCTCAGGCAGCGCTTCAAGGTGACGAATGTTGGTGCGTTCCAGCACCACCACACGGGGATCCTGGCGTAGTTTCCACGCCAGTTGTCCGTAACCCACGTCAACTGCGTAGACCTGCGCCGCCCCACGCTGTAGAAGACAATCGGTAAAGCCGCCTGTGCTGGCGCCCACATCCACCGCTGTCAATCCTGTTACATCCAAGGCGAAGGCGTCGAGTGCGGCCTCTAGCTTGAGCCCGCCGCGGCTCACATATTTGGGTTGCGCACGCACCCGGATCACAGCGTCTACCGGTACCGGCTGGCCCGGTTTGTCCACCATCTGTTCGTCTACAAGCACCTCGCCCGCCATGATCAGGCGACGTCCTTGTTCGCGGCTTTCCACCAATTCTCGGGTGACCAGCAGCCGATCCAGCCGTTCCTTTGCTTGTTTCGCCATGATGCCGTTCTCAGGAAAGCCTTGATGAATGCTGCACAAGTCTGACGCTTGTTATTGCCGGTTATTGTTGACGTATATTCAAGGGCTAAAGTATGATCCATGCGCCCAGCTTCGGGCAAATGATCGGAAGGGCGCTTTGTTTCTCTCTTGAAAGTTTCTTTCTTGAAATTGACAGCGGCCCAATAGCCGGACCAATGAAGACAGTTCTTACTGCTGTAAACTGTCATTTCAGGATAAGCACTTAGAAAGCACAGGACATGAAGAAGGAGCCAAGAACACCCTCGACCACGAGCGAGCGCACAGTGAGAGAACGTACAGCACGGCCCGTAAGATCGCCTGCAAACAGCATCCGCGGCTTGATCAAAACGATGCGCATCAAACAGTGGACAAAGAACAGTTTTGTGCTGGCGCCACTGGTTTTCGATGGCAAGCTCTTCGAGTTCGTCATGCTTGAGCGTGTGCTGGTTGCCTTTTTCTGCTTCTGTCTCGCATCGAGTTCCGTCTACTTACTCAACGACCTCGTCGACATCGAGAAGGATCGCCAGCATCCACGCAAACGGCTGCGTCCTCTCGCCAGTGGACAGCTCAGCCCGACGTTGGCGGGGATCATGGCGCTGGCTTTCGCCGTGATCAGCGTGGTGGCGATGGGGATAGTTGATCTTTGGGCGGGGGCGGTTGTCGGCGTCTACTTGATTCAAAACCTGGCCTACAGCTTCTACCTCAAAAACATTGTGCTCATCGACGTCATGACCATCGCCGCCGGTTTTGTGTTGCGTGTGGTGGCTGGCGTCCTCGTGGTGGATGTGCAAAACTTCAGCCCGTGGCTCTATGTCTGTGTCACGTTGGTGGCGCTCTTCATGGGCTTTGGCAAGCGCCGCCATGAAATCGCCCTACTTG
Source organism: bacterium (assembly GCA_016124945.1). Taxonomy (GTDB): domain Bacteria; phylum Chloroflexota; class Anaerolineae; order Caldilineales; family Caldilineaceae; genus RI-153. The sequence continues at coordinate 99,916 of WGMT01000069.1, read as the reverse complement.
AAGCGGATGCAGGCACCCACCGCGCCAGCCTGGAGCACTACAATCTACCCTTCCTCGATCAAATCATCGGCCTGGTGACTACGAGCGCGCTGGTTTCGTATACGCTATACAGTTTCGAAGCCGAGACGTCCCTGGCCAGGGACGGCAAGATGCTCTTTACCGTCCCCTTTGTTTTCTACGGCATTCTACGCTACCTCTACCTGATCCACGTGCGCAAGCTTGGCGGCGCGCCCGAGGATCTCATCCTCCAGGACAAACCCTTCCTGATCGCCATCATTCTGTGGGTAGTGGCGCTGGTTGTGGTGATCTACACCTGACCTGTCAACGATGCCAACCGTTCCACAATACCCGAAAGCACGCCGAATGCCCGTTCCACAGGCTGCGAACTGAGCAGCTCGACGCCAGCCATCTCGAACAACGGCACAGGGTAGCGTGAACTGCCCGCACTCAGGAAGCCAAGATAGTCCTGTGTGGCGCCACTGTTGCCTGCCAAGACACGACTGGCGATATCGTTGGCGGCGCTGATGCCCACAGCGTATTGGAAGGTGTAGTAGGGCATGTAAAGGTGCAGGAATTGCGCCCAGGTGATAGCGGTGCGCGTCGGGTCATCACTCATTGTCTTGCCATAGCCTTCGGCATAGAGTTCGGCCATGGTGCGGTTGAAGAAGTCCACCGTCAGCGATTTGCCCTGTTCGGCGCGGGTATAGACAGCCAATTCAAAGCGTGCCAGCATGGGCATGATGAAGAAGTAGCGGTGGAAGTTGTCCATTGCCTCGTCGATAGACGCAAGCTGGAAGGCCGCATCCCCCGCCTTCGCCGCCCCAAGATAGGCGCGCAGCATGGCCTGGTTAAAGTTCGACGCCGTCTCCGCCGCCGACATGTTGTAGTCGCTGTAGACTTCGGGTTGGTTGCTGTCGCTCAGGTGACTGTGCAGCGAATGGCCCAGTTCGTGGGCAAGTGTACCAGAATCACTCAAGGTGTCGTCGTAACTGAGCCAGAGGAAGGGATGTGTTCCCTTGGCGCGCAAAGACTGTGCCCCCTGTCGCTTTTCCACGTTGGGCGCCCAGTCTACCCAGCGTTCATCCAGGCAGGCCCGCCGCAACGTAGCGGTGTAATCTTCGCCCAAAGGGGCCAACGCCGCCACAATCCATTCCACAGCCTGCGTGTACTTCACCTTGGGCGAATCAGGCGAGACAGGAGCCCACACATCGTAAGGGTGAATCGTCTCTACACCCAACGCATTGCGCTTCACGTCCCAGTAGCGATGCCACACAGGCAGATTGTGTTGGAAGGCATCTACCAGATTGTGGAAGACGGCCACAGGGATGTTGTGGGGAGAGAGCATTGATTCCAGCACCGTGCTGTAGCCCCGTTCCCGCGCCATGAAGACAGACTGCTTGACGTGCGCAATGTAGTTGGCCGCCAACGTGTTTTGCATGCGCAGGTAGGCATCGGCGTACCCCTCCCAGGCAGTGCGACGGCGGGTGCGGTCGCTACTTTGCAGGTGTGTGCCGATGTTAGACTGTGTAACCGGCAGGCGCACACCCTGCGCATCTTCGGCATTGCCGAAATCGAGATCGGCGTTGGTCAACTCGCTGTAAGTCTGGTTGACGGCAGCGAAAGGATCAACCAGTTTCCCCAGAATCGCCTCCACTTCAGGCGAACGGCGATGGCTCTGCTGCCGTAATAGATCATCAAAGTAGTGGCGATAGATGCTGAGTTGCTCGCTTGTATCGGCCCACATCAGCAGTCGGTGGCGGCCTGTCGATTCGTCCTCGCCCAACGCCAACATTTCAGGATCAGCAAAAGCGGCGGCAGCGCGCAACTCGGCCAGCAGCCCCATCACCTGGCCGAGATTGCCCTTGGCATGGGTGTCGCGGCTGTTGACCACAGTATGCATGTAGGGGTAGAGCCGCAAGCGCAGCGCCCGTCGCCGCAACTGATGCGCAAATGACAACCACTCGGCCAGCACCAGCGGCCCTTCGCTCAAACGCCCGACATACGCGCGAAGTTGTGGGATCACCTCTTTCACGGCGGCGAACTCGGTTTGCCAGTCGTCCCACGAAGCAAAAACGTGTTCCACATCCCACTGGCTTTCGAGCGGCGCGTCTTTGCGCAACAGTCCATGCTCTGAATTCATGACACTTCCTTTCGATTTAAGCGACCCAATGACGAACCACCAGTCACAAACTGCTCGTTGAAGCAAAAAGAGGACGGCTGACGCCGTCCCCTTGTTCATCAATTTGTGTGGCGTCAGCTTGTTTCTTCTTCCTCTTCCACAAACTGCGCCCATTGCCCTTCCATACCATCTTCGGTGACACCGTAGAAGACGCGCATACTGCCGTTTTCGCGTAACACCAGATCGTAGCGCACCTTACCAGCGCGCTTGTCGGAGCGAAGCAATGCCACGTTGTCCTTCCATTGCACCTTGTTGGGATCGACCGGCTGGTCCTCTGCTTGGGCAATGGCATAGTTCCACAGCTTGCGCGCTCCGCGACGGGTGACGTTGCTCACGGTTCGACCATTGCGCATGTCGCGCACGACATAGTAATTGATGCCGCTGCGCGTCTCCGAGGAGACCAATTCCACACCCATCTGCGGAAGGTAAAACGGATCACCTGACGGAGGAGGTGTGGCAGGTGCATCCTTTGCCACAGACGGCGCCTGTGCGCCGCGCTGACGGCGTCCACCGCCACCATTGCTGCTACCCCGGCTCGATCCACTGCCGTCTGCGTTCACAGATTCAAGCACCAGGGCCACGATTTCATCGCGTACAGCCAGATCCGTCTCAGCATCGTTGCGCACGTAAAACTTCGACCCGTCGAGACAGTAGGGTTTGTCCTCACCCTCGCTGACGCTGATGCGTAGCACCTTGGCGTTGTCACTCTGCACCACTTCATACTTCAACTCTAAGGGTGGAGCAAGGCGTTCGGCCAACGCCTGCTGCAATTCCTGCTGCACTTGCGCCGGGTGGGGTAGCCCCTTTACCGGCCCTTTACGCAGACTGGCGCCTACGTAGACAACACCACCATCCGTGTTGGCAAAGGCACAAATATCTGCCAGAATAGCGGCCTGACGCCCACCCACCTTGTTGGCCGATTCATGGAAACTCTGCACCATGTTGGCGCCTTCGTTGCGGGCTACAGCCAGGTAGTCGATGGGTTTGTCCTTGGGCCGGTAGGCGCGGATGCGGTCGAACGATTTACTCTGCAACAGGTCGCGAATCGCCTCAAACGACGCCTCAGGTAACAGCAGTTCAGAGACGCGATCCCCAATTCCTAATCGCTTCGGGTTCTTGGGATCCGCCACAAGGCGATGTGCGTCGCTACCTTGAAGACAGTGCATACGACGCGGATACTCGGGCTTCGATCCGTTGAAGAAGCGCGACGTTGCTCGTCTGCTACGGTTGTCGAAATCGGTGACCTCGAGCGCAAGCAGATTTTCGTTCTGGGTATAGGCAATCTTGGTTTGTCCACCAAAGGGGAAGTTGCGCATGGCCACGCCGTGGGTACTGTTGGCGTGGGCGGCAATGGGCAGCCCGCCTGCTTTGCGGATGACCTCGTAGGCGGTCAACACGTCAGTACCTGCACCGGTCTCAGTCGAGCCGGCATCAAGTTTGTCGGCGGGAACATTGAGCGAGAGGAGCACATGCTCCAATTGACGCACACTCGTTTCAGGCGGGAAGATACCTAAAATATGGAAACCAAATGTTGCGGTGAATTCAAACCCCGGCAGTACCAATACCTGATTGGCGAGCCTTCGCCATTCATCAAGCCGATCTTTTTCGTCCTGGTGCAGGCGACCTTCAGACTCTAAACGGCCAAGCCATTCAATTTCCTGCCGAACCCTTGCCACACCGGCCACAGTGTTGTGATCGGTAATGGCCACAATATCCAACTCTTTCTCGGCTGCTTTACGCAACCACTCCAGAAAGGTCACCCCAGGCTGTTCATAGTCGTGGGACGCAGGCGTATGCAGATGCAGATCCACCTTGTACCAGGTCAACTTTGTAGGCTGTGCAGGGCTCTCATTCTGGCGACCACTGCTATTCGATTTTTTTCTCCTGCTCACGAAACCATCACAATCCTTTCATCAATAGCTGGTTTCGCTTCAGAGGAATCCGGCCGTCTTCACCGGTGAAACAACGACACACGCTTTGGTCATTGTGGCGTCAGCCATCTCCGGCAATGTTCTGGACGAGACAACCGCCCCGAACCACAACAAAAATCAGAGAAAGACCAAGCACCCAACAAATTTACACAGCAGAATCTACACAGCAGAATCTACACTCAACAGTAGAAACAGCAGTAGAAAACAGAACCAAAGCAACTGTACCTATGAGAGGCACACTTCAAGCGGCCACCTCAAAATTGGCTTCACCTTCGTTGTGATTGCTCAATAGAAATCTTGGCTGTGTTGAAATTTCACGTCTCTCGTTGGGTCAATTCGATGTAAAACGAAGACACGCCAGGAGAGCGAATGGTAAACAACAACAGAACCGAGAAAGTTCAGAACAAGCACACTCGATTTGGTGCAAAACGGCTTGGATCTCACCCCGAAAACGTCTGACATCCAGCCGACGTTTACCTGGCCCCACATGGGGCCATATCAATGGAAAACGCCTAAATTAACACAAATCAATCTGTAGCTACTAAGAAAAACGTCAGCTACACACAACATATTATACACTACCTGAAAAGAAACTCAAGAAAAGTGTATATGCGAAACTTTCAAAGTAAAACTACTTTAAGACGAAACGTAGTCAACCTGCTGGCCGGAAGGTTCCTCTTCTGCATCGTCTTGGTTCAGTGCGCCATCCTGCACCGCAGGGGACAGCACAACGCCGTTTCCACCGGCGTCATTTGTTGGCGCATCCAAGGCTGCGGCCAGCACTTCGTCGACGGTGTCAACCAACACAAAGTTCATCTCGTCGCGCACGTTCTCGGGGATATCCTCTAGATCGGCTTCGTTACGCTTGGGCAGGATGACAGTATCCAACCCGACGCGGGCGGCCGCGAGGACCTTCTCTTTTAACCCGCCGATGGGCAAGACTTTGCCGCGCAGCGTCACTTCGCCTGTCATACCGATGTTCGATTTGACAGGTCGCCCTGTGAGAAGGCTGGCAATTGCCGTCACCATCGTCACCCCTGCGCTAGGGCCGTCTTTAGGCAGCGAGCCGGCGGGGATGTGCAGGTGAATGTCCAGATCTTGGAAGAAACTGGGATCGATGCCCAGATCGCGAGCACGGCTGCGCACGTAGCTTAACGCCGCCTGTGCGCTCTCTTTCATCACGTCGCCCAGTTGCCCGGTGAGCACAAAGCCCTTGCGCCCAGGCATCTTGGTCGCTTCGAAGAAGAGGATGTCACCACCGGTCATCGTCCACGACAGGCCCACAGCCACACCGGGAATTTGCAGACGGTCAGCGATCTCTTCACTGAAGAACTTGCGTTTCCCCAGGTAGATGGGCAAATCCACGGCGTCGATGACCATATCTTCGCTTACTTCATCTGCGGCGATGCGCGCAGCAAACTTCCGGCAGACTTTGCCGATCTCGCGTTCGAGGTTGCGTACGCCGGCCTCGCGGGTGTAACCCTGCACCATCTCGCGCAGCGCCGTTTCGGTGAAGCTCAGCTCACCCGCGCGCAGCCCATTTTCTTTGATTTGGCGGGGCACAAGGTAGCCTTCGGCGATCTTCACCTTTTCGTCTTCGGTGTAGCTGCTGAGCTGGATGATCTCCATACGGTCGCGTAACGGGCTGGGGATCGTATCCAGCACATTGGCGGTGGTGATGAACATCACCTGGCTCAGATCGAATGGCACGTCGAGATAGTGATCGCGGAACTCTCGATTCTGTTCGGGATCGAGTACTTCGAGCAGCGCGCTGGTAGGATCCCCACGGAAATCGCGCCCCAATTTGTCCACTTCGTCTAGCATGAAGACGGGATTCTTGCTCTCAATACGGCGCAAACTTTGGATCACACGACCGGGCATAGCGCCGATATAGGTGCGGCGGAAGCCACGAATCTCAGCTTCGTCGCGCACACCACCAAGGGCCAAACGCACGAATTTGCGATTGGTGGCACGGGCAATGCTGATGCCGAGGCTCGTCTTACCGACACCAGGCGGCCCCACGAAACAGAGGACAACACCTTCGCGTTCGCGGCGGATCTTGTCGCGCACGTCCTCTTCGCCTTCGCCGGTGCGCTCGTCTTTGCGGTCAAAGCGCAATTTACGCACAGCCAGGTACTCAAGAATGCGATCTTTGATCTCATCCAGGCCGTAGTGATCTTCGTTCAAGACATTACGGGCGTGGTTGATGTCCAGGTTGTCTTCGGTGGTCTTCTGCCAGGGCAGGCTGACCATGAGATCCAGGTAAGTCTTGATCACGCTGTATTCGGCGGCCTGGATCGGCATACGGCGCATACGGTTGAGTTCGCGCTGCGCCTCTTTCTGCGCCTCTTCGGAAAGACCGGCGGCCTCAATCCGCTCCTCTAACTCGCGAATATCAGCGGCCTGTTCGTCTTCTTCGCCCAATTCACGCTGAATCGCTTTCAACTGCTCACGCAAGAAGAAATCGCGCTGCATGCGCTCCATTTCTCCTTGGGCCTGCGATTGGATTTTGTGCCCCAGTTCGAGGACATCCACTTCCTTGTTAAGAAGTTGGGTCAGCCGCAGCAGTTTCTCTTGCACCGAGTCAATTTCGAGCATTTGCTGCGCATCTGCCAATTCCAGACGCATGCTGCTGGCAACAAGGTAGGCAAGCTGTCGGGCGTTCTCTACATTGGCCGCCATGACAGCCAGTTCGTCGGGCATCTGCCCATCAAGCTCTACCAACCGGCGAAAGAGATCCTGAACGGCACGGGTCAACGCCTCAACTTCAAGGCTTTCTTCAACTGTCTCAGGCAACACCTCAACGCGGGCGCGCAAATAGGGTTTCTCTTGGATGTACTCACGAATGCGAATACGTTCCAACCCCTGCACAGCGAGGCGAATGGTGCCGTCGGGTGCTTTGAGTACGCGGTGAACCTGCGCAGCCGTGCCAATCTCATAGATCTCAGCAGGCAGAGGCTCTTCTACGCTTTCATCGCGGCTGGTGACCAACGCAATAATACGACTTTCGGGCAGTGCATCTTCCACCAGGTTGATGCTGCGTTGCTGACCAATGGTCAACGGCAACCACATCATCGGGTAGACGACCACACCGCGCAGTGGCAGCACGGGCAGATCATCTGAGATCATCGATTTTTCGGCTTCCTGGCCACTCTCACCGTTGATTTCGTTGTACGACTCTGATTCGAAAACGACTTCGCCATCATCGCTTTCTTCATTTTCATCGTCGTACCAAAGCATGTCATCCAAATTATCTTGATCCCCAATCATTAACGGTTCATCCTAACCTTGAATTCGCGTTTGTTTATGTTTAGGACGGAGACATTGTACCACATATATACAATATAAAAAGTGGAACGTCCTACCGATTGTAAGGCCCCGCGCAAGGATGTAGAACAGCAATCTGACATAGTTTTTGCCGACTTTTGCATAGATGCCTGCATATACCAGATGCCTGCACATACCAGGGCGGGTGTATTTCAATTTCGGGGAGCGCGGCGACAGTGCCAGGCACTGTCTGCCCCCAGCCTGAAATGCACCCTAGCAGGACGGTAGAGTACAGGTTTCAGGTGGCCTGATGCTATAATGCACATGACCGTTACTCGTTTAGCATTCGTTCATTGCCTCAGTAGAAAGGTCCCCCCAAAGTGACAACGAAAGTGACAACGAAAGTGACAACGAAAGTGACAACGATTGCAGAATCGACGATCATAGACTTCCTCGACGCGCTGGCTTCAGAGCAGTCGACGCCGGGAGGTGGCGGCGCAGCAGCACTCACCGGCAGTCAGGCGGCGGCGCTTTTAAGCATGGTGATCAATTTCACTGTAGGTCGCCCCAAGTACGCCGAAGTCGAAGACGAGATGCGCGCCTACTTGCAACATGCGGAGTCGCTACGCATGGAACTCTACCACTTGATCAACAAAGATGCTGCAGCCTTCGAGGCTGTTTCGGCATGTTATGGCATGCCCCGCACAAGTGATGCTGAAAAGCAGGCGCGTACTGCGGCACTTCAAGAGGCCATGCGCGGCGCAGCTGAAGTACCCTACCAGATTGCAGAGCACTGTCTCATCCTCTTGCAGATGGCCAAACCGGTTGCGGAGAAGGGCAACACCAATGTTGTGAGCGACGCCGCCACCTCAGCCCATCTGGCCTTTGGCGCCATCCTCAGCGCGCTGGTCAACGTCAATATCAACCTCAAATATATCAAAGACGAAGCCTATACAGCCGAATGGTCAGACAAAGCACAGTCACTGGTGGCTTCGGCGCAGATGGCCTACAACGAAGCGCGCGCTGCCTGCTCGGCTACGCTGGGGGTGACAGTATGAGCGCCCACTTGCTCGACGGCAAAACGCTCTCGCAGACGATCCGAAGTCAACTCAAAGAACGCTTCGCCGAGCTGGCGGCCCAGCATGGGATCACGCCGACGCTGGCTATCCTCCGCGTTGGGGACGACTCCGCCGCCGCCGGTTACGCCCGCGCCATCGAGCGTACTTGTACCGGCGTAGGTGCCCACTTCAAACCGGTGGTGTTGCCTGCCGACAGCGACCAGGCCAGCGTCGCGGCTGCACTAGACGGGTTGAACAACGATGCCACCGTCCACGGCATCATGATCCTCGAACCGCTACCCGATACCATCGACAGCAACATCCTGGTCGATAGACTCAACCCAGCAAAAGACGTCGACGGTGTACACCCTGTCAACGCCGGGCGGCTTTCGGCACAGCGCCCGCCCTATTTTGTCCCTGCCACGCCTGCCGGCGCCATTCGCATGCTCGAAGAAGCAGGCGTTGAGTTCAAAGGCAAAGAGGCAGTTGTGATCGGGCGCAGCGACATTGTAGGCAAGCCCATGGCGCTGTTGCTCCTACACCGTCATTGCACCGTCACCCTCGCCCACAGCCGCACCCATGATCTACCCGCAGTGGCCCGTCGCGCCGACATCCTCTGCGCCGCCGTAGGACGCCCCGAAATGATCAAGGCAGATTGGATCAAACCTGGTGCCATTGTTGTCGATTTCGGCACAACCTACACCGACGACGGACTCAAGGGTGATTGCGATCAAGCAGGCGTTGCCGCCGTGGCCGGCATGATGACCCCCGTCCCCGGTGGCACCGGCCCCATGACGAATGTGATGTTGATGCAGAACCTGCTCGAAGCCTATGGTGGAGCGGTGAAGCGTTAAAACGTTGAAACGTTGGAGCGTTAAAACGTTAAAACGTTGGAGCGTTGGAACGATTCAACGTTCTAACGTTCTAACGTTCTAACGTTTCAACGTTCTAACGTTTCAACGTTTCAACGTTTCAACGTTTCAACGTTTCAACGTTTCAACGCTCTATAACTCAGTCTCTACTCTCTCGAAGGGCTCCATTCTCTGTGACTCATCGATCTCCCCGCCACGGTTGGGTGCATCCGCTGGTGATTGTCCTCTACACACTGCTCACCGGCGCGATGACGTGGCCGCTGGCAACGCAGCTTACCACCGCCATCCCCGGCGACAGCTTCGACGGCTGGCAAAATTACTGGAACCTATGGTGGATCAAAGTTGCCCTGGTTGAACGTATTCAAAATCCGTTCTTCACAGATCTGCTCTACGCCCCCACCGGCGTCGGCCTCTACTTTCACACACTAAATCCCTTCAACGGTGTTGTGACGCTGCCTGTGCAATTGGGCGTCGGGCTTATGCTTGCCTACAATAGCGTGGTCTGGATAAGTTGGGTGTTGGGCGGATATGGCGCCTTTTTGCTGACGCTGTGGGTGCTGCGCCGACCTGGAACATCGCCGATGCTCCGGTACAGCGCCTCCTTTTTGGCCGGGGCGATCTTTACTTTTTCGCCTTTTCACATGGCACACCTACTAGGCCACATGCAGGTGATGAGCCTGCAATGGATGCCCTTTTACGTTCTCTATTTGCTGCGCGGCATCCAGAAGACACGTGCAAACCAACCATGGCTACACGAAGGGATCTTAGCCGGCATCTTCCTTACGCTGGTAGGGCTTTGTGACTGGTACTTCGTGCTCTATCTTTTCCTGTTTACAGCGCTTGTGCTCTTCTGGCAACTTATTGCAGACATACGAACCCGTGGCCTTCTGCAACTCAAAGTGCTCTACCCAGCCATCACTGCCGGGAGCGTCTTCCTGCTGCTGCTCAGTCCGATCCTCATCCCCATGATCAGCGAGGCCCTGCGCTTCAGTTTCATGGAACGCCCGGCCTCCGATCTCTATATCCTCAGCGTCACACTGGCCGATTTTGTGATCCCCAACCGGCTGCACACACTCTTCCGCCCCGAAAGTTTCACCTGGCTGGGCAATCAAATTGCACCGGTGAGTGAGCGTACCGTTGCCATCGGCTACGTGGCCATTGTGCTGACGGTGGTGGCGGCACTGCGCGACCGCCGTCGCAGTGGACTCTGGTTGACGGCTGCCGTGCTCTTCATCCTCATCGCGCTAGGGCCGTCGTTCGAGTTGCACACCATCGATTGGGACGATGTGCCGCAGGCACCCCCCACCTTTGGCTGGACGCCCTACGAAGTCCTCAACGAGATCATTCCATTCATGCGTATCAGCCGCAGTGTCAGCCGCTTTGCCGTCGTGGTGCAGATGAGCCTGGCCGTCGCCGCCGCTATCGGTTTAACAGCGCTGCTACGCAAACGGTCACCGCGCATCCAAGTGACCGTTGCGGTGCTGGCATTGGCCGCCGTCTTGGCTGAATATTGGGTGGCCCCTTACCCCATCTCACCACCCGACACGCCCGAATACTACACACAAATCGCGATGGACACGTCAACAAGCGCAGTGCTCAACTTGCCCATGAACTACGATCGCCCCGGCTATTTGCTCTACCAGACAGTGCACCAAAAACCGCTCAGCGTAGCTTATATCAGCCGTGATGACCCTCGTACCTTTACTGAACGGACGCCAGTGCTCCAACATTTTCGCCATCTGGGCGCAGACATCCTCGACGTTGATCCAGCTCAATTGGGCGCAACGGTGTTCAGCGATTTGGACGTGGATTGGGTGATCCTCGACCGCTATAAGATGCCCGGCGGGCTGGAACGTAGCTACACATCGGAATTGGCAGCGTCGATCTTTTCCGGGGTTACCCCCGTCTACGAAGATGACCGGATCACCGTCTACCGAACACAATTGCCACCTGTGCCGCAAGCCTATCCGCTGCTTGGCCCCACCGGATGGGGTCCTCTCGCAAGCGATGAGGAGGGCAACTACCGGCAACTTGTCGAAGGCACAGTACTGCTCACGCTGCGTCACGTACCTCTGGGGGCGGTTTTGCAGATCGACTATCGCTCGAAAGACGAGGTTGTCTTCCGCGCAGTGACGCAGACATCCTCTAATTCACAAATCACCACCCTACCGGCAGCGCCGGATGGCAGCGTCTTCAACATACCGCTCGACTCACTGCGTGCACTACCCGGAACCGAGGCGACTGAACGTGTGGAGATGCAGCTTGTATTCGAATCGATTGAACCATCCAGCACCCAAATTCGCTCAATTCAGATCCGCTGACCTAATTCGGTCCACCTTTGGGCTAAGCACTGATGGCAAAAATACGTTTTGCCTACGATTGACATTCTAGACGCAGACCGTATAATGGGAGACGTGGATTTCCCCTGCAATGCGGCATTTGCTGGAGAGGATACCGCTCTGGACTTGTCTATTCCTAAGCAACTGGGATACCGCACGCTTTGGCAGGCGGGCCAATTTTTCTAGGATAGATGCAACACCATCGTTCCCATATACCGCCATCAGACTTGTGCCGCCATCAGAAAGGACATCCAGATGCAAGCCAAGCGATCTATCGCCGTCGTCGTTTTGGTGATGACCATGATCGCGCTTCTGGCTGGTTGTGGACGTCGTGAAACAGAAGAGCCGATCCCTGCTGATACACCCGTTGTTGCGACCAATACCCCGACCACACTGCCGACCACACTGCCGCCCACGGCTACACCTGCGCCCACCAATCCGCCAACGCCGGAAAGTACGCCAACAGACGCCCAGAGTGAAACGCCCAGAAGCGATACAGCAGATGCCCGGACAGTGGTTTTTAACATTCCTAGCGACGTGATTGGCACGTTTCGCAGCAGCGGTGCACTCTTCTTGAACACGGTCTTCGAAGACGGCAACACTGAGGAAGAGACACTTGTCCTCGATGCGGGTTACAGTAGCGCCGAGAATGATTTTGGCTTCAACCAATACTTTCAGCTTGAAGCCATTCGAGCCGATCAGCCTGATCCACAGAGTTTGGCGATTTACGAAGTAGGCGAAGTGGTGGCTGCGCTCTTTAACGGCACGTGGCGCACTGCCGACCGCAACGATGCCATCCTCTCGATGACGGACAACCCCTTCGCGCCGCCGCTCTACCAACTGACAACCAGCATGAGCGAGGCGGACAGGGTAGGCAACGGAGAACGAAACGGCGTCGCCGTGATTCACTATCAATCGACAGATCCGGCGCTCTTCCTCTCTGCAGCGAACTTAGACTTGAACGACGGGCAGGAAATCGCCGATGTGCAGGTTGACGTGTGGGTTTCTGAAGAGGGCAACTACATCGTTGGCTACGAGCTAAAAGCAACAATCAACGACGCAGTCGATTTTGACATCGAACGCAATCAAGTGCGGGTTGATCAGCAGATCAACTGGCAGTTTGACATCTACGACATCGGTGCCGATGTCCAGATTCTGGTGCCTGAAGAGGCGCCTGAACCCAGTTCAGCCAGCGTACCCGGTTTTGCCGAAGGCGAGTTTCCGCTGCCCATTGGTGCTGAAATGAAGACAAACATGTTCGGCCAAACCGAGATTATGACCGACATGAGCGAGACCGAAGTAATGAACTTCTATCAACAGACACTCACGGAGCTGGGTTGGAAGATCGAAGGCGCGTTCGGCCTCTACGAAGCCACCAAAGACGAACTCCGCTTTAGCATGATGGCCCTAACCACGAATCAGGGGAAGACGTTGGTGCAAATTCGGAACGATTGACGATTTTCGATTGACGATACGTAGAGTTTATTAGATCAAAAAACGACGACCTGACATAGTCGTCGTTTTTCTTTTTTTGATCGCGTATGTGACGCTAGACTGTCGTCAATCGAAAGTCGTCAATCGAAAATCGTCAATCGAAAATCGTCAATCGAAAATCATCTTCAGTGCCCCAACACTTCTACATTGTTGGAACGGTCATGATAGTGGAGACGAGCAGATCCATACTTCTCTAGAAGGGCGCGGGCTTTGTCGCGGCGCACACGTAGTTCGGGCTTGTTGGTCTGCCATTCGCCCTTCACCTGGTTGATTACCAATTGTGAGTCGCCCCAGATTTCGATGCGGGCACCGCCGGGATTGGCACCGTTCTCGGCCAGGCGCTTTTCCACGGCTTCAAGGGCGGCGATCAAGGTGTCGTACTCGGCTTCGTTGTTGGTGACGTGGTTGCCAAATTGCAGACGCACGACCTGGCGCGGATACGCAGGCCAATCCAAGGCATAGCTGCCATAGCCCTGGCCGGGATTGCCTTTGCTGCCACCGTCGAAGATGATTTTGATAGGCTGTTCGGGCGCTTGCCCCGGCAAAGGACGCATGGCCAACGGAGCTTCTTCGGCACCCTTTTGCGGCGTCCCCATGACCACCCGTCCACTGACCGAGGAGCGATAGTTGCCGTCACCTGTCTGCGCGTCGGATTGGGGTGTTTTCAATTCAATGCGCCCCCCCGGTGCAGACGGCTGCGACGGGGCGGGCTTTGGCGCGTCCACAGGAGCGGTAACAGGTTTAGGAGGCGTTGGGGGCACCGCAGGCACAATACGCAGGGCATCGCGGTCGGTAAGCAGATCCTCCAAATCCAAAAGGCCAACCAATTGAGCATGGCGAAAGAGCCGTCGCCTGTCTTTAGAAGAGAGCCGGCGGATCTCTTCGATCAACTGGTTGAGGTGCTGCATGTCGCGACTGCGTGCAGCGGATTTACGGGTATTAGACAATGTGACGCTCCCCTATTTTTATGCCGCTGCCCGTTCACGGCGCTGTCTGGCGCGGGCGCGCTCCCAGAGGTAGAGAAGATTAGCCTGGTGAAAATTCTGTACCAAGCCGCCCAACGGAATACGGCTACGCCCAAACTGTTCGACATCGTTTTGCAGTAGGTCGTGCTTGGTGGCGCCTTCAGCCATGAGCCGATCGACCAGAGCCTGAATGTCTTCGAGATAACTGATGCTTTCTTCGATGCTGCTTGTCACCTCGCCACGCAAAAGGATATCGCCGTGGCCCTGCACAATCGATTCAAGGTTGAAATCGTGAAGTTTGCGCAGTGAGCTTTTGTAGTGCTCCAGGTTGCTCAGCGGGCTGGCGATGAGAGGAACCGGCATCATCAAATCACTGGCAAAGAGAACCTTCTCCTCTCGCACATGGACAACCGCCACGTCGGGGCTGGGCCCCGGCGCGTGCATAATGTGCACGGTCTTGTCGCCCAAGCGAATCACGGCACCTTCGCTAAAGACGAGTTTGGGCAGGCGAATCTCCACCTTAAGCAGTTCGGGCGTATGTTCGCGGGCATCGTCGAGGGCTTTGCGGCCGAAACGGGCCAACATTTCTCGGCACTTTTCGTGGGCCACCAACTCTGCATCGGGGAAGAGATACGATCCATACACGTGATCAGCGTGGCTGATCGTGTTGATCACATAACGGATGCCATCGGGGCAAATACGATCGGCAAACTCGATGATCTGGCGCGTCTCCGACGGGAAGGGAAGCGTGTCGATCAATATGCACCCTTCAGAAGTGACAACCAGCCCTGCGTTGACCTCCGCATAGAGTTCACTGGTAAAAACCCAAGTATCATCGGCAACTCGTGTGCGTGTGATGGCCACGGAGGCATACCCTTTCTTCTAACCCTTTATTCACGTGTTTATAAAATAGCAGACTCGAAAGACGGCTTAGGTCTGCACTACTCCAGCGTTGTACCGTAGATCAATCGTGTAATCATCAACTTCCGAGTGTAGCACAGACGGAGGGCAAGCGTCAATGAACGTAAGAAAATCGTAGGCAAATTTCGTAAAAAAACGCCGTCTGGATGATCCAGACGGCGTGATTGATGAAGGGAAACCCCACAATGCCGTGTGAGCCAGTGGGTGCGAACCTGCTATTGCAGGTGGGTGCTAGCTGAACGCTTCAGTCTTGCCGGTCCTGTTGCCAGGGGGCTACCACATCCACGTTGCGTCACCGTGCTCCCATAATTGAATTGTTGGCTCGCCCCGTATTCTGGTCTATCACAAACACCGCAGGGTTTGATTTCAATATATCACACGGCCTATCACTGCGCAAATACATGAAAATCAGCATCGTTCTATTTCTTGTCTTCGTCGCGCACTCGGATGTGAAGCTCTACAAGTTGGCGTTCGTCGATGGGGCTGGGCGCATCAAGCATAAGATCGGTGCCGGCGGCGGTCTTGGGGAAGGCCATCACATCGCGGATGCTCGTTGCATCGGCGTAGAGCGCCACAACGCGTTCAATACCCAGGGCAATGCCACCATGCGGCGGCGCACCATACTGGAAGGCTTCGATGATATGGCCAAAACGTGCTTCGATCTCACTTTCGGCCAGGCCGATGCGCTTGAAGAGGCGGGCCTGATTGTCGCTACGGTGGATTCGGATACTGCCGCCGCCGATTTCCCAACCGTTGAGGACGATATCGTAGGCTTTGGCCTTCACTGAGCCGGGATCGCTTTCGAGTTTGTGCCAATCTTCGTCTTTAGCGCTGGTAAAAGGATGGTGTACGGCTTCCCAGCGTTTCTCGTCTTCGTTGTACTCCACCAGCGGGAAGTCGAGCACCCAGCAGAAGGCCAGAATGTTGGGATCAATGAGATTGGCACGTTTGCCGATCTCCAGGCGTAGATTGGCCAGGCTCTGGGCTACCACCGATGGCTTGTCGGCCACGAGGAGGATGAGATCGCCCTGTTTCGCCTCGCTACGCGCAACGATGGCATCGATCTCCTCAGGCGTAAGGAACTTGGTGATCTGGCTGCGTAGCCCGTCCGCGGGGAGGTGCCCATCGGCGTCCGGTGTGCCGGTGACGCCTATCCAGGCCAGCCCTTTGGCGCCATATTGCTTGACAAAGTCGGTGAGTTCGTCGATCTCTCGGCGCGACATTTCCGCGCCGCCGGGATAGATCACACCCTTCACCTGCCCACCGGAGGCGGCGGTATTGCTGAAGACGGCGAACCCGCTACCGGCTACCACATCGGTAATGTTAAAGAGGCGACAACCAAAACGAATGTCAGGGCGGTCAACACCGTACTTGTCCACGGCCTCATCGTAGCTGATCACAGGGAAGGGGATCTGCACGATCTGCTTCTGGCTGACTTTGCCCGAGAGGTCGATCATGAGCCCTTCAATGAGGTTGCGGATGTCGTCAACGTCGACAAAGCTCATTTCGAGGTCAAGCTGTGTAAATTCGGGCTGGCGGTCGGCGCGCAGATCTTCATCGCGGAAGCAGCGGGCGATCTGGAAGTAGCGCTCCATGCCGGCCACCATAAGCAGTTGTTTCATCTGCTGCGGGCTTTGAGGCAGGGCGTAGAACTCCCCAGCATGCAAGCGACTGGGAACGACAAAGTCGCGAGCCCCTTCGGGTGTACTCTTGAGCAGGATAGGCGTTTCGATCTCTAAAAAGTGGCGATCATAGAGATATTCACGAATATAGCGGACGACATCGTGGCGCAGGATGATGTTCTGCGTCAACCTCGGACGGCGCAGATCGAGGTAGCGGTATTTCAGGCGCAACGCTTCGTCTACGTCGTCGGTCTTGGCGCCGCTGAGGTAGAAGGGCGGTGTGCGCGACTCGGTAAGGATGGTGACTTCGGTGGCCAGCACTTCAATCTGACCGGTGGCCAGATCGGGGTTTTCGAACCCTTCAGGGCGCTGGTGTACAATCCCCTTCACTTGAAGAACGTACTCACTGCGGGCATCAGAAGCAGCGGCATGGGCCGCAGGTTGTTCGTCGGAATTGATGGTGACCTGGGTAAGGCCGAATCGGTCGCGCAAATCAAGGAAGATCAGGCCACCGTGATCACGGCGGCGGTTGAGCCAGCCGGCCAGAACCACTTCTTTGCCGCTATCCTCTACACGTAATTCGCCGCAGGTATGGGTCTTCAGCATGAGGGCATCCTTAACAACGGGTGACTGGAAAGTTTTGGTTTGTGCCGAAGGCACACATTTGATCATTATAGATGTGGCCGTCTGACCATGCAATTCTAAACCCGATCCAGCCTACATTTCATCGGTTAGATGCGCAGTCTTTTGTGCTGTATAATGCCATGCACTGGGCAGTAAACGCAGTAAATGTCACCACCCACAGGAGGACGGATGGCCAACTTGCATGAGTCACCCTTCATCTTCGGCTTACACGATCCCGGCGGCGAACAAATCATGGCCGACGAGGGACGCAAAGGTTGGGTCCTCTTTACAGAGGCCATCGGCAGCGATCCCAACGATCCACGCGGTGTGGACTACCGACGCTGGAGCGACGCCGGTTTCGGCGTGATTGTGCGCCTGAACAACGGATACAACCCAGGGGGGACGATCCCCTTTCCGCGCGAATACGAGAACTTTGCGCGACGCTGCGCCAATTTCGTGCGCGGTAGCCAGGGCGCGGCGATCTGGATCATCGGCAATGAGATGAACTACCAGGTGGAATGGCCGGGCGCTTATTCCATCCGTCGCGAAATCCCAGGGACACGTGACATTGACGCCGATCCTGAGGTGATCTACGGTCAACTACGCGAACTGCATCAACGCTTCAACGCGCTACACCCCGCACTGCCCGAATCGCGCGATGTTGACCGTGGCGAGCCAATTACACCCGAGATGTATGCGCGCTGCTATACACTCTGCCGCAACGCCATCCGCGCCGTCACCGGTCATGGGGACGATCAAGTGCTGATCGGCTCGGTGGCCCCGTGGAACATTGACACAAAGTACCCAGAGAACCCCACAGGAGACTGGGTGCAGTATCTCACCGATCTCCTCAATCACCTGGGGCCCAACGGCTGTGACGGCATTACGATTCACACCTACACCCACGGCGTCGATCCAAATCTGATCCACGACGAAAGCCGCATGGATCACCCGTTCGGCCACCGCTACTACAACTTCTTCACCTATCGCGACTTTATGCACGGCATCCCGGCCAACATGCGTCACCTGCCCGTCTACCTTACAGAAACGGATCAGGACGAACGCTGGGAAGACGCCAACCGCGGCTGGGTGAAGCTCGCCTACGCCGAAATCGACTGGTGGAATCAGCAGCCAGGATATCAACAGATTCGGGCGGCGATCCTCTACCGTTGGAAGCCGGCGGACAAGTGGGTGATCCAGGGGGTCAACGGCGTAATCAACGACTTCCGCGAAGCGCTGCGCAATGATTATCGATGGAAGGCAATGCCAACGCCGGTGGCGAGCCCACCCCCGCCTGTGGTGGGTATACCGCCAAAGCCGCTGGTGGCCGCCGATTTCACGCGGGGCGAACGAATTTTCACCGTAGCGGTAGTGAACCTGCGCCAAACGCCTGGTGTCACCGGCAAAACAGCGGAGGACATTGTCGCCAGCCTGCCCTTCAACAGCAACGTACGCGTTGTAGACGGTCCTCGCCTGGGCGACAACCTCGTCTGGTGGTTGCTGACGGCGCAACACGACGGGCGCACAGTGCAGGGATGGTCGGCGCAGTCGCTGGCCGACGATCAGCCGCTGCTCAGCCGCGAGGGGATCCAGGTGGGCGATTTCAAAGCACAGGACATCATCTCGACACTCACCACGGTACGCCTGCGCAAGACACCCGGCTTCCAGAGCAAACCCGCCGAAGACGTGCTCGCCGATCTGCCATTGGATGTACGCGCTACCGTGTTGACCGGTCCGAGCGCCGTAGACGGGTTGACCTGGTGGCAGGTGCAAACCCGCTTCGCCGGGCAAGAAGTCACCGGCTGGTTGGCGCAGACATCAGGCAGCGGCGCACCACTGGTGACGAAAGTCGACGCATCGCCTACGCCCGTCACCCCGCCTGCGCCCGTCGAACCACCCACACCAACGCCAACAGGCAAGTTTCGCCCGAATCAGCTTGTCTACACCGGCAGCTACGTCAATTTGCGGCGCACCCCCGGCTACGTGGGCAAGACCACCGACGATATTCTGGCAGAGATCCCCTACGGCGGCGCGGTGACCATCATTTCCGGCCCGCGAACAGCGGACGAATTGACGTGGTGGCAGGTCGATTTCACACACGAAGGCCGGCGCCTGCGCGGTTGGACCGCTGAAGCCACAAGCAACGGCGAGGAACTACTGCTGGAAAAAGCGCCGCCGCCACCCGCGCCGGTAGAGCCGCCTGTCTTCGACACCTACCGCGTCGGTGACGGCGTCTGCAACATATCGCTGAGCGATGTCAATATCCGCCGCACGCCCGGTTTCCGCAACAAGCCAATAGACGATGTGGTAGCCGTGGTGCCGAGCAAGGCACTCCTGCGCTTGAAGGATGGCCCACGCCAGGCAGACGGTCTCTTCTGGTGGCAGGTGCAAGGAGGCGACAGCAGTAGCCCGTTGGTGGGGTGGATGGCCGAAGTGTCGCCTACCGGCACGCGGCTGCTGGCCCCGGCGATCTTCCGCAATGCGATTCAACTAGCAATCCCATACCGGGGCACACATCGTGTGTCTCAGCTTTGGGGCGACAACGTCGATTTTTACAAACAGTTTTTGTACGACGGCGTGCCGTTGCGCGGACACAACGGCATCGACTTTGCCCTGCCCGTCGGCACGCCGCTCGTGAGCAGCGACGAAGGACGTGTCCTCACAGTGGGGGCGTCGCCAAGTGGATTCGGCAATTGGGTGATGGTCGATCACCGCTGGGGACAGTCGGTCTACGCGCACATGCACCGTGTCACCGTGCGCGAGGGCGAAACCGTCCGCCGTGGGGACGTGTTGGGCGAGTCGGGCAATTCGGGCACCAGTACGGGGCCGCATCTGCACTTCAGCATCCGCATCACGCCCCATTTCCGCGGCGACGGCTGGGGCGGCTATTCCGATCCTTTGCCCTTCATGGAAGTGGAAAAGCTCATCATACCCGCCGGCATCCGCGGAGAAGTCGCCGCCGAAGTAGCCATGCCACCGTCTGCGCCACCCATCGAAGTGCCGGGGCGTCGGCTGCCGTAGTGTCATGAAGGAAAGTCTCGTTGTGGATCAGGAAAACTTACTTCAAATTACAGATCGGGTGGCAATTCCGCTTAGCGAAATCGAGCTGACGGCTGTACGCGCGCAAGGTGCAGGCGGGCAGAACGTCAACAAATCGTCTACCGCGATCCAGTTACGCTTCGACATTCCGGCGTCGTCGTTGCCTGATTTCTACAAAGAACGTTTGCTTGAGTACAAAGATCACCGAATGACGGCCAGTGGTGAAGTCATCATCAAAGCGCAGGAGTATCGGAGCCAGGAGCAGAATCGCGAGGCGGCGCTGAGCCGGTTGCAGCAATTATTACGCAGCGCGCTGGTCACCCGTCCCCCGCGCCGCGCCACACGTCCGTCAAAGTCGGCGCAGGAAAAGCGCTTGCAGAGGAAGAAAGAACAGAGCGAACGTAAAGGTCGGCGCAAGGGAGTGGATTGGTGAGGAGGAGGACGACAGACGGCGGACGACCGGCCCAGGATGCGACCGTGCATGTCGTCTGTCGTCCGTCGTCTACCTACGCCTGACTACGCGGGTTGCGGCGGCGGAAACGGCGACGACGCACTTTGTCGTCGGTGCTGCTGTCGCTCACGGTGGCGTTGCTGGTTTCGGCCTGTTTGCTGCCGTTATGTGCGGGTACGGGTTTGGCAGTACTGCTCTTGCGAGGGGCGTTAGAAGACTGAGCGGGCCGACGGCTGGGCTGTCCTCGACCAGGACGGGGCGGGCGGCGCTCTTCGCTAGCGGCGGGAATCGGCGCGCCGTAGTTGAAATTCTCCAAATAGCGGCGCTCCAGCACCATGCCCAGCACGCGCTCAATGTCGCGCACCATCGGCTCGTCTTCCGGTGAAACGAATGTGAAAGCGTCGCCTTCTTGCTCGGCGCGGCCGGTGCGCCCGATACGATGGGTGTAAGCGTCCACCGTGTCGGGGATATCGTAGTTGATGACGTGAGAGACTTCGGTGACATCGATGCCACGCGAGGCGATGTCGGTGGCCACGAGGATGTCATATTGGCCGGAGCGGAAGCCATCGATGGCCTGCTGGCGACGATTCTGGGCCATGTTTCCTTGTAGGGCGACAGCACGATAGCCCTCGCGGATAAGATCCTCGGCCAGGGAACGAGCACGGTGCTTGGTCCGTGTAAAGACAAGCACGCGTCCCGTCGCCGTCTGTGCCAGCGTTGCCAGCAGCAGGCGTTTCTTCAGGCCCGACGCCACCGGATAGAGCGCATGTGACACCGTCTTGGCAGGTGCGATCAAGCCAATCTGTACTGAAGCCGGCTTCTTGAGGATTTCACCGGCGAGTTTGCGGATGTCTTCGGGCATGGTGGCAGAGAAGAAGAGCGTCTGGCGCTGTGTGGGCAACTGCGAAAGGATGCGGCGCACATCGGGCAGAAAGCCCATGTCGCACATGCGATCCGCTTCGTCTAACACTAACACCTCGATACGTGACAGATCCACCGCACGATCGCCCATGAGATCTAGTAAGCGACCAGGGCAGGCCACAACAATATCGGTTCCGCGGCGCAGGCCGGCGATCTGTGGGCTTTTGCCCACGCCGCCGTAGATGGTCATGCTGCGGATGCGGGTCTGCTTGCCCAGATCTTGAATGGTGGTGTTGATCTGTTCTGCCAGTTCCCGCGTCGGGGCAAGGATGAGTACACGCGGCTGGCGCGACGATCCATTGAGCAGATTTTGCAGGATGGGAAGGACGAAGGCAGCCGTCTTGCCGGTGCCGGTTTGGGCAAGGCCCAGTAGATCACGCCCAGCCAATACGTAGGGGATTGCGTCTAGTTGGATGGGGGTAGGTGCGGTGTATCCTGCGGAGCGAATACCGGACGCGATGCGCGCGTCAAAAGAAAATTGTTCAAAACTCACTGAAAGTACTCCTTGGCGAAACGCCAAACTTGGCAACACAAGCCAAGTCGCACTCTCAGCCCATGATACAAAAAACAAATCGAGAGTTGATCATATCCTCGAATTGATAAGAAATGCAAACTATAGAACGCGGTTGACACCAAAAGGTGTGGATGCTATACTCACCTTAATTGCGCAAACGTATGCGCGAGCCAAGTACCGGCAGATGCCCCCCCTTCCTCATGCCGATTATGTAGACACAAAAAGAACCCAACACCCATAGCCCCAAAACCCAATTTTTAGCCGAATGAGAGACGAACTTTGAGCAAAAAACGCGTCTCGATTAAGGATATTGCCGCAGTTGCCGGCGTCAGCCACCCTACTGTAAGCCGGGCGCTGCGTGGCGAAGGACGGATCGGCGAAGACACGCGGGCACGTGTCGTCGCCATTGCACAAGAGATGGGCTACACCCCGAATCTCGTGGCGCGTGGCCTGGTGATGCAGCGTACACGCAGCATCGGCCTGGTGGTGACGAACATCGGCGATCCTTTTCACGCTGAGATCATCAAGGGCGTTGAACATGTGGCCCAAGCCCACGAGTATAGCCTCTTCCTTGGCAGTACGACCGCCAACCCGGAGCAAGAAGTACGCATGGTGCGCAGCTTCCAAGCACGCAATGTAGACGGTATCATCATCTCAGCCGGACAGTTTGGAGATCGCTACGCCGAAGTCCTCGACGAGATAGACATTCCCATTGTGCTGATCAGCACCCACAGCACAGGAGACACGCTTTACTCGGTAACCCACGACGACTATACCGGCGCTGGGCAGATCATGGCGCACCTGCTGGCGCAGGGATATCAACGTATTGCCTACCTAGGTCATCTCTCTGGCGGCCGCGTTGATCGGGAACGGCGTAATGCATGGCTTGATGCACTGGCACAGGCCAACCTCATACAGCCGGTAACGGTGGATGTGCAGGGTTCAACCATCGATACTGGCATGGAGGCGGTGGATGCGCTGCTGGCCAAAGCGGAACGTAGTTGGGGTCAGTTGCCGGACGCAGTTTTCTGCTACAACGATTTGCTGGCCATCGGCGTCCTCAGCGGGCTGCGACGGCGCGGGTTACGTGTCCCCGATGATGTGGCCGTAGCCGGTTTCGACGGCCTGGAGGTGACACCCCACGTTGCGCCTCCGCTTACCACGCTGGCACAGCCTCGCTATGAAATGGGTGTGCGCGCAACAGAGATGCTACTGGGTCTGCTGACAGACAAAGTCACCGCGCCGCCACACGAGGTGCAATTGCGCGGGGAATTGTTGATTCGGGAATCGACGGTGAAAGGTGATTCGTGATTCGTGTTGCGTGGGTGGCGCAGGTTTTCGCTCGATTGGGTCGTTTGGATGGGTAAAGGTAGGTTCTATCGGAGAGCAGAAATATGCATATAAACTCGGTCTATCGGCTTTTTGAATACAACGAATGGGCGTGGCAGCGCGTCTTTCCGAGTTTGGCAGCGATCCCCGAAGCGGCGTATTTCGAGGAACGGCCGTTCTTTTGGGGTTCGCTGCACAAGGTGGCCGTCCATTGTTACAGCGCCGAGTGGATCTGGCGACAGCGCATCCTGGGCAGTGCGCCCGCCGCCATGGTCGACCCGTCCAAGATCGGATCGCTGGCCGAATTGCGCGAGCGCTGGGACCCGCTGCGTGCCGAATGGCGATCCTGGGTGACAACGCTGAACGAATCGGATCTGGCACAAATCTTTCACTTTCGAGACACACTTGGCACACCCTACAATTGTTCCCTGAACGATCTGCTGCACCACCTGATCAACCACGGCACCGAACACAGATCTCAGATCACGCCGATTGTCTACCCGTTGGGCTTCCCCACGGAGCCGCTGGATTACATCTACTTTGTGAGACAGACTGAGTGACAATAGACGAACGTCAAGGACGATCATAGACTAGTCTTTCGTCCACCGTCCTCCATCACTGATTGGAGCAACCAATGCGCTATACAGCCGAAACGATGTTGGTCCTCCCCCAACACCACGCCGAGGACCCGAATCTGATCCTGTCCATTACGCCGGAGAGCGCCGGGTGGGACTACATTTCGTTCCAAGCCCGCCGCTTAGGACAGGGGCAAAGTTGGTCGTTTGACACCGGTGAAAATGAGTTTGCCTTCGTCAACCTCACCGGCCGCTACGCGGTGACGAGCAACCGTGGCGCATGGACGGGCATCGGCGGGCGAAAACACGTCTTCGAGGCCGCCGGCCACGCGCTCTACCTGCCCCGCCACACACAGTTGACCGTTACAGCGGAGGAAGCGGGTGAGTTTGCCGTCACCTGGGTGCCCACCGACGAGGATCATGATCCCTGGTTGATCAAGCCCGAAGATGTGCCCAGCGGCATCCGCGGCGGCGACAACGTGAGTCGGCAGATCAACGATCTGCTGCCACCGGGATCGCCCGTCCACCGGTTGGTGCTGGTGGAAGTCTATACCCCTAGTGGCAACTGGAGCAGCTATCCACCGCATAAGCACGATGTCCACATTGAAGACGCCGACGGAAAGCTGATCGAAGCCGATTTGGAAGAGGTCTATTTCTACCAGATCGACAAGCCCGAAGGCTACGCCTATCAGCGCGTCTACACCGACGAACACTCGCCGCTGCATCAGGCAGGTCGGCCCATCGACGGCCTCATGCGCGCCACGCACAACAGCGCCGTCCTCGTGCCGGAGGGCTACCATCCTGTGGTCAGCGCGCCAGGGTACACGACGTACTATTTGAACGTCCTGGCAGGGAGCGCGCAGAGCCTGGCCAACCAGGATGATCCGCAGTATACGTGGGTGAAGACGACGTATACGCGGGTGGATGAACGATTGCCTTTGTACTAAGCTACCCACAGTATCCCAATTGCCAGAAATTGATCCACGAAGCCACACGAAGAAACACGAAGACAGAAATTATCCACAGATTACACGGATGAAAAGGATTTCCAGAGTTTGCATCAATATGAACGCTGAGTAGGCATCCTCAGATGCCGACGTAAGCCGACCAGATCACATTCAAGCCGCATCAGAGGATGCTCTCTCGGCTATTTTGGCGAGAATTGCGACTTGAGTCCTTTCTGGAAATCCTTTTAATCCGTGGAATCTGTGGAAAAACTTCTTCTCTATTCTTCGGATAACGCTTGTCATCTGAACCAGAGGAGATCACCATGACCGACTTGTCCACCCGAACTTATGATTCTTTGCACATGGGACGTTCATCCATCGATCTGTACAGCAACGATGTCGGCGCGCCGTTTGAGCAGATTACGAGCTTTGCCGCCTATGTCGGCGGTTCGCCCACGAACATCAGCGTGGGGGCGCGGCGCTTGGGGCTGAAGAGCGCCATTGTCACTGGGTTGGGGGTGGACCCGGTGGGCGACTTTATCCACGCGTTCCTGGTGAAGGAAGGCGTGGAGACGAAGTTCAGCGTGCGCAAGCCAGGACACCGCACCAGCGCCGTCGTCCTCGGCATTGAGCCGCCCAACAAGTTCCCACTGGTCTACTACCGCGACAACTGTGCGGACATTGAGCTGAATATCGACGATGTGCTGGCCGCGCCGATTGCCGACAGCAAGGTATTCCAATTCGCGGGGACAAACCTGAGCAAGGAACCCAGCCGCAGCGCCACCATGTTCGGCGCTGAGATCGCGCAACAGGTAGGCACCGACGTCGTCTTCGATATCGATTTTCGGCCTGACCAGTGGCACGATCCACGAGCGTTCGGCGTGGTCTGCCGCTCGGCCATGCATTTGGTGGACATTGTCATCGGCACCAAGGACGAGATCAACGCCGCCATGCTCGTGGACACGGCGCAGATGTCGCTGACCCATTCGCAGGTCTCCGACACCAAAGTGGAAGGTGACGTCAACACGGCCATCAAGACGATCCTCTCACTCGGCCCCAAAGCCGTGATCGAAAAGGTGGGCGCGCTGGGGGCGCGGGTCCACTGGCAGGATGGTCGCGTTGAGGAAGCGCCCGGCTTCCCGGTGGAGATCTACAACATCCTCGGTGCGGGGGATGCCTTCGGCGCCGGATTCATCTATGGCTACGTCCACGGCTGGGATCTGCGCAGAGCGGCGCGATTGGGCAACGCCTGCGGTGCCATCGTCGTCACCAAACACGGCTGCGCCAACTTCATGCCCACCTACGACGAGGTAATGTCCTTCGCCAACGAGCGCGGGGGGCTGGACTAGGAAAAGCAGAGAAAATGTGATCCACGAAGTCACACGAAGGAGAGAAGAGAAGGACACGGATTTCAGGATTATCAGGACAGCAGAGAGAAGAGACCTGTTGTTTTGCTCAATATCTCCTGAAAATCCGCGCAATCCGTGTCCCTCTCTCTTCTTTTTCTCTTCTCTGCCTTCGTGGTTCTTCGTGTGACTTCGTGGATCATCAAATGACCAAGGCGGTCGAGGAAACTATTGTGAGCACGAATCCTGTTCGGATCGGTGTGGTGGGGGTTGGAGGAATGGGCGGACGCCACGCCCGCAATTTGGCGCGGGAAGTGGCGGCAGCGAAGGTGACAGCGGTGATGGATGTGGACGTGACGACCCTTGCCAAGGTGGGCGACGAGTGCGGAGCGGATCTGCGCTTCAGCGACGCCAACGCGCTCATCGCTCACGCCGACGTGGACGCGGTGCTCATCGCCGCGCCGGATCGCTTTCACGCGGACCTGGCAAAGCGCTGCATCGCGGCGGGCAAGCCTGTCCTCTGCGAGAAGCCGCTGGCGACCACAGCAGCGGAGGCGCGTACGGTCATCGACGCCGAGGTGGCGGGCGGCAAGCGGCTTGTGCAACTGGGCTTTATGCGCGAGTATGATCCGGCGCACGTAGCGGTAAAACGGATCTGCGACAGCGGCGAACTGGGACGCGTCCTCGTCTTCCGCGGGATGCACAACGGGCTGAGCGATGGACGACCCCGCACCATCGAGGACGTGATCACCAACTCGGCGATCCACGACATCCACTCAGCGCGCTGGCTCATGGACGAGGAGATCGTGCGCGTCTACGCCAGTGTCATCCCCGCGGCGGCGGACCGACCCGACACGGCGCGTTTCGTCTTTGTGCAGTTGCACTTTGCCGACGGCGCGCTCGGTCTGGTCGACTGCAATGTGGACTCGGGCTACGGCTACGAAGTCGACGTGCAGATAACGGGCGAACGGGGCATGGCCGAAACCAATTCACTGTGCAGCGCCGGTGTTCGCCAATCCAACAGCCGCCGTCAGTGGGTCGAAGACAACTGGCTGCAACGCTTCGACACCGCCTACGTCGCCGAAGTGCGCGAGTGGGTCAACTCCATCGTCCACGCGCAGCCTAGCGGCCCCTCGGCCTGGGATGGTTACGTCTCCATGCTCGTGGCGGACGCGTGTATCCGGTCTGCGAAGAGTGGGGCGGCGGTAGACATTGAAATTCCAGCACGACCGGAGATTTATGGATGAGTAAGGAGTAATGAGTAGGGTTAACGAAGTCGCTTCCCAATTGGGCAGGATCGCCGCCAACCCTACTCATTACTCCTTACTCATTTCTTCACACCAAGGAGCGCCCAATGACACAAACCATCCGCCTCACCATGGCCCAAGCCGTGGTGAACTTTCTGAAGAGTCAGTATGTCACCCGTGATGGGGTGGAGCAGCGCTTTTTTGCCGGCTGTTTCGGCATTTTCGGCCACGGCAATGTGGCGGGGCTGGGGCAGGCGCTGATGCAGACGCCCGACTTCCGTTACTACCAGACGCGCAATGAACAGGCGATGGTGCACACGGCGGCGGCCTTTGCCAAGCACAAGAACCGCTTGCAGACCTTGGCGTGTACCACGTCGATTGGGCCGGGCGCCACGAATATGATCACGGCGGCGGCAGGGGCGACGATCAACCGCGTCCCTGTGTTGCTGCTGCCGGGGGACATCTTCGCTCGGCGCAACGTGGCTCCGGTCCTGCAACAGCTTGAGTCGGAGCACAGCCAGGACATTTCGGTGAACGACAGTTTCCGCCCCATCAGCCGCTACTGGGATCGGATCTACCGACCCGATCAGCTCATTCTTTCGCTGCCCGAGGCGATGCGCGTGCTCACCAGCCCGGCGGAGACCGGCGCGGTGACGCTCTGTCTGCCCCAGGACGTGCAGGCCGAAGCCTTTGACTATCCGGTGGATCTCTTCCACAAGCGGGTGTGGCGTATCCCGCGCCCAAGGCCCGACGTGGAGACGTTGAAAGAGGCGGCGGCATGGATTCGTGCGGCCAAGCGCCCGCTGATCATCGCCGGCGGCGGCGTCCTCTACAGCGAGGCGACGGCGGCGCTGGCCTCTTTCGCGGCGCAGACGGGCATCCCTGTGGGTGAGACGATGGCAGGCAAGGGCAGCCTGCGCTATGACAACGTCCTCTGCATGGGGGCGATTGGGGCAACCGGGACGTCGGCGGCCAACGTCCTGGCGCGGGATGCAGACCTGATCATCGGCATCGGCACCCGCTACAGCGACTTCACCACCGCCAGCAAGACGGCCTTCCAGCAGCCCGACGTGCGTTTCGTCAACATCAACGTGGCCGAGTTCGACGCCTACAAACACGCTGCCCTCCCCGTCATCGGTGACGCCCGCGCCACGCTGGCGGAATTGGCGGAACTGCTTAGTGGCTTCACGGCATCCGCCGAGCACACCGCCCACGCCAAGAAACTTCACGACGAATGGGAAGCCGAAGTGGATCGCATTTACGCCATTCGCAACGAGCCGCTGCCCAGCCAGGGCGAGTTGATCGGCGCGGTGAACGACGAAGGCGATCCCGACGCCGTCATGGTCTGCGCGGCGGGCAGCCTGCCCGGGGATCTGCACAAACTGTGGCGCACACGCCATCCTAAGCAGTATCACCTGGAGTACGGCTTCAGTTGCATGGGCTATGAGATCGCGGGCGGCCTGGGCGTGAAGATGGCCGAACCGGAGCGGGAGGTCTACGTCATGGTGGGCGACGGCAGCTACTTGATGCTCGCCAACGAGATCGTCACCTCAATTCAGGAAGGCTACAAGCTCACCATCGTGCTCATGGACAATCACGGCTACAAAAGCATCGGCGCGCTGAGCCGCTCGGTGGGGACGCAGGGCTTCGGCACCCGCTACGTCTTCCCCCAGGACGACCGCCTGCCCTCGGATCGGGCGGACGCCGTGGAGACGCTGCCCGTCGATCTGGCCATGAACGCCCGCAGCCTGGGCGCGCACGTGATCGAATGCGCCAGCCGCGCCGATTTCGTCACCGCGCTGGAGACGGCAAAAGGCATCGACCGTACCACCGTGATCTACGTTCCCAACGACCGCTACGTCGGCGTCCCCGGCTACGAAAGCTGGTGGGATGTCCCCGTGGCCGAGGTCAGCGAAGTTGACACTGTGCAAGCCGCCCGCGAGGAGTGGGAAGAGATGCGGGCGAAGGAACGATATTTTCTTTAGTGATTAGTGATTGGTGATTGGGATCGTGTTGAGGCGTTGGTCGCCAATTGGCGCAAAACGTTCTCGACGAGATCCCAATCACCAATCACTAATCACCAATCACCCCTCCAGGAGAACCAACATGACCACACCCAACCAACTTCTTAACTTCATCAACGGCCAGTGGACGCGCTCTTCGGCGAGCGAGGCGATGACGATTGTCAACCCCGCCACAGCAGAGGCGCTGACCACGGTGCCGCTTTCCCCCGGCGCCGAAGTGGACGCCGCGGTGCAGGCCGGGCAGATCGCTTTCAAGGAATGGAGCGAGACGCCTGCCGTGGATCGCATTCAGCACATGTTCAAGTTCAAGATGCTGCTGGAAGAACACCTCGACGAGATCGCGCGTATCATCACCAATGAGTGCGGCAAGACCTACGCCGAGAGCGTGGGCGAAATGCGCCGCGGCATCGAAAACGTGGAAGTGGCGTGCGGTATCCCCATCCTCATGCAGGGCTACAACAACGAGGACATCGCCCGCGGCATCGACGAGCACATGTTCCGCCAGCCGTTGGGGGTGGTGGCGGCGATTACGCCCTTCAATTTCCCCGGCATGATCCCGCTCTGGTTCCTGCCCTACGCCCTCGCCACCGGCAACAGCTTCATCCTCAAGCCCAGTGAAAAAGTCTCCATGAGCAGCCAGAAGTTGTTTGAACTGCTCGAACTGGCGGGCTTCCCCGCGGGCGTGGTGCAGTTGGTCAATGGCGGCAAGGAGACCGTCGACGCCCTGCTCGATCACCCCGGCGTCAAGGCGATTAGCTTTGTGGGGTCCACACCGGTGGCCAAGTACGTCTACAGCCGCGCCACGGCCAACGGCAAGCGCGCCCAGTGCCAGGGTGGGGCCAAGAACCCTGTTGTCATTATGCCCGACGCCGACATGGAGACCACCACGCGCATCATGGCCGATTCGGCCTTCGGCTGCGCCGGTCAACGCTGTCTGGCGGCGTCGGTGGCGATTACGGTGGGCAGCGCCCGCAACAACTTTACCGAGATGATGGCAGACGTAGCCACCAGCCGCAAGGTGGGCTATGGCCTTAACGAAGGTGTGCAGATGGGGCCGGTGATCACGCAGGAAAGCCAGTCGCGCATCAATGGTCTGATTGAAAAGGGCGCGCAGGAAGGCGCGACGGTGCTGGTCGATGGACGCCAAAAACAGGTGGACGGCTATGAGAACGGCAATTGGGTCTTCCCCACCATCCTCGACGACGTCAACCCGGGCAGCGACATCGCGCAGACGGAGATCTTTGGTCCTGTCCTCAGCCTGATGCACGCCGACAACATCGACAGCGCCATCGAACTGGTGAACAACCGCGCCTTCGGCAACATGGCCTGTATCTTCACCAGCAACGGGGCCACAGCGCGCCAGTTCCGTCACTTCGCGGATGCGGGCAACATCGGCATCAACATCGGCGTGGCTGCGCCCATGGCCTTCTTCCCCTTCAGCGGCTGGAACGCTAGTTTCTTCGGCGATCTTCACGCCCAATCCCGTCACGGCGTCGAATTCTACACGCAGACGAAGGTGGTGGTGGAGCGGTGGCCGCGGGAGTGGAGTCGGCAGTTCTAAGAGACGACGACAGACGACGGACGACAGACGACGGACGACAGACGACAGATCCCGTTGAGCAAGTGATAATTTGATTGGTGAGTTGCTGCCAATAACACGTTCGGTTGGGCCTGGCGACAACCCGTCGTCCGTCGTCTGTCGTCCCGCTGTCTTCAGCGGCGTCGTCAATCTTTATCTTCAAGGAGCCACAATGACTTTCTCCCCCGGCATCGGCGTGATCGGGATGGGATGGATGGGGATGGTCCACAGCCGGTCGTATCGGCAGGTGGCGGATCGGTTTTACGACAGCGGGATTCGGCCGCGCCTGGTGATCTGCGCCGACGATGTAGCGGCGCGGGTGCGGCAGGCGCAGGAAGCGCTGGGCTTCGCCGAAATCACGACCGATTGGCGCGCGGTGGTGGATCACCCCGACGTGGAGGTGGTCAACGTGGCCGCGCCCAACTTTTTGCACTTGGAGATGGTGCGCGCCGTCACTGCGGCGGGGAAACACGTCTTCTGTGAGAAGCCGGTAGGCCGCACGCCCGCGGAGACGCTAGAGATCGAGGCGCTGGCGCGCGAGGCGGGTGTCCACTCGTTTGTGGGCTTCAACTACCGCTGGGCGCCACTGGTGCAGCACGCCCGCCAACTGATCGAAGACGGCGTCCTCGGCGAGTTGACCCACTACCGTGGGCGCTTCTTCTCGATGTATGGCAGCAACCCGCACGGTCTGCTCACCTGGCGCTTCCAGGAAGAACAGGCGGGATTGGGCGTGTTGGGCGATCTCATGTCCCACGTCACAGACATGGCGCACATGCTGGCCGGGCCGATTAAGCGGGTTGTCGCCAATCGGCAAACCTTCATCAAAGAGCGTCCGCTGCCGTCGGCGCAGGGGACGCACTTCGCCGTGGGCAAACCTGGCGATCCCAGAGGTGCTGTCACCAACGAAGACTACGCCGGCGTGCTCGTGGAATTTGCCAACGGCGTACAGGGGACATTGGAAGCGTGTCGCGTCATCTACGGGCCGAAGTGTGAGATGGCCTTCGAGGTCAACGGCACGCAGGGCGCGCTGCGCTGGAATTTCGAGCGCATGAACGAACTCGACCTCTATCTGCCCGCCGACTCGCCCCACCACGACGGCTATACCCGACTCTACGGGGGTCCTAAGTACCCGATGCACGGGCGCTTCAACCCCGGCGACGGCATCGGCATGGGCTACGAGGATCTCAAAATCATCGAAGCTTATCACTTTTTGCAAGGCATCGCCGACGGCGTCCCCCGCGAGCCCAGTTTCACAGCCGCCCGCCAATTGGCCCAAGTGCAGCAGGCTATGCAAAAATCATGGGCAAGCGGGGCGTGGGAAGAGGTGATTGGTGATAAGTGATTGGTGATTGGGGTCGTGTAAACAGAGCGACAACCCAATTGTGAATCACGGTGTTGACACGATCCTAATCACCAATCACCAGTCACCAATCACCAAAAATCAACTACACAAGGAACAATCACAATCATGTCAATCATCAGCCCATTTGGGAAACCTGATCCGAATCTGCCTGTACGCAAGGGGACGCCGGCGATTACGCGCCCCACCAAGGAGGAGAGCGCTGCCTTCCCCGACGAAGCGCAGGCGTTGCTGACGAAGAATTGGAGCCAACAGGAAGCGCTGCTGAACAATGGAAGCTACAATCTTGATTGGATCGAGGGCCATCACTTTCTCCTGGCCGGGGCTACAGGACCGGGTTTGGGCGGCGCGTTTGCTTCGGCGCTGCTGGGCGCGGGGAAAGCGGCCAGCGTCACCGTGTTGGGGCGCGATCTGAGCAAGTCGATCAACTACGAGACGGGCAAAGCCATGCAGGATCGGGCCGAAGCTGCGGGCATGGGCACACGCTTCCACTGGCTCAACGATGGTATGGCGATGGAAGGTGCACCGCTGGAAGCGCTGCTGGCCGCGCTCAAAGAAGCGGGCGCAGATCGGGTGATCTACGTCAACACGGTGGCGGCGGCGCTTTCGGGCTTACTGCCGGGCATGCCGCCCGTCTACATCCGAGACGTCGACGCCGACGGTCTCTTCCAGTGGGAGTTGCAGCCACTTTCCGAGAAGGAAATCGGCATCACCCGCTACGTGATGGGCGAGATGGCGGTGGCGTTCCCCAAAGTGCTGGAAGACAACGGCGTGGCGGTGGAAGCGTCTGTCTTTGCCGACTGGCGCGGCAGTTTGGACAAGGCCAGCCGCGATCCCTCACTGCGTGAGTACGGGCGACAGGGCGCATACTCTACCAGCCTCTACCTGCCCAAGGAATATTTGCAGGAAGCAGCGCGCAGCGCCTACGGCAGTGACCGTGTCGTCCTCGACATCTTCTACCCGATGATGCGCACCCGCGCCCTGCCCTTGATCCCCGGCGGCATGACCATCGCCAACCTCAACCAGAAGATCATGGAACGTGAGGGCGTCCGTCATATCGACGTGCCCGAACTGGCGTTGATGGGCCTCAACTTCACCGGTCGCGCCCTCACCGAGGGCTACGACAACCCCTTCCCCCGCACCGACGCCCACGACAGCTTCCTCGACGAGTGGATGTTCGAGGTGATGGCGCGGTTGACGAATGATGAGGGTAGTGAGTTTTATTACAAGAATTGGGCGTGATGCGTGATGCGTAGTGCGTGGTGCGTGTGCCTGTCGACGAACTGAGAGGTCATTGGGAACACCATGCTCGTAGAGGGCAAAACGCGAACCAATGTAGAAATCACTTCCTTCACTTGTACACGCACGACGCACGACGCACCACGCACTACGTCCTTCCCACAAAAGGACGATAATAATGTCCACAATCTCTGTCGGCAACGCCCCCTGCTCCTGGGGCACGCTGGAATTTGAAGGAAAAGAAGGCCGTTCTTACCACTTTACGCAAATGTTGGATGAGCTGGTGGGAACGGGATACACGGGCAGCGAGTTGGGCGACTGGGGCTTTATGCCGACAGAGCCCGACGCGCTGGCCGCCGAGTATCGCAAGCGTGGGTTGACAATGACCGGCGCCTACGTCGGCGTAAAGTTGCGTGATCCAGCCGCGCACGCCGTTGGGGAAGAGGCCGCCGTACGCACGGCAAAGCTGCTGGCCGAAACGGCGCAGCGGCTAGGACAGTCGGTGCAGCCCTTCCTCGTCCTCGCCGATGACGCGGGGACAGATCCGGTGCGGGTGGCGAATGCCGGTCGTGTCACTCCCGATTTGATGCTCAGCGACGCGGAATGGAATCACTATGCGCAAGCAGCGGAACGCATCGCCCGCGCCGTCAAAGAAACGAGCGGGCTGCGCACCGTCTTTCACCATCACTGCGCCGGGTACGTGGAAACACCGGAGGAGATCGCCCGCATCCTCGAATTGACCGATCCAACGGTGTTGGGCTTGGTCTTTGATACGGGGCATTACGCCTTTGGTGCAGGCGGCTGTGAGACGGTGATGGCGGCGTTGGAGCGCTTCGCCGACCGCATCTGGTACGTCCACTACAAGGATTTTGATCCGAACGTGGGCAATCAGGCCAAAGCACAAGGATGGGGTTACTTCGATGCCGTGCGACATGGCGTCTTCTGCGAGCTGGGCCAGGGCTGCGTCGACTTTGCCGCCGTTACCCAATGGTTGCGCGCACACGATTACACCGGCTTCATCACCGTCGAACAGGACGTCCTCCCCGGCATGGGTGCGCCGAAGGAGAGCGCCGGGCGCAATCGGGCGTTTTTGCGTACACTTACGCTGTAAGGGAGACGCAGGACAATAGACCCAGGACGCATATCCAGATCGCTCACACGCTCAACAACTGTCGTCCGTCGTCAGTCGCCCGGCGTCAGTCGTCATTCGCATGTCCGTCCACTCATCACAAGGATATCCCCATGTCCACCCCACTCAACCTGGGCCTCATCGGTGCCGGGCGCATTGGTCGCCTGCACGCCGAGCATATTGCGTTTCGCATTCCCAACGCACGCGCGTTGATCGTCGCCGATGTGAACGAAATGGCGGCGCGGGCGTGTGCCGATGATTTCCGTGTCAAGTTTGCCGTGCCAGATTACCAGGTGATCATCAAAAGCCCTGCTATTGACGCCGTTGTGATCTGTTCGGCCACACATACCCATGCGCAGATCATTCAGGAAGCGGCAGCGGCGGGCAAACACATCTTTTGTGAGAAGCCCATCGATTTCAATTTGCCTGTGATTGACAAAGCATTGGAAGCCGTGGAAAGAGCCGGGGTCAAGTTGCAGATCGGCTTTAACCGCCGTTTCGATGCCAACTATGCCCGTGTGAGACAAGCGATTGCCAGCGGCGAAATCGGCCAACCGCATCTGATGCACATCATCAGCCGCGATCCTGCGCCGCCACCCATGGAGTACGTCCGCAACTCCGGTGGCATCTTCCTCGACATGACGATCCACGACTTCGACATGGCCCGATTCCTCATGGGCTGCGAAGTGGAAGAGATCTACACGGCGGCGGGCGTGTTGGTTGATCCTGACATCGGC
Source organism: bacterium (assembly GCA_016124945.1). Lineage (GTDB taxonomy): Bacteria > Chloroflexota > Anaerolineae > Caldilineales > Caldilineaceae > RI-153. Next base: position 64,207 of record WGMT01000069.1, on the reverse strand, counting down.
GAGGCGGGCGACTTCGACACGGCGCTGATCACGCTGAAGTTTACGAACGGCGCGTTTGGCGTCATCGACAACAGCCGCCAGGCCGTGTATGGCTACGATCAACGGGTGGAGGTGCTGGGCAGCAAGGGGTCAGTGTCTACTGGCAACAATTATCCGAACAGCGCCGTCGTCAGTACTGCTGAATCGGTGCGGCGCGATCTGCCGCTCAATTTCTTCATGCAGCGTTATGTGGAAAGTTACGTCAGCGAACTCCAGCAGTTCGTTGACGCCGTCCTTCAAGACAAGCCGGTGTCCGTCACCGGCGTGGACGGCAAGATCCCTGTGATCATGGGTATCGCGGCGCGTATGTCGCTGGAAGAGAATCGACCTGTGAAGTTAAGCGAAGTGCGCTGGTAATCAAACCGGAAAGGAGCGTAGACGCATCCCAAATAGAAAGAGCCGCCTCAAATGGGGCGGCTCTTTCTGCCTAAAAAAGAACATCATTAAATTGACGCCATCTATGTATACGTGTAGACGGCGACTGTGAAGTCTACCTTTCCAGCAGCTCTACATCGGTTCTTTTACAGGCTGTGTTCGGCGTACCACAAATTCTTTCGATGCTTGAGGGCGTTGGGCCTGTTCAACCAGAAAGGTTTCGAACAATTCCAAAATATCTTCAGTTGTAAACTGCTCCTGCTCTGCTCTACTTTGCATCGAAGCCAATAGTGCATTAATTTTGGCGACCAGCAAAGGATCGAGGGCAATTGTTGCCATGGGACGTCCTTGATATCCGTCCGCACAAAAACCAAATGAATCGAGCTGTGGGGTAGTGGTCGCTTGCGGCTTTCACTATGGACAGAAAATTGAGTTATTAAGAAACATCTGAGTTTTTCAAGACATTAACGTCTACCCCATACACGTTAACGCACAACAGCTAAACGGATTGTAACAAAGAACACATTGTTATGTGTAATGAATGCGTTACCGATTCTGTAATTTTACGTATCTTGATCTTTACCGGCTTACACAAAAAGTAAAGGAAGCCCACTGGCAAATTGATATCGATCAGCCGGCCAAGAATGCCAAAGTAGTTGCAGACCGCTACGTACTTTCACACTTGCACGACCTTCGCGGCATGTTAGAATGGTGCCATGTCCGGCTATGACAGGCGATGGCCGCACGTATTGAACCGCTGCACAGCCTGTTCACTTAACAGTTGAGATTATGGACGCACAAGCGAAAACGACATGGACGCCCCATCTGCGGCGCATACAGGCAGGCTGTACTCGTCTCTGTATGCTGACTTTGTTGACCACGCTGTTGTTCAACTTTGCCCACTCACAGCAAAACGGTGCTTCAGCCATCCTGGCGCAAGAGATAGACGGCGCCTCCGGTTCAACCATCCCCGCCCCCAACAGTGATGAACCCACCTTTGGGTTGGCTTTCATCAATTCGGCCGAAACCCCCAGCGGACCACAACGCATCCAACGGGGGATTGACAGTGGCGCGCAGATGGATCGCTTCCCCATTTACTGGGATCGGATTGAGACAAGCTACGGCAACTTCAACTGGGCCGCGCAGGACAATGTCCTTCAAGCCAACGAAGCAGCCGGGTTGCCCACTCTGGCCATCCTTCTCGGCACGCCGGGACATTACGCCCGTAGCGCACCCACCGCCTCAATGCCGACCATCGGCGGCAGCTTTGTGCGCTACGCCGGCAACGTCAACAGCCAATCCACCTGCGACCGCACCCAAGGACCACCCGCGCCGTCAGGCCTTTACAATCCCATTTTCAGCGACGGCAGCGACATCCCTGGCCCAGGCAAGGTAGCCAATCCAGACAACTACTGGGCGCGATTCGTGGAACAGGCTGTACAGCGATACCGTCCTGGCGGCGTAATCGGCGTCAACGTGCGCCACTGGGAGATCTGGAACGAGCCGGATCTCTGTCACTTTTGGTCGGGCACGCCCCAGGAATATGCGCGCCTGCTCAAAGTGGCCTACCTGGTGATCAAACTCCACGATCCCGCTGCCACCGTGATGTGGGGTGGATTGGCCCACTTCGCCAACGGTCAATGGCTCTATGATCTTGTGGATGCACTGCGCGCCGACCCGATGGCGGCTGAGTACAACGGCTTTTTCGACGCTGCCGCCAGCCATCATTACTCGCTCTCGTGGCACGGCTTTGATTACACCAACAAAGTGCGCAACGCCTTGGTCAACGCAGGCTGGGGTGAAAAGTCGATCTGGATCACAGAGAGCGGCGTCCCCATCTGCGACGATTACCCTGGGCCGACCTGCCCGAGCGACTGGCGTGCCCGACCACACGAGCAAGCCGCCTACATCTGGCAAAACATAGCCTACACGCGGCTGGCCGGCGGCGGGCCAATCTTCCACTTTATGCTCCACGACGACTGTGGCAACACTGTCGCCGTCAACTCGCCTGATGGTTTTGGGTTGGCCAAGAATGAATCAAGCAGCTACTGCTCGCCGGCCAATGCAGAGGTACGTCCTGCCTACCGCGCCTTCCAGGTGGCCACACAACTGTTGGCCGATGTAGAGGTGATTTGGGGGGATATACAGCAAAACCGCCAATTGCGGCGAGTGGCCTTTTACCAGCCGGGGCTGCGTGAACGCCGCCTGATGATCTGGTCCATCGTCGCCAATGACATCGTGGCTTCGGTTCCTGCCGTAGGCACTTCGGCGCGGCTGGTTGCCCTGGACGGCAGCGAAACCATCCTGCAACCGGTAGACGGCAACTACAGCGTTCACCTGCCCGGTGCCACCAACTTCAACTGGCCGCCGCGGGAATACACCAACATCGGCATCTACGGCACGCCTTTCCTCCTGATTGAGGAGGACAGCACACCACCTAGCGTTGGCATCACCCCGCTGCCCGAGGTGGTTGCGCCGGCCTTCACCGTGCAGTGGACGGCCCGGGATCTCGGCTCGAATGTCGCATCCACCTCGCTCTGGGCGCGTATCGACGGCGGCGATTGGCAACTGTGGCAAGAAAATCTACCAGCAACCGGCAGTTCAACCTATTTGGGCGAGATGGAGCGCCGCTACGAGTTTGCTCTGCTGGCGGTGGACAGAGCCGGCAATGCGCTGACACAGCTTATCCCACTGGCCCAAACCACCGTCCGCGACAGCGTCTCTGTACAGGGGACGGTCATCGATCCCCGCGGGGCAGCGGTGGTGAACGCTCAGGTGGAGATCGCAGGCCGAGTCACCCACACCGGCGAGGACGGCGTCTTCACCCTCAATGTTCCTATCGGCAACTGGGACATTGTCGTCGCCGGGCAGGTTGTCCATCGTGGGCGTTCATTTCAGGGAAGCACACAGTTGATGCTTCTACATACCACCACAGCCAACGCCATCGTCAACGGCAGCTTTGAAGACGGACTCAGCGGCTGGCAGCCGTCGGGCAGTTCACCCCTGGCGGTGCAGCAGCAATCGGGTACCGGCGATCATGCCCTGCGGCTGGCGACAACCTTTGTCCCCAACCCTGGCGTGCCTGGCGCAGAAGGCAGCGACGGCGGCAACAGCACCGTTGCCCAGACAATCGGCATTCCCTCTGGGCAGCCCTATCTAGCGCTGGCCTACCGCTTCGAAAGCGAGGAAAGTGAACCTGGTCACGACCGATTCGAGGTGATCGTGACGGCGGAAGGCGAAGCGCCACGCTATCTCTATGTACAGGAGACCGGGATGGATTGGCGTTATCGCTTCTTTAACCTCAGCGAGCTGGCCGGTCGCCCTGCGACGCTGATCTTCAACGTCTATCAATCTTCGCCGCAACGGCCCAGCAGCGCCCTGATCGACGTTGTCACCTTAAGCGATACCACACCGGCAGGGGTCCATCACATCTATCTGCCCGCAGTGGCACGGTGGTGTAAAATCGCAACAATGAACATTGGAACCCTCAACGAAAATCCACTCCACGCCGCGTTGAAGCAGTGGTACGCTGCCCCGGGCGATGACATAGAAGTGCCGATGCACAACTATGTCATCGACCTCGTGCGTGGGGATCTGCTCATCGAAATTCAGACAGGTGCATTCAGCCCCATCGCCCGCAAACTTTCTAACTTACTGGCATTTCACCCTATTCGCCTGGTCCATCCAATTGCACAAACCAAGTGGATCACCAAAATTGGTGATGATGCGCAACCGATCAGCCATCGCAAATCGCCCAAACGAGGGCGGCTACACGATGTCTTTGCGCCACTGGTGGCAATTCCACAATTGCTCGAACACCCTAATTTCGAGTTAGAAGTGCTGCTCATCGACATGGAAGAAGTTCAACACTTCGATGGCAAACGCGGTTGGCGTCGCAAAGGCTGGGTTGTCCACGAGCGGAGGCTGCTGACAGTCAACGAGCAGCACCACATCGGCAACCCCGAGGCGTCGGCACAGTTATTGCCCCCCACGCTCCCCTCTCCCTTCACCACTGCTGATTTGGCAAACCACCTCCAAATTCCGCGTCGGCTCGCTCAACAAATGACCTACTGTCTTCGCAAAACTGAAACGATTCGTGTTGTCAACAAAGCAGGGAACGCCCTTTGCTATGTTGAAAGTCAATAGAGATTCAGGTGTTTCAGCAGAACCCACTAGATACAATTCAGTAGAAGCGCACAAAAATGCACGTATTAGTTTATATTTCATCAGCCAATTGTAATGTTTCCCGCAAGCTTGGCTCTCGATAGATACATTAAGACTCAAATTTATAGAGTCAGTAAGGCATAACAAGATAGTATGTTGCCCGCATCACTTGAATAGAGGTGTCAACATTTGGTTGAAGCCTGAGAACGGGTAGCAAGCCTTCATATACGATTGGAGTTACACGATGGAAGATCAGCTTTGGTACGACCGGCTTCCTGAGTTCCGCAACACATCTGCGTTTCGGCGTCGATTGATGCATCTCTTGCTTATTGTGCAGATCATTGCGCTTTTGCCATTAGCAAGTTGCAGTGCGCCTACGCCTGTTGCGATGTCAAGCAGTGCGGCGGCGAAAGTGCAGCCGCTCCTGTTGAACCTGGCGCAAGAAGAACCGGATCTGATGCCGCGCCTGATTGTCCAGTTCAGCGGTGATGCGGAGACAGTTACAGCACAAATCGAGTCGATTGGTGGCTCAGTGGTGAGTCATCTCGAAATGATCGGTGCATTGGTTGTTGATCTACCGGCAGCAAAGGTTTCGGCGCTGGCGTCGGTTGAGGGCGTCCGCTGGGTAAGTCTAGACGCGCCGATACGCACCAGCAGCGAAGGTAACGGCGAAGAGGTGTTGACAGAGGAGTTTTCGCTCAGCGATGCCGGATCGACGCGTGTTGTCAACTGGCGCTGGTATGAAGTTGGCGAAGACGACGGCACGCAAGAAGGTGACGTCGTCCTCACCCAATTTTTCGGCGGTCAACAGGAAGGGCTGCGTATTCAGAACAGCGGCAAGGGCATCGAAACCTCGGTGGACCTGACCTTGAGTAATCAGGCTACGTTACACGTAAGTTTTCGCCGCAAGAGCTTTGAAGCAACCGATGCCATCCGCATCGAGGTTTCAACAGACAACAGCGCATCCTGGCAACTCGTTGATCGAATCACCGGCCCTGTAACAGATGCCACAATCCAGATCAGCGCCTATGATCTGGGGCGGTGGGTGGGCCAACCCATCAATCTCCGCTTCATCAGCGAATTGGCCTTTGGCGCCGAAGCCCGTTTCTACCTCGACTTCGTACAGATCCGCCATACCAAGGTAATGCCTGAACGCAACTACACAGTGCATGTTCCATATGTGGCTGGGCCGCAAGCCGAAACCATTGAAGAAGTAGAAGTGCGGGCGGCCGGCAGCGTACTCAGGGTCCGCGACGAGTTCAACTCAGCCTCATTTGGCAACAACAATGGCAACGTATCCTGGTCGACGGATTGGATCGAACATGATCCTTACGGCCACCGTGGGCCAATTGGTAGAGAATACATCAGCGTCACCGACCAGGCCCTGCGGCTCTATTATGTGTTTAGAAACCTGGAATATATTAGCCGTAGCGCAGACCTGTCTGATGCGGAAAGTGCTCTCCTCACCTTCGACTGGCGCACCAATCGCTTAAACAGGGACAAACGATTGTCGCTGCTCATTTCCACCAGTCGGAATGGGCCATTCACACGCCTGGCCACTTTTGATGGTAGTCAATCGGGCACCTACAGTGTCGACATCAGCAACTACCGCTCCGCCGATACGACGATCCGCTTTGTAAATCAAGACCGCAACTGGTCGTGGGGTGACTGGGCCTCAATTGACAACATCCAGATCGAGTGGACAGTTACACCTGCGCCCCCGCCGACGCCGCCCATGCCCGAGGTTTGTACTGACTGCATTGACACCAGCATGCTACTGAGTGTTTACCCTCAAGTGCTGGGAGCCAGCAACATGTGGAACGAATCAGTCAAGAAGCGGGGCAGAAACATCGCCATTGCCATCCTCGACAGCGGCATTGCCAACCATCCCGACTTAACCAACAGAGCGGGCAAAAGCCGAGTCCTGACCCGGGTTGATTTCACCAATGGCGGCACAGTTGACGACTTCTTCGGCCACGGCACACATGTGGCAGGCGCGGCAGCCGGTAACGGCCAAAGTCTCTACGGTCTATTCATCGGCATGGCCCCCGAAGCCAACCTGGTTGATGTCAAAGTGACCAATGACCAGGGCGCCGGCACCACATCGGGTGTTGTCGCCGGCCTGCAATGGGTGTTCGAGAACAAAAACAAGTACAACATCCGTGTTGTCAACATGTCGCTGAACAGCACGGTGGCCGAGTCTTACCATAACAGCCCACTGAGCGCTGCCGTAGAGTTGCTCTGGTTCAGTGGTGTGGTGGTGGTGGTCTCCAGCGGCAACAACGGAGACAAAGCAGACGCCGGCATCATCTACCCGCCGGCCAACGATCCTTTTGTGATTACAGTCGGTGCGGTCACAGATCAGTGGACAGTGGATACCACGGACGATGTTGTGGCGCCCTACACAGCGTATGGCTACACGAATGACGGTTTCATGAAACCTGAAATCGTCGTCCCCGGCACCGACATTGTTGCGCCACTTGCCAGCGACGATGCCAATCTGGCACTTCGACACCCGGATCGGATATGGCCTGGGATCGGCGGTTACAAGTACTTCCTCATGTCGGGCACATCGATGGCTTCGGCTGTGGCCGCAGGCGCTGTAGCTGTGCTGCTCGGCACCGAACCAGACTTAACCCCCGATGAGGTTAAGGGCCGGTTGATGAGTACAGGCCGAGAGGTGACGCCCCAAATGGGTGTCGGCGAGTGTACGCTGACAACATATCAAAACGGCAGACTCCTGCAAGGCTGGGAAAATTGGTCTTGGGGCGGTCATGTCAACGAAGTCTCCTTACAAAACAATGCAAAGGCATGGAGCGTACACCTGGATCAACCGTGGGCTGCACTCTCGCTACGTGCCAACAACTGGATCAATCCAGGTGATGTCACCGCCATTCGCTTCTGGGCCTACGGCACTTCTACGACACATTTCACCGCAAATCGTCTACAAGTTTGGACATTTGCGAACGATAATTCGAACGAAAGCCCGAATAAGGTAGCTGTTGATCTGGCGCCGAATCAGTGGAAAGAGTACACGATCCCTGTCAGCGCCCTGGGCAATATCAGCGATATCAAGCACATCGTCATTCAGGATCGCACCGGGGCCGGGCAGCCTGCCTTCCTCATCGACAAAATCAGCCTGGTGGGGAATTGCACGAAGGAGACTCGCTATCTCGATATAAAGGCTGCAATTCGCAATCCGAATGCGACGCTCGCCAACCAGGATGTGATGCCGCATATGTTGTTGGCGAAGATGGCCATGATCGCCTACTGGGCCAGTCAGAACGGCGACGAAAGCATCGACTGGGCCAGTGTCAACTGGAACTCTGTCAACTGGAACTCTGTCAACTGGAACTCTGTCAACTGGAATTCAGTCAACTGGAACTCCATCAACTGGAACTCCATCAACTGGAACTCCATCAACTGGAATTCAGTCAACTGGAATTCAGTCAACTGGAATTCAGTCAACTGGAATTCAGTCAACTGGAATTCAGTCAACTGGAATTCGGTCAACTGGAACTCGGTGGAACGCAATTCCACAGAGTTCGACGACTAGAGGAGTGGCCGCAGGTAGTAGACGCAGTTCACAACGGTTCCGGTTTACGACCAACTAGATTAGGCAAAAAAGGGGGGGAGGCTTGGGCTTCCCCCCCTTTTTGTGTTGTGTGGCGAAAGTTGCTTAAGCACTGTCTAGGTAGATTCATAGCCGCTATCGTAGCGAAATAGGCCGTTTGGCGTTTGATAAACACAAGTAGGTTTAATATCGTATTTTTATAATTGAATTTACGCATAAACTTATCAAATGTCAGCCATCTGTAATAAATATTATGCAATTCAATATCGATAACAATAACGAGCGCTCAGATCATATATATGATAGGTGAGTTAGCTTCAAATAGTGACAAATACTCACGTACGAATGGAGCAAAAGATGGAAGATCAGCTTTGGTATGACAGGCTCCCTGATCTTCGCCAGACGGCATTGATGCGACGTAGTTTGATGCACCTCTTGCTAACCTTGCAACTGATTGCGTTGCTGCCACTGGCAAGTTGCAGTAGCCCTCAAGCTGGTTCAGTGGCAAGCAGTGCGGCAAACGTACAACCATTCTTGTTGTCGCTGGCACAGGAAGAACCAGATCTGACGCCACGCCTGATTGTTCAGTTTAGTGGGGATCTTGAAGCACTGACGACGCAGGTCAGGGCGCTTGGTGGTTCTGTGATCAATCACCTTTGGCTGATTGGGGCAATGGTCATCGATTTGCCGGCTGGACAGATCACCAGGCTGGCGGCGATTGACGGTGTGCGCTGGATCAGCCTCGATGCGCCCGTCTTTGATAGCGGTGAAAAAATCGGTGAAGAAGTACTGCTCGAAGAATTTTCGCTAAGTAATACAGCGTCGACACGTGTAGTCAACTGGCGCTGGTACGAAATCGGCGAAGATGACGGCATGGAAGCCGGCGATGTGCTCCTGACCCATTTCTTCGGTGGCAAGCAGGAAGGTCTGCGCATTCAAAATGGCGGCAAGGGTATTCAAACCTCGGTGGATCTGGCTTTGAGCAGCCAGGCCACCATGAATCTTAGTTTCCGCCGTAAAAGCTTCGAAGCCGGTGACGCTATACGCATTGAGGTTTCAACCGATCATGGTGCGTCCTGGCAGCTCATCGACCGAACGACCGGTCCGGTTACCGATTCTTCTCTGCAAATTAGCGCGTATAATCTGAGCCAATGGGCAGGGCAGCAGATTCAACTACGCTTTATGAGTGAGCCAGGCATGAGTGCAGGTGCGCGCTTTTACCTGGATTTTGTGCAGGTGCGCCATACGGTAATTGCCCCCGACCTTACCCATGCCATCCACCTGCCCTACATAACCGGCCCACAGCCCGACACAATCACAGAGTTGGAAGTGTGGGCGGCAGGCAGTGTGCTACGGGTACGCGATGAATTCAACGCCGCCACCTACAGCAACAACAATGGCAACGTTTCATGGTCCACACCTTGGATCGAACGGGATCTAGATGGCACGGCCGGCCCTATCGGCGGCGATTATGTGGGTATAGTGAACAACGCACTGCGCTTTCACTATGCTTTTCAGAATTACGAAGAAATCCGCCGCAGCGTCAACCTGGTTGAAGCACAGAGCGCAGTATTGAGCTTCAACTGGCAGACGTTCGGACTTGATATTGGGGAGAGGCTGTCACTCCTGATTGCCACCAACCGCAACGGTCCATTTACGCTACTGACCACATTTGATGGTCACAAGTCGGGCACGTACAGCCTTGACATCAGTGGCTATCGTTCTGCCGATACAACGATTCGCTTCGCCAACCTGGACCAAAACTGGGAATGGGGTGAATGGGTCTCGATTGACAATGTACAAATTGAGTGGACGGTTGCCGCTGTGCCGGCGCCTACCCCAACACCGGTGCCCATCTGCACCGACTGCATCGACACAACCAACCTGCAAACGATCTACCCGCAGGTAGTGGGTGCCAGCGACGTCTGGAATGAAAGTATCAAAAAGCAGGGCCAGGGCGTTACGATTGCAATTTTGGACAGTGGTATCGCCGAACACCCCGACTTAACCAACAAAGCAGGACATAGCCGCATTGTAGCCCGGGTTGACTTCACAAACGGCGGCGTCATCGACGACTTCTACGGCCACGGCACCCATGTGGCAGGCGCAGCCGCAGGCAATGGCAAGCAATCCTACGGCAGCTACATCGGTGTGGCCCCCGAAGCCAAGCTGATCGACGTTAAAGTGACCAACGACTACGGCGCAGGCACAACTTCAGGCGTCGTCGCCGGTTTGCAGTGGGTCTTCGAGAACAAAGATTTGTACAAGATCCGTGTCGTCAACATGTCGCTTAACAGCACGGTAGCCGAGTCTTACCACAACAACCCGCTCAGCGCAGCCATGCAAATGCTCTGGTTCAGCGGCGTGGTGGTGGTTGTCTCCAGCGGCAACAACGGAGACAATGCAGATGCCGGCATCATCTACCCGCCCGCCAACGACCCCTACGTGATCACGGTGGGAGCGACTGACGATAAGTCGACAGTGGCCAAAACCGACGACATTATTGCGCCTTACACCGCCTACGGTTACACCAACGACGGTTTCATGAAGCCTGAGGTGATTGTCCCCGGCACAGATATCATTGCCCCGCTCGCCAGCGACGACGCCAATCTGGCCGTCAACCACCCGGCTCATGTGGTGACGGGCCCAAATGGCAGCTACTACTTCCGTATGTCGGGCACGTCGATGGCGGCGGGTGTAGCAGCAGGCGTTGTGGCGCTACTGCTCAGCAACGAACCTAATCTAACGCCGGACGCCGTGAAGGGCAGGTTGATGAGCACCGGCGCGCCTGTGTCGCTGCAGATGGGTGCATCTGAATGCGTGCTGACGACCTACTACAACGGCAAGCTGACCGATGGCTGGGAAAACTGGTCTTGGGGCGGCAGCGTCAACGAAATCTCTTTAATGAATAACGCCAAAGCCTGGAGCGTACACCTGGATCAACCGTGGGCGGCGCTCTCACTGCGAGCCAACAACTGGATCAATCCTGGAGATGTCACAGCGATTCGCTTTTGGGCCTATGGAGCCGGGACGAACGGCACCACGGCCAATCGGCTGCAGGTCTATACCTATGCCGATGATTCGACAGCCGAAAGCCCAAACAAGGTCGCCATCGATCTGGTGCCAAACGTGTGGCAAGAATACACGATCCCGATCAGCGCCCTGGGCAACATCTCAGACATCAAACGCATCACTATCCAGGATCGCACCGGCGCGTGGCAACCTGCATTCCACATCGACAACATCCGACTCGTGGGCAATTGCACTCAGAAAACGAGCTACCTCGACATTCGGGCAGCGGTTCGCAGCACGAACACCACCCTGGCCAACCAGGACGTGATGCCACACATGTTGCTGGCCAAGATGGCCATGATCGCCTACTGGGCTAGCCAGAACGGCGACGAAACCATCGATTGGGCCAGCGTCAACTGGAATTCGGTCAACTGGAATTCGGTCAACTGGAATTCAGTCAACTGGAATTCGGTCAATTGGAACTCCGTCAACTGGAATTCGGTCAACTGGAACTCCGTCAACTGGAACTCCGTCAACTGGAATTCGGTCAACTGGAACTCCGTCAACTGGAACTCCGTCAACTGGAACTCCGTCAACTGGAACTCCGTCAACTGGAACTCGGTTAAACGAAACTCGACTGAGTTCGACGAGTGACGCAGTGCAGACAACGAAGCATGTCATTGAGTGTTTGACCGTCGGTAGGTCATTTGACAGAAGAAAACTAAAGGGGGAAGCGCTTGCTTCCCCCTTTCGATCTTCGCAAGATAAGCAATTCTCAAGCAAGTGGTGAACAGTACCACGGGCACGGGCCGGTGAGTCTCCCTGCTAAGGTAGCGAACCTGGCACTGTTCATACCTAACAGGAGATCCCCCACCTGCCACCTCATGTCATTAAGTTAAACGCAGAGTGAGTACCTTCAGGTGCGGTCTATACCAGCACAGCCGCACCTGGGGGTGCTCACTCTGCGCATATTCGAGCACTGGTCGCTTAGCTTAATGACATTGACTTGCCACCTGCCACTTGCAGACTTTCCTACTTAATCGGCCAGTAGACTTTGAGCTTCATATCCTGTGGGCTAACCGGATCGAACGGTTCGTCGTAGTACTCGAAGTCGGGCGATTCGGCGTGTTCGTAGCCCGACTTCTGCTGCCATTCCTCGGTGATGTAGCGATAGGTGTCGCTAATCGTCTTCAGCGTGCAGGGGAAGACAGCGTATCGCTGCGCGGGGACGTGCTTGCTAATCATACCGGCAGGCAGATTGGTCACCTGAGAAACTTCCACGCCGGCGATGTACCAGGGTTCCTTGTCGTTGGGCATGGCGAAGCAGAGTCCGCAGGTAGGGCCGGTGATATTGGGTACTTCCTCGTAGCGGGCGTTAAACACGTCCCAAACTTTGCCGATCTCGTTGTTGTTCTCGCCGTCGGCATAGGGCGCACTGCTAATGAAGCCGGTGAAGGGCAGGCCCACCACGGCAAACGCTTCTTTGTTAACAATCGTCGGTTCCATGATCTGTGTCTCCATTGCGTAGATTTTGCTGAGGGATACGGGTTCTACAGGAAGTTGGAACTCGGTGACAAAGCTTTCGTCTGCCCCGTCGTCGGCGAAGCCCTGCAGGTAGACTTCTCGATTGTGCGAAGCCCTGCGATAGCCGTGGACTTGTGTCCACTGAGTCAACGCCTGGTAGGCCGCAGTGAATTGATCGCTGCGCCCTTCATGCACAAGGCAGGCGGCGGTGTCGATGCCGGGCAGTTCGTGGATCTCGACTCGTCCGCGCGCTCGCCGTCTTTTGTCGAGAGGAACCACCACCTCGACGCTGCTACAGTACTCCCAGTCGTAGTAGACGGCGATGAAGGGTGTCAGCGGTCCTGGCGTGATGCCCCATTCGGCGACGGAGTGGCGCAATTCCTCGAAAAGGTGGCGTACGTTGCCATCGCCCTCTACGGTGTCTCGGATGCCCGCCACCAGCATCGCCGGGATAGGACGGGTCACCACTTCGTAGTGAGGTTGCCGTCCTTCCTGCTCGATGAGACGTAACCGGGCCGCTACCTGATCCAAGCGCATCTGCTCGACGCGTACATGTTCTTCAAGTTCGGCCTGGCGCAGTCGCATCAGGCGGCGCAGTTCGTCTACGCTCAGATTTTCGTGGAGCAGACGCTCAATCTGCACCAACGGAAAGCCAAGTTCCTTGAGCGTGAGGATGCGGTTGAGCCGCGGCAGTTGTTGCAGCGTGTAGTAACGATAGCCTGTGTAGCGGTCCACCCAGTCGGGCTTGAGCAGCCCCAGTTCGGCGTAGTAGCGCAGCGTTTTGATCGACACCTGCGCCAGCTTTGAGAACTCTCCGATCTTGAGCATTCGATCTTCTATCTCCTATGGTTGATCTGCCGGCCGGCAGTGACAACCCTACTCTACACCCTCCAGCCAGGGGAGAGTCAAGAGCCAATTTCAGAAGGGGTCTAATTCAACCTTGGCGCGAACAGTGCCCCAAGTTGAATTACACCTTTTCAGAAGATCCCTGTCTGCTGTCCGCCGTCGATGACAAACACCTGCCCGGTGACACTCCCTGCCGCATCAGAGGCGAGATAGCGCGCCATGGCGGCCACTTCCTCGGCCTGAATCAACCCTGGCCAGGGTTGGTAGCCATCCAAAAATTGGTCCCGCTCGGCTACGTCAAATCCGGCATTGAGCGGCGTGTCAATGTAGCCAGGACAGATCACATTGCAACGCACGCGGTCACGCGCATAGTCTAAGGCAATAGCGCGAGTGAGGTTGATGGCCCCCGCCTTGGCTGCGGCATAGGCTGCCTTCCCCCGGCAAGGACGGATGCCCAGCGTGCCTGCCACGTTGATCACCACACCGCCGCCCTGCTGCTGCATCACAGGGACGGTGTACTTGGCCCCCAAAAAGACGCTGCGCAGGTCCACGGCGATGCACTCGTCCCACTCGTCTTCGCTGATTTCGGTGATGCTGCCCGCCGGGCTGATGCCGGCATTCTGCACGAGCACGTCGATACGGCCAAAGCGGTCTAGCGCGGCCTGCACCATGCCCCGCACGTCCTCGCCGCGGGAGACATCCACCGCCACAGCAATCGCCTCGCCGCCAACGGCCTCAATCTCAGCCACTACGCTCTCCGCCTTCGACAATGTGCGCCCAGCCACCACCACCCGCGCCCCAGCCGCCGCAAAATCCAGCGCAATCGCGCGCCCAATCCCCGAACCACTGCCGGTCACGATGGAGACTTTGTTGGTTAGGTCAAACGACATAATTTTCTCCTTATTTACGATTTGCGATTGACGATTTGCGATTGACGATTTTTGATTGAGGCAATTTCGATTGACGATTGTCAATCGTCAATCGCAAATCGCAAATTATCCTAGAATTGCTTCAACAATCCCCACGTATCCCCTCGCGGCGGCGCGCAGATCTTCTAACTCGATATATTCGTCTACGATGTGGGCGTGGCCTTCGGTGGACGGGCCGAAGCCGATGGTAGGGACACCGGCATTGCCTGCGCTGTGCGCGCCGTTGGTGCAGAACTGGTAGGCACTCAGCTTTGGTGACAGCCCGGCGCGGTGCAAACCGGCCATCGCCGATTGGATGAGTTGATGCCCCACCTCAAACTTCCAGGCGGGGAAGAACTTGGGCGCGGCCAGCGTCGCCCCAGTATAGGTGACGTGCTCTCCCTGCGCGATCTGAACCGTCCCAAAGCGTAGCGCCGGCAACGCCTCAATGGCGGCGACGACGTTTTGCATCTCCTCGCCCGGCAGCAGCCGCCGATCGTAGGTGGCACGGCAACGGCTGGGGATCACCGAGTAGCCGGGATAGGGATCGGAGATGATGTCGGTGAGCACCATCAGCGCCTGCCCTGCCAGCGGATCGGTGGGCAGCGCCAGTTGCTTGATTTCGGCCATGACGTCGATCATTAGCTCCACGGCGCTGACGCCAAGCTGTGGGCTGGAGGAATGGGCCGGCTTGCCGATGGTTTCGATGTGGATCTCGGCGCGGCCGCGCCCACCATGATTGAGGTTGAGATCCGTCGCCTCGCCGATAACGACGAAATCAGGGCGCACGATCTCCATCACCGTGGCCAGTGAGACCCCCTCCATCACCTCTTCCATCACCGTGGCGCTGACGGCGACGCGGCCGGCCAGGCGGCGGCGGTCCACTGTCCCCGCGGCGTGGATCATGGCGGCGAGCGCGCCCTTCATGTCCGACGTGCCGCGGCCGACCATGCGCCCGTCCACGATTTCTGCGCCGAAGGGATCGTGTGTCCACGGTACGCCGGGGGCCACGCCTACGGTGTCGCAGTGGGCGTCGAGCAGCAGGGTCGGCCCTGTCCGCGCGCCGTTGACAATCCCGATCAAGCTGCCGTTGGCGTCGGTAAAGATCTCGTCGAAGCCCAGCCGTCTCATCTCGGCGGCGGCCAGCGCCACCGCCGGTTCTTCTTCGCCCGAAAGCGTCTGCACACGGACGAGCGACTGCGTAAACTGGATTAGTTCATTAAAGTTAATGCTCATGTCGTCATCCATTCCTTCAATCGCACTGAGATTTCACCGCAAAGGCGCAAAGGGCGCAAAGGGCCAGAAAAGAAATGCCTAATCTTCTATTGCACCTTTTCTTTGCCTTTTGCGCTGTGCTTTTCTTGGCATTCTTTGCGCCTTTGCGGTGAAACTCTCCTTTTTTATCTAACGGTCCGATCAGCGTCGGCGGGTTTGGGCCAGGCGAAGGTGGCACCGCCGTCGACGGTGATCATTTCGCCGTTGATGTAGCTCGATTCGTCCGACGCCAGGAAGAGCGCCAGGTTGGCCACGTCGTCGGGGGTGCCGTAGCGACGCGACGAGATGCGCGTCATCCAGCCGCCGGAGAGTTCGGGATCGGCCAACGAACGCGCTGTCATGTCGGTGGCGATGATGCCGGGGGCCATGGCGTTGGCGCGGATGCCGAAAGGACCGAACTCCATGGCCAGACATTTGGTCAGTTCGGTGACGCCCGCCTTGGTGACACAGTAGGCGGAAGAGTCGGTGAAGGCGACATAGGCGCTGATGGAAGACAGGTTGACGATGCTGCCTCCCTTCTGCGCCGCCAGCCAATGGCGCACCACCGACTGCGTCATGTGGAAGAGGCTGGTCAGGTTGACGTCCAGAGTACGCTGCCACTGTTCAACGGTCATTTCTTCAAAGCGGGCGTTGAAGAAGATACCGGCGTTGTTCACCAGGATGTCCACGCCGCCGAGTTGGTCGATGGTCCCCTGCACCATGGCGTCCACGTCGGCGCGCACGGTGACATTGGTGCGGAAGATGGCAGTGGCGACGCCGTGTTCAGCGGCCAGCGCCGCCGTCTCCTGCACACCCTCCAGATTAAGATCTGAGAGCGAAAGGGCGCAGCCTTCTTCGGCGTAGCGTAGGGCGATGGCGCGGCCGAGTCCTTGGGCGGCGCCGGTGATGATGGCAACTTTGCCGGTTAAGCGAGCCATGGGGTTTTTCCTTTGGGTGATTATGGGTATCAAAAACGGGTAGGTTTGGTCGGGTTAAAACCGAACAGGCAGCAACTTGAGTCCACGCACGGCGACCTTCTCTTCCCACGCCAGCGGAACATCTGACAAACTCAGTTTGGGCAGCCGCCGTAAGAGAATGTCAAAGGCGACGCGTGCTTCGGTGCGGGCCAGCGCCGCCCCCAGGCAGTAGTGGATCCCCTGCCCTAGCGACAGGTGACGGTTGGGTGTTCGCGCTAGATCCAGCCGATCCGCGTGGGGGAATTGCATCGGATCGCGGTTGGCTGCGCCCATCACCAACGCCACGAGGTCACCGCGCCGGATCGTTTTGTTCGCCCAATTCACATCTTCCAGCGCGTAGCGGAAGGTCATCTGCACCGAACTATCGTAGCGCATCAACTCGTCGGCGGCGCTTTCGGCTACACCGTCCTGCCGACGTAGCCATGCCAGTTGCTCAGGATGTCGGCTGAGCGCCAGGATTCCGTTGCCGATGAGGTGGGCAATCGGGTCGTTGCCACCGAAGAGGAGTTGTGTGCAGGTGCCAATGAGCACGTCGTCGCCGAGTGCTTCGCCTGTCTCCTTCTCAATGGCAAGCAAATCGCTGATCAGGTCGTTCTGCGGTTCAACTCGGCGTTGGGCGATGATCTCAGCAAGATAGGCTGAAAGATCGGCAATGGCGCGCAGCCCGGCTGTCCGCACAGCATCACTCTGTTCGAACTCAATAACGGCGGCCAGCGCGCGGGTCCACGGCGTGAAGTGCGCTGTGTCCTCGCGGGGTACGCCCAACATCTCGGCTACGATGATCACCGGGTAGGGGACGGCGAAATCGGCCAGCAGATCGAGTTCGCCGCCGACTGCTATGACGTCCGCCACGGTGTCGATGAGTCTATGGGCGATGGCGGCCATGCGCGGCATCCATTGTTCAATGGTGCGCGGCGTAAAGGAGCGCTGCACCAACCCGCGCAAGCAAGTGTGTGTCGGCGGATCGCGCAGCACCATCCACTGCGCCGAGATGCGGTCAATGGCCGTCGCTGCGGCGGCAGGGGCGTTGATCTCGCGGCCGAAGCGTCCGTCCTTGAGCATGGCCTCGACATCGGCATAACGGGTGACATACCAGCAGCCGGGCAGCGCCGGATCGCCCGCCACACCCCAATGCACAGGATCTTCATCCTGTAGGCGGCGGTAGTGAGGATAAGGATCGGGCAAGACGTCGGCGGCGAGTGGGTCGAAGCGAAAGGTGTCCACGTTGATCTGTTTTCTCAGAAATGAACCGGCAGGTGTGTCAACCCGCGCACGGCAGCTGTCCGTTGCCAGGACGGTTGTTCCTCGATCAGCGCCAGATCGGGCAGCGCTTCGAGCAAAGACAAGATCCCGATCTCTCCTTCGATGCGGGCAAGCGGCGCGCCCAGGCAGTAGTGGATCCCCTGACCGAAGTGCATGAGCGGCCCTTGCCTGCGGGCAAAGTCGAGGGTGTGGGGGTGGGGATGGTGCGCCGGATCATGGTTGGCCGCGCCCAACACCACCGCCACATGATCGCCGGTACACATCTGCTTGCCGTGCAGCGTCACATCTTCGAGGACGTAGCGAAATGTCATCTGCACCGGGCTGTCGTAGCGCATCAACTCGTCGATGGCGGCTTCGATCTGATCAGGATGGCGGCGCAACCGGCCCAAAAGGGTGGGATGACGAAGCAGATGGTAGAGGCCATTGCCGATCATGTGCATTACCGGGTCGTTGCCCACGAAGATGAGGTGGGTGAGGGTACCCATCAGCTCGTCTTCGCGCAGATCGTCCATATGCGCCAGATCCGAGAGCAGGTCTTCGGCGGGGTGGCGGCGGCGTTCGTCTACAATCAGGCGCAGGTATTCGATCAGTTCGTTCACCGCACGGCGGCTGTGTGTACGCGTCTCCTCGGACTGGTTGAGATCAATCAACGTGGCAAGGGTACGCGACCATTCCGCCAAACGGGGCAGATCGTCCAGCGGCAGGCCCAGCGAACGCGCTGTCACCCCCACGGTGAGCGGCAGTGCGTAGGCCGTCAGTAAATCCTGCGGAGGACCGGCCTGGATCATGGCGCGGATTAGGTGTCTGGCCCATGCCTTGATCTCGTCGCGCAAACCATCCACTATGCGGGGGACAAATCGTCGTTGTGCCAGCCCCCGCAACCGCGCGTGGACAGGCGGATCGCGCAGGATCATCCATCCTTGCGCCAGGGCGGCAATCTTCTGCTCTTCGGGCGGAATAGTCGGGGCCAAATCCGGGCGCACACGATCGATCTCGCGGCCGAAGCGATTGTCCTTGAGCAGGGCGACCACGTCATCCAGCCGCGTCACATACCAGCGACCGGGTAGTCCCATGTCGCCGGCATCGCCCCAGTGGATAGGATCGTCCACTTGCAAGCGGCGGTAATGCGGATAGGGATCAGCGAGTACAGCAGGGTCGAGCGGGTTGAAGGACATGGGGAATCACGCGTGCCTCAATCGCGGATCGATCACCCGATACAACACGTCCACGAGCAAGTTCATCATCACGTAGGTGAAGGCGACGACGATGACCGTCCCCTGTACCACGGCGTAGTCGCGGCGTAGGATGCCGTCGAGCAAGAAGCGCCCTAGCCCCGGCCACGAAAAGACGAGTTCGGTGATCACCGCACCGCCCAGCAGCGCCCCAAATTGGAGCCCTTGCAGGGTGATGACGGGCAAGATGGCGTTGCGCAGGGCGTGGTAAAAGGTGATGCGGCTGCGTTGGAGTCCTTTGGCGCGGGCGGAGCGGATGTAGTCGGCGCGCAGCACTTCGAGCATAGACGAACGGGTCATACGCGCCACGAAGCCCGCCGACGTGAGGCCGATGGCCACGGCCGGCAGTGTGATGTGCTTCAACGCGCTAACAAAACCCGCCCAGTTGCCGGTGATGATCTGATCGAGCAAGATGAAATTGGTGATCGTCTCGTAGTCGACGCCGATGCCGATGCGCCCGCCTACCGGCATCCAGCGCAGTTGCACCGAGAAGACGTAGATCAGCATAATTGCGATCCAGAACCAGGGGATCGACAACCCCAAAATTGCAAAGGTACGCGCCGAGTAGTCGACCCAGCGGTTGCGTGTCACCGCGGAGATGACGCCCGCACCCACGCCGATGATGGAACTGATGACGAGTGCCACCAGCGCCAGTTCAATCGTAGGCGGCATCTTCTCCGAGAGTAGACGCGTCAACGGCACACCCGACGCCATGGAGATCCCCAGGTCACCGCGCACAAGGTTGCCCAGGAAGCGCAGATACTGCACCCAGATCGGCTGATCCAATCCCCACATGGCGCGCACCACGTCCAACTGGCTTTGATCCAGCACCAACGTCGCCACCTGCTGCATGGGATCACCAGGCACCAGCCGCAACACCAAAAAGGTTAAACTCGCCACCGCCCAAAGCACAACCGGCAGCCAAAGCAGACGGGAAAGAATGTAGCGCATAAGAACCCCAAGTGGGTTAATTTACGATTGACGATTTCTCATTATCGGATCTAAGTGGTCTCTTAGTCCGTCGCCAAGATAGTTGACACAGAGGACGGTGAGGGTAATGGCGATACCCGGGAAGAAGGGGACGTGCGGCGCGTCGAAGATGAGGCGCTGACCTTCACTGACCATGAGGCCCCAATCGGGGGTGGGTGGTTCGACGCCGAGACCGATGAAACTGAGCGCCGCCGAGTAGCTGATGGCAATCGCCAGCATCGCCGTGGACTGCACGATGATGGGCGGGATCAGGTTGGGCACAATGTGGCGTAAGACAATCCACCCGTCCGCTGCGCCGATGGACCGGGACGCCAAGACGTACTGCTCCAGCACGAGCACCAATACCACCGAGCGCGCCAGCCGGGCAAAGACGGGGATCATGGAGAAGGCGATGGCGATGATAGTATTCACCAGCCCCGCGCCCAACGCCGCCACAATCAGGATCGCCAGCAGAATGGCCGGGAAGCTGAGCATGATGTCCATGAGGCGCATCAAGATGTCGTCCACGCGCCCGCCGCGGTAACCGCTAACAATGCCAATGGCCGTGCCAATCAACATGCCCACCACCACCGAGAGGACGCCGGTGATCAACACCGGTCGCCCGCCGTAGAGGACACGCGCCAGCAGGTCGCGCCCGAACTCGTCGGTGCCGAAGGGGTGGGTGAGCGACGGCCCCAGCAAACGGCTGGGAATGTCGATCTTGGTCGGGTCGTAAGATGTGAGCAGCGGTGCAGCCATTGTCGCCAGCACAATCAACACAAAGACCACCGCGCCCCAGAAAGCCAGTTCATTGTTGCGCGCCAAACGAGCCACGCGTTGAACCGCCCCAGTTTTCACGGGGACACGCTGTTCACTCGCTGTATTCGTTGTCGGGCTGAGGTTGCTGATGCTCACGGTGGTGTCCTTGTGATTCGTGATTCGTGATTCGTGATTCGTGATTGAAGTGTTACCTACACGGCTACAACCTGCCAATCAGGCGACAATTCTCTTTAACCACGGATCACGGATCACGGATCACGAATCACGAATCACGAATCACGAATCACGCATTACATTTATCCAATCCAAACACTCTGCAAGAAGATCCGCTCCGTCGACGCGCTACCTGCCATCAAACCGTTGACGTTGGCCGCCATCACGGTGGGCTTGGTGTAGTAGGCCAGCATGATGTAGGGCAGCTCTTGCAGGATCAGATCCTGGATTTCCTTGTAGATCTCGGCGCGGCGGGTGAGATCGGTCTCCTGGCGACCGGCGATGAGCAGTTCGTCCATCTTAGCCGAGTATTCGGGCATGGCACCGACGATGCCGGTCTCACCCTGCGCCGAACCGTCGCCAGAGAAGAGCAACGTCACCTTGTTGTCGGGGTCGGGGACCCAGAGCGAGCGCTGGTTCATGTTGAGCTGTGATTCGCCGCCCAGCACTTTGCCCCAGTAGGTGCCCGCGTCCTGAGGATCGAGGGTGACGGCAAAGCCCACCGCTTCAAGATCGCTCTTGAGCAGTTCGGCCATCTGCGGCCAGAAGCGGTTGCTCTCGTAGGTCAACGCCAGTTCAATCGGTGTGGGCAGGCCCGAGGCGGCGATGTGCTCAGCGGCTTTATCCAGATCCTGTTTGCTGACTTCGTAGCCGGCGGTGTCGAAGCCAAATTCGGTGGGGCCGACGAAGGTAGCCGGCGCTTCACCCAACCCGTAGAGGACAGCTTCGATCAGGTTTTCACGGTTGATGGCGTAGTTGATGGCGAAGCGCACGTCACGGTTGTCCATGGGTGCATTAAGCATGCAACAGCCCAGGAAGAGGTTCACCACCGGCTCGCCCGCCATCACCTTGACGGCGCTGGATTGTTGCAAACGGGGCACCGCCGAGGACGGTGGGTACGGCGCGAAGTTCACCTCGCCCGATTCGATGGCCGCCAGCATAGCGCCTTCGTCGGGGTAGCCGCGCATGATGATCTCGTCGAGATTGGGGCGTCCTTCCCAGAAATCTTCGAAGGCGACCAGCGTCACTTCGGAGCCGGGGACGAACCGTTCCACCTTGAACGGGCCGCAACTGACGAGATTGGTGTTGATCCCCGCACCGAATTCGTCCAATGAGACGGAGCTAAGGGTGATAGCCGACGGGTGGAAAAGACGGTAGAGATAGGCGGCGTCGGGCCGTTCCAACTCGATCACCACGGTCATGTCATCGGTTGCGGTGATGGACTTGCGGTTGACGGTGTAGTTGGTGTGCATGTAGAGCCCTTCGACGTAGCTCAAATCGTCGGGGTTAACCTGACGGGTGAGGCTACGCACGATGGCGTTGGCGTCCAAATCGCTGCCGTCGTGGAATTTGACGCCGGGCCGGATCTTGAAGGTATAGACCAGGCCATCGTCCGACACTTCCCACGATTCGGCCAGGCTGGGTTCCGGCGGATCGGTCCACACGCCGCTGCTGTTGGGGCGGGTGAGATAAGCGCCCACGTTGTCGTGGACATTGGTGATGCCGAAGCCGTTCCACAGGCCCGGTTCCAACGATTCGCCGATGGTCTCCGCTGCGAAGACCAAGCGCCCACCTGGCTGTGGACCAGTGGCGACGGCGTCGCCTGCTGCGGTTTCTGCACCGCTGGGGGCAGGGGCGGCGGGCGCACAGGCAGCAAGGAACTGCGCCGCGGCCAGCGAACCGGCCACACCCAACGATCCTTGCAGGAAGCGCCGCCGACTCATGGCTACGTCCCGCAGGTATTCCATGTACTTCTCCTGACTGGATTTTTCAGACATTGACTTCTCCTTTGCTCAAAATAGCCGCAATGTAAACCAAATATGAAGACGCTTCACGAGCACAAATCAGGGGAATCACATCAAACGCACCGACATCTCAGATACACAGTTGGCAAATGCGTCGAAGTGTCACAACGGCGTGCCGCAGCGATGCGGCAAAGTCTGCGTCGGCGGCGCACTCAAAGGTGTACCAACCGCGGTAGCCCACACTTTGCAGCGCCGCCAATCCTGCGGCGAAGTCGATGTGTCCGTGGCTGGGGAGTCGTCGGTTGTTGTCGGCCAGGTGCACGTGGAGGATCGAGCGCCCGGCCCGCCGAATCGAGGCGTTGATATCGGCTTCGGTGATGTTCATGTTGTGGAAATCAACACAGACACCCACACCAGGATGGTTGTAGCGTTGGGCAGCGTTGAGCGCATCTTCGACGTTACGCCAGAATCGCCCTTCGAACGGTGTGAGCGGTTCAAAGAAGAGTGGCACGCCCTGTCCAACTGCACACTCAACGATGGCATCGAGATTTCGGCGCACTTCGATCTGCTCCGTCATCGATGGCATTGGATAGGGAGGGAAGATTGGCAGCGGGTCTTGTGGGCGATACTCCGGCGTCAAGAGGACCGCTGCGCCCAACTCGGCCACAGCCGCCAAGACTTCGTTGATCCACGGCAGTTGACCAGGCCGATAGAGCGCCAGCCCGCCCAGGATCACAGCCACAGGCACCAGCCCGGCGTTGATGGCGGCAGACTGAAATTCGCTCTGCCAACGCTCAAGCCGTGTGTTCTCAAAGACGATGGTTTCGACGCCCGCCGCGCCGGCGTCGGCAATCCACGCGCACTGTTCCGCCAAATCTGAAATGGGGACCATCCCCGTGACACAGGCAAACTTCATAGACGCTACTCGCCGGCATCGTCGATGTAGGCAACGATTTCGCCCACAGGCACCTCGTCGTCGACCTCATATTCCACGTCCACGAGGACGCCGCCCACAGGCGCTTCCACATCGGTGTCCACCTTCTCCGTCTCCACCGTAAAGAGCGGGTCACCCTGCGCCACCACGTCCCCTTCAGAGACGTGCCAGGCGACAATCAATCCTTCCGTCATCGTCATGCCGAACTTGGGCATGTAGATTGGGTGTTTGGCCATGGATCTTGCTTTCGGTGTGAAAATGAATATGGGTGAATTTACGATTTACGATTGACGATTGTCTGGTTGAGCGAGTGACGACGTATTGGTGAAAATCTTGGTTAACAATACAGGCACCAATGCACGCTCACTACCTCTTCACGACAATCGACAATCGTAAATCGACAATCGTAAATCGTCAATCGTCAATCGTCAATCGACAATCGACAATCGTCAATCGTCAATCGTAAATTGTTGTTTTACTGCGTCCACAATCTCCTCGACCGACGGGATGACGGCTTTTTCCAAGATCGGGCTGAAGGGAATGGGGACGGGTTTGCTGCTGACGCGGCGGACGGGGGCTTTGAGATGGCGGAAACCCTTCTCGGCGACGGTGGCGGCCCATTCGCTGGCGGCGCCGCAGACAGGGTAGCTCTCGTCTACGGCGACGAAATGGCCGGTTTTGGCTACGCTGTCGAGGACCATCTCTTCGTCCCACGGTTTGAGGGTGCGCAGGTCGATGACTTCGACGTCGATGCCGTCCGCAGCCAGGATTTCGGCAGCCTTGAGCGAGTGGTGCACCATCAGGCCGGCGGTGCAGATGGTCACATCTTTGCCGGCGCGTTTGATGTCGCCCTTGCCCAGGGGAATGATGCGGTTGTCGTCGTCTTCTATGTTCTGGCGCTGTCCGCCCAAGGAAAGGTGGTTGAAAAAGACCACCGGATTGTCGTCACGAATAGACGCTTTCAACAGGCCGTGGACGTCTTGGGGCGTGCTGGGCATGACGACTTTGATCATGGGCAGGTACATGAAGAGCGGATGCACCGCCTGGCTGTGGTGTGGACCCGCCCCAATGCCGCCGCCGTTCTGCACCATGTAAACGATGGGCAACTTGGCCTGACCGCCGAACATGTAGCGCATGGCGTTGGCCTGGTTGGCGATCTGGTCGAAGGCTAGGTAGAGGAAGGTGCCGAACATCAGGTCCACCACCGGACGCAGCCCTGTGGCGGCGGCGCCGACGCCGGCCCCGGCCACGCCCAATTCCGAAATCGGCGTATCGATGACACGCATGTCGCCAAATTCGGCGTGCAGTCCACGCGTCCCCGCGAAGACGCCGATACGCACATCTTCCCCGATTAAGATCACACTGTCATCGCGCCGCATCTCTTCGGCCAAAGCGTCTTTGATGGCGGCGATGTAGGTTTTTCGTGGCACGGAGGGTTTTCTCCATTGATTGTTTTGTGTACGGATGGGAGATTAGGCGATTGGGCGATTGGGCGACTAGGAGATTTCAGATCGGTTCGGCGAGTTACGAGTCTCTGAAATCGCCTAATCGCTTAATCGCCTAGTCTCTTCTTCTCAGATTTCCACCGATACCCCCAACTCCTCCAACCACCTTTGGTACTCGATCAGCGGTAGATCCGCTGGGCGCAGGGGGAGTTCGACTTTTGTCCAGAAGGGTGGCAAGAGCCAGGGACGCTGGCTTTCGACGATGATGCGATCCTGTTCGCGCAGGGTGTCTTGCATGGTTTCGAAGGCGTCGTTCCACGCCGGCTTGTCGTGATCATAGTTGCGCGAGGACCCCCAGTAGGTTTCCGTCACGTCGTAGCGGCGAGGACAGACCGCCTGCCAGATCAGCGTGCGCCGGGTGTCGGCGGCATCGGCAGCGTGAATCGTGAAGTGGATCACGTTGGGAATGCCCACGGTGGTGGTCAGCTTCACTTGGCGGAAGGCGGCATCGTTGCCCGCTTCAGCGATGGTGGCGTTGTTGGGCTGCCACATAGTGATATCCACGATCAGGTACTGTCCTTGACGGTGGACTGTGTGTTCGGGCGGCTCAGGGTGCGCCCGGTCGCCCACCAATCCGGTGTGGACCCACGGCCCGTGTGTATCGTCGAGCGCGGCCATGATCACACGGGGCGCTGCTGCCTGCCACGGCTCGTAGGTGCGCAGTGGGCCGGTCATGAACTCGGTATCGTCCACATGCGGCAGGACGGGCAGATCGTAGCGTGGCTGCTCGTCCAGGCAGACCCAGATCAGCCCGTAGCGTTCGGCTGTGTGGTAGACAGGCACCTGTGCATCAACCGGGATGCTGCGTCCTGGCGCGAGTTGCGGAATGTCCACACATTGGCCGCTGGTGGCATAGCTCCAGCCATGGTAAGGACACATCAAACAATCGCCATGGCCGGCAATCTCACGAATCTCGCCCAAAGACAACTGCGCCTGAAAATGACGGCAGAGATCGTCCATCGCCACCACCCGCCCGTTGAGGCGAGCCAACACCAACCGTTCTTCCAACAACTCCACCGCCTGCGGCGCGCCATCGGTCAACGCTGCCGTCGGCAACACCGGATGCCAAAAAGGCCGCAACACTGCATAATAGGCCGCAATCCGCTCCGACTTTGGCTGCTGTTCGAGTGATCTTGTTGTGTGCGCTGGCAACATGGCGTTTCACTCCATTTTCGATTTACGATTTACGATTTACGATTGTCGTGTGGAGCACATGAACTCAGGATTGGTTTGCTGTGCTGTTGACCCCGACTCTCACCAATAATTTATCGCTTGCTCAACGAGAAATCGTAAATCGTCAATCGAAAATCGAAAATTCATCCTAGGCCCACATATCTTCGAAAATCGATTCAACATCTGGATCAGGGCTATTCCGCGCAAACTCCACGGCGGCGTTGACTTCGCTGACGATGGACTCGTCGAGGGTTTCGAGCTGTTCCAGGGCGATGAGTTGGCGCTCGACAATGACTTCGTGCAGCCGGAAGATGGGATCTTTGCGCTGGGCGTCGAGCTTTTCTGCTTCGCTGCGGTATTGTTGACCGCCGAGGAATGCCTCTTCGCCTTCGGCATGGCCGCCTTTGCGGTGCGTCTTGGCCTCGATCAGCGTCGGGCCTTCGCCGCGACGGGCGCGGGCCACAGCTTCCTGAGCGGCCTCGTAGACAGCCAGAGCGTCGGTCCCGTCCACAATCACACCGGGGATGCCGTAGCCGGCGGCGCGGATGGCCACATCTTTGATGTTCATGGCCTTGTCCGCCGGGGTGAACTCGCCGTACTGGTTGTTCTCGCAGACAAAGAGCACTGGCAACTTGAGCACCGACGCCAGGTTGATCGACTCGTGGAAGCTGCCTTCGTTGGCGGCGCCGTCCCCAAAAAAGGTGACGGAGACCTGATCGGTGCCGCGGGTCTTGGCGCTGAGGCCGGCCCCCACCGCCACCGGAATGCCACCGCCCACAATGCCGCAAGCGCCCAACATGCCGATGCTGAAGTCTGCAATGTGCATCGAACCGCCCTTGCCCTTGCAATAGCCGGTGGCCTTGCCGAAAAGCTCGGCCATCATGCGGTCGAAATCGCCCCCCTTGGCGATGACATGTCCATGCCCGCGGTGGGTGCTGATGATGTAATCGTCATCGCGCAGCGCCGCACAGACGCCCGCGCCCACCGCCTCTTCGCCGATGTAGAGATGGACGAAGCCGGGCAACTGTCCTTGTGCAAAGAGCTTGCCCACCTGTTCCTCAAAGCGCCGAATGCGCAACATGCGGGTGTAGATGTCAAGAACGACGTTAGATGATAGGTCAGACATGAATCGCTCCTAAGATGATTTACGATTTTTGATTGACGATTTACGATTGTCTGGTTGAGGACGTGAACGGACAATTGGGTTGATTATTTCGTCAACATTACATCTTTCCAGAGAAGAAATCGCACACTTAACACGACAATCGTCAATCGTAAATTGATTCAATCGTAAATTGATTCAATCGTAAATTGATTCAATCGTAAATTGATCTAGCTGCAAATCTCCGCCGCCGTTAGCGCCAACACCTTCGTCGCCGTGACAATCTGTTCAATCTCGATGCGTTCGTCGACCATGGGCCAGATGGGAATGTAGCCGGGGCCGTATTCAACGCAGGTGATGCCCACGCCTTTGAAGTGACAGGTATCCGCCGTGGCCCCGATACGATGACCGGCCCCCACGTTGGTGTCTTGCTGGGTGACCGCTTTGTGCTGGCGGATCACGCTGTCCACCACAGGCGAGGTGACGGGTGTGGCCGGTTGGGCGGGCATGTTGGGCTGTTGTGCGCTCAACGGCACGATGAGTTCATATTTGAATTCAGGATCGTCGGCGGCGATGGAACCAAGCAGGCCGTGGAGATCCTCGATGACGCTTTCTTCGGTCATGCCGGGGATGATGCGCAGATCAAAGCTGAGCGTCGTCGTGTTCTGGAAGTGCTCAATGTTGCGCACGGCCATGCGCGGAAAGCCAGGGATCAACGGATGCGGCGCGTAGCGCAACCAACTGTCCTTTGGGATGGGGGTGTAGGCTGGGCCGAAGGCTTCGATCACCTTGCAGATCTTCTCGATGGGGTTGATGTAGGGCACACGGTGCTTAAACTCGCCGACGATCTTCACCTTCCCTTGTACGTAGCCCACCGAAATCACACCCACGTCCAGGTTGCCCGCCTCGGTGACGATGCAATAGTCGGGGCGCAGGCCACTCTGGATCAGGTGTTGTGCACCCACGCCGCCGCCGGTCTCGGCCACCACACAGGCCACAATCAGATCGCCTTTCAGCCGCACACCGGTCCGTCGCACCGCTTCCGCGGCCATAAGGATCGAAGCAACGCCAGCCTTCATGTTGATCGCACCCAGCCCGTAGAGGTAGCCGTCTTCGATGTCGCCAGCAAAGGGATCGTGCGTCCACTCGTCCTCGCGGAAAGGACGGCCCTGCCAGTCGCTGGTGTCGGTGTGACCGCACAGCATCAGGCTGGGCCCGGTGCCGTCCCCGCGCAGGGTGCCAATGGCCTGATGGGTCACCCCGGTTGGGTGATTGGCCAGATGGGGCAGCGGCACTGTCTGTAATTCCACCACAAAGCCCCGCGCCGCCATCCAATCCGCAACCCAATGCCCCACCGCCGACTCATGCCAAAGATAAGACGGCACGCGAATCAATTCCTGCGCCAACGCAATGGGTTCGGAGGAATCAAATGAAGAGAGAACAGGATGAGAAGTCATTTACGATAATCCATTTACGATAATCCATTTACGATTTACGATTGACAATCGTAAGTCGTCACTCCACCAACGCCCACACATCAAACCCCACCTGTGCGCCGCCCCACAGTTCCTTGACGCCGATGGTATTGCGCGTGGGATAGGGATCACTGAAATATTCGCGGAAGATGACGTCCATATCGGCGAAGCGGTTGACGTCGGTGAGCGACACGTTGACACGCACCACGTTGGCCATGCTGCTGCCCCCCGCCTCAAGGACAGCTTTGATGTTGTCCAATGCCTGGCGCACCTCAGCGTCAAAACCACCCTTCACCACCCCCGACCCATCGGGATGGGTGCCCAGATAGCCCGACGTCACAATCATGTCGCCCCAGCGCAACGCCTGGCTGTATCCACTGCTCGGCACAGGTGCGGAATCGGTGAGAATTACTTGGAACGGCGGCATAAGAACCTCCTTGGATTTACGATTTACGATTGACGATTGAATCAATCGTCAATCGTAAATCGTAAATCGTTCTATTTTTCTTCTCTGGCTTCCCGTAAATAGTTGTAGACCGTCGCCCGGCTCAGGCCCAGTTGGTCGGCCAGGATGGGGACGGCTTTTTTCACCTGGAAGATGCCTCGTTCGTCGAGGCGGGCGATGAGGTCGATCTTCTCCTCGCGGCTCATGAGGGGCTGCCCTTTGCCCACTTCGTGCAGTGTGTCGGTGAGCAGCGATTGGATCGTCTCTTCGATGTCATCGGAGAAGGTTTCGACGATGTCGCCCTTTTCCTCAGTGGTGACGAACGCCCCTAGAATCTTGCGCACACTGACGAAAGCCGAAATGTCGAAGTTGACACAAAACGCGCCGTAGGCCCGTCCTGTTTCGTCGCGCAAAAAGACAGTGCTCGACTTCATCAAACGGCCACCCGCCAGGCTGGTAAGGTAGTTGTAGAGATCCTCATCAGTGTCGCCGCTCTGCGCTTTGGACAGGAGCAGGTCCGTGGCTGCGCCGCCAAGTTTGCGATTGGTGATGTTGCCTTCAAGGTGAATGATCGAGTGCTCAAAATCGCTGAAATCGTGGATCACCACTTCGCAAAAAGGATCAAAAAGCCGGCGCAGCGCCTCGGCAATCTGCGCAAGGACCGCAAAAGTCGCCTCGCGTTCTGCCGATGCCATCGCCCCAACACCGTTTTCGTGTACATCTGCCTTCGGACCGGAATCACTGGTCATGAGTCCCTGTTTTCGAGTAGAAACCATCGCACAGTGGAAGTGACGCTATCCTACGCGCGAATCGACACTTTGTCAACAGTTTAGACATTATGGAAAAATCACAAAATTTCTTGTACACTTTGCACGAGAGTGACGGCTTTTGAATGCGCGATAGTTCTGGAAAAGAGGGATTTGTGATTAGTGATTGGTGATTGGGTTTCTTTAAGCGAGCGACGGGACCAACCACCCAATCACCAGTCACCAATCACCAATCACAAATAAGGAGAAACCAATGACCCATCCCGACGATGTGCTCTACGTGCAAAAGGGACCGGCGACGCTGCCGGAGATGAGCGGCCCCGATGTGCAAGAGATGTTGAAGAAGACAAAGACAATCCTGATCCCCGTGGGCGCCACCGAGGACCACGGCGCGCACCTGCCGCTGGGGACGGACAGCATGGAGGCACGTGAGATCTGCCGCCTCACGGCGATTCGGCTGGAAGAACTCGGCTGCCCTGTGGTGATCGGGCCGGTGATCCCGTTCGGCACATCGAGCTTTCACCTGGGCTTTCCCGGCACGGTGTCCATCAGTTCGAGTACACTGGTGACGCTGCTCAAAGAGATCTGCCTTAGCCTCTACCAGGGCGGCTTTCGCAACTTTGTGCTCGTCCACGGCCACGACGGCAACCTACCCTCGATGATGGTCGCCGCTCAGGAGATCGTCGACGCCACCCCCGATGCCAGCGCGGTTGTCCTCAACTGGATGGTGGCTCTGAGCAAGGTCTACCACACGATTCAGGTATCGAAGAAGGGCGAAAGCCACGGCGGCGAAGGTGAAACGGCGCGGCTACTCGTCACCCACCCCGAACTCGTCCACCCCGAAACAGGGACAGCCTTCTACCTCAAGCCCGAGGAACTGCGCCGCCTGCAAAGCCCCGAACACATGAAGACCGGCGGCGGCATCTTCTACGGCGTGCGTAGCTACAAAACACTCACCCCCTACGGCTCCATCGGCGATCCCAGCCTGGCTACCGAAGAGACCGGCCACAAAGGCTACGCCGCCATCGTCGACTGGCTCAGCATGGTCATCAAGCGCGACTTCTTCGAGGAAGATGTCCGCGTTTGAGGCATAGAATAGAACGCGGATTAAGCGGATCGGGCGGATTGAGGCGGATTTATTCAAAAATCCGCCTCAATCCGCCCGATCCGCTTAATCCGCGTTCTACAAGGAGATACGATATGAATACAATCATCTGGGCGGGGATCGCCCTCCCAGCGGCGGGTGTGGACGTTGAAAGCGATTGGGCCGTCTACGTCGAGGACGGGCACATCGTAGAGACAGGTGCGCGCGCCGATCTGTCGGCGCACCACCCTGAGGCAGAGCAGTTCGGCGGCGCGGGCTTTTTGCTGATGCCGTCGTTTGTCAACAGCCATGATCATGGGCGGGGCGTCGGCACCATGCCATTGGGCGATCCCGACGATCTGCTCGAACTCTGGCTCCCCGGTTTGTGGACGCTGCCGCCGGTCGATCCCTACCTGCTCACACTCTGGGAATCGCTGCAACTGCTCAAAAGCGGCGTCACCACCACAGCGCACAGCCACAACCCCCGCACCTGGGAGCAGATGGAGGCCGACAGTCGCCAGGCGATCCGCGCCTACGTTGATGCCGGTGTGCGTGTGGCTTTTCACCCGCCTTTAGTGGACCAGAACCAGCTTGTCTACGCCGAACGATCCCGCTTCGTTGAGGGGCTGCCCGCCTCGCTGGTGCCTGTGGCTGAACGGTTCCTGGCGCCGCCATCCCTCACCCAGGTGGACTACTTTGCTCTCTGCGCCCGCCTGGTAGACGACTTCCATGATCCGTTGGGGCATACCGTTCACCTGCAAGTCAGCCCGGCAGGCGGTCAATGGTGCAGCGACGAACTCATCCTCGCCGCCGTAGACTTTGCCCAGCATCACGGTCTGCGTGTGCAGATGCACATGCTCGAAACCCGCTATCAGCGCATCTACGCCTTCAAGCGCTGGGGCAAAAGCTTCGTCCGTCACCTCGAAGAGATTGGCGCGCTGGGACCGTGGCTTACTCTGGCCCACATGGTCTGCTGCGAATTGGACGAACTTGATCTCCTGGCCGAGCGTGGCGTGGGCATCGCCCACAACCCCAGCAGCAACCTGCGCCTGCGCAGCGGCGTCGCGCCCGTCCCCGAAATGTTGGCGGCGCGACTCCGCCTCGGCGTAGGCATGGACGGCCACACCCTCGACGACGATCAAGATTATCTACGCGAACTGCGCCTGGCGTGGACGTTGGCCAATCGTCCCGGCGCGGCATCGCCCACGGTGACGGCAGCCACCGTCCTCGGCATGGGCAGCGTAGACGGCGCAGCCATCACCCTGGGCGACAATGTCCCCGTAGGGCGGCTGGCGGCAGGTCAACTGGCCGATCTGCTTTTGGTTGATTGGGAAGGGGTGCGCGGTCTCTGGTCTGCGCCGACTGTGCCGGTAGAGGAGTTGTTGCTGCGCCGTGGGTCACGGCAGCAGATCCGGCATGTCATGGTGGGCGGGGAATGGGTAATCCGCAACGGCGCACACACCCGCCTCAACGAGGACGATCTCTCCGCCGCGCTGCGGGCGCAGTTCGACGTCCACTACACCGCGCCGGCGCACGACGAAGCCGCTCAGATGCAGGCATTGGCCGCGGCGCTGCGTCGCTTCTACGCCAGTTGGGATTCATAATCTTGTGCGGAGAGAGCATCCTCAGATGCCGGATTGAGCGGTTCAAGCCGCATCTGAGGATGCTCTCTCCGCGATTTTGCACCCAAATTTGGATTTCTAAAATTGGTAGACGTGACGTCACGTTTGTTTCAGACGCGCAGTGAACCGCGGAAGCCGCGGGCGGCATAGTATGAGTCCGCGCCGTTGTGATAGAAAAACACATGGTTGTAGCGGAAATCGCCGAAGAGAGCGCCGCCCAGTTCTCGAACATCCGTCGGTGTTTCTATCCAACTCGACGTCTTCGTGTCGAAATGGCCGAGTTTCTGCAACGCCCGATACTCCGTTTCGTTTAGGATGGCAACGCCCATTGCTGCGGCCATCTCCTGAGCGCTCCTCTCCGGCTTGTTTTTCTTCCGCGCCGCCAGCGCCGCGCCGTCGTAACAGAGACTTCTGCGCCCGATTGGGCTTTCGTCGGCACAGTCGAAGAAGATGAACTCACCCGTGGCTTCGGCGCGCCCGACCACATCGGGTTCGCCGCCGGTCTGTTCCATTTCGTGCAACGACCACAGCTTTTCGGGGTGCGCGGCCAGCTTCGCCGCGACGTCGGCCCAGTTCAGGGCTGGATGACGCTTCATGTTGTCCTCGAAACGGGTTTTCAACGTGTTGAGCAGCGCTTCACTCTGTATTGCTGATAGCACGTTTGGGTTGGTGTGGCTCATGTGGATCTCCTAACCTCAGTAATTCGTGATTCTCTGCGCAATTGTAGAGAGAGCATCCTCAGATGCGGCTTATTCAGGTCTACCCGGCATCTGAGGATGCCTACTCCGCATTCAAATCGTGAACGACTGAACCTGTTATCCCGTCGATAGTTGTGCCAGGTTTTTCCTGCAAGAAAACGTCAAAATCAAGCTCTCCCGGCGACTGGCCATAGCCCGTCAAGATCGCTGCGGCCTCGCTGCGATGCTGGATACCGTGCATGACCACATGCGCAATCCGTTGCCAGACGGTGAGTCCGTTCTCAGCGTTCACATCGTAGGGCGCGTCTAGGTCCTCTTGGCGCAAACGGGCGTCATACGCGAACCAGGCGGCCTGTTCCGTCTGCCAATGTGCTGTCAATGCAGCCACATCGGCGAAGTCGGCCGCGTCCAGAATCGTCGTGGCATCTTGTGATTGCAGCACAGAGCGCCAGCCATATTCGGTATCGAGCACATGGACAAGAATCTCGCGCAGGCTACGCCAACCAGGGTTGGGCGTCACGGTGCGGACAAAATCATCGGCGGAGATCCGTTCACAGGTGGCGAGAATGCGATTGTTTGCCCAGAAGTTGAAGGCAATTAACGAGGAAAGCGCGGCTTTGTCCATGCTTTGAGTTCCTTGCTCACCAATAGACTGAATTGTTAAAGGCTTCCACACAGGTGCATTTGCCGGCCGGCATCTCGGTTGAATCGTCCAAGAGAGATTGGCCCAGCCAGCCCTCTGGAAAAGACAGCTCAAACGGAGCCGCTACCGTCTCGGGTGATATCGGGCGAAAGCCAACCTTGCCATAGAACGCTGGATCTCCATAGGTGAAGACAATGCCCACCCCTGCGTCTTTCAGTTCCTTCAGACCGTGATTGATCAACGCCTGACCGATGCCTTTGCCCTGGTGATCGCTATGCACGGCTACCGGAGCCAACAAGAATGTCTCCATATCATTGTCATCTTCAAAGCGCATGCGACTGAAGGAAATCGCCCCAACAATCCGACCCTCGTCTTCGGCGACAAAGTTGAAGAGATCTTGCGCGTCCGTCTTCTCGAATAAATCTTCGGCCAACCGGCCAATCAAGGTCCCTTCGGTTTCTCCCTCAGAGGCAGTAAACACCGAGGCAAAGAGTTGCACAATGGCCTGCGATTCATGCTGTGAATGGTGTCTGAAGTTCATATTGATCTCTGATGCTCCTACATGCTTTTTGGTTCCAGTTAAGGTGTGAACATTAACCAGGACGGCGTCGCTGGTTTCACTAAGCCCCAGTGTAGGGGCCAAGAAAACGCTCGCCGTTGAAATGAATCAGATGAGAAGGTGCATCCGCAACCCAGACCTCGGTTTCCCATGCGATTTCGCTCAGATAGCGTCCCATGATCGTGCGATTCGGGAAGGCGGTCACGTAGACCAATCCGGCGGTTGTATCGGCAAGCCCAAAGATGCAAGAACTTGCAGCGCCGCCTCGATCTGGTTGCTGCTGTTGTCGCTTGTCATTCGATCATGGTCTCTAGCTTGGCGTCAATCTGCTCTTGCGTGAGTACATCTTGTTGCATCGCCCATGTGCCAAGCCGGCACAGAGCTTCGCGGCTGGGATATTTAAGTAGTTTCAGGTCAGTTGCATTGACCTGTGTGTGACCGTTGAAGCGTCGAAAGTAAACATCGACGGCAGTGGTGTTTAAAAACACAGTCAACCCACGCGCCAGAGATTCTGGCAGCCCATGCTTGTTTTCATGAAACACGCTGAACTGAATAGAGATTCACCGTCTCAATGCCGACACGACGCAAAGCCAACCGGTGGGCGGAATTGCTGTTGATCTTTTTGTAGGGCGGATTGAGGATCGCGTGCGTGTAGGAATTTAGCGGCTTCGCCCAAAAACTGCCCGACAGTGATTCAACTGCCGCCAGCACAAAGTCCTCGTCGTAGATATTGCCCACAAAGTCGTTCCGCTGATCGTATGCGTCTAGTGTCTGCGCCAAGTGCCCCACCAAAGCACCATCCATCTCAAAAGCATCCAACTCCACCCGCGAAAAGTGAAAGCCACCGGTCCGCCAGCGCTCCAAAAAGGCAGCGGACAGTGAGCCGATGCCTGCGCCTGCATCTAAGAGGCGACAGATCCCCGTACCATCCTGAAAAAGCCCCGCCATAAATGCCGCTGTATTTTCAGGCGTAAAAAACTGACCAAGCAGCGACTTTTTCGTTGCCGCCGTGCTCTTGGAAAGTTGCAGCCTTTTTTGTTCAACAGATGATAACAACACGGTGCCTCCGCGCTATCTAACAATGCTCGACTGTGCGGCTCTTTCTTGGGCCATTATAACAGAAAAAACTGGGCAGATTCTACCCAGTCGCATGTCACCTGTTTACGTATCGTGCTGATTGTGCGTCAACAGCCCAGCGGAAGGCAGGCGGACAACGTCACCTCGGGTTGACCGCCACCCCACACAGAGAAAAATCCTGGTTGGGCTTCCCTGTGTTACAATAGTTCAGTTGTTTTTTCCGTTGCAAAGAGGAGACGTATGAGTGAAGCAATAGTGGTGACGAAAACGGTGGCCGATTCGACGGTGAGCATGGGGCAGTTCATGAACCCCGAACACGCCAACAGCCAGGGCAATGTCCACGGTGGGCATATTCTGAAGCTGTGCGACGAGTGCGGTGGCATTGTGGCGGCGCGCCATGCACGGCGACCATCTGTCACCGTGGCGATTGACAGTATGATTTTCCACGAACCGGTGCGCGTGGGTCACTTCCTCACGCTGCTGGGGCGCATCACCTACGTGGGGCGCACAAGCATGGACGTGTGACACAACACCAGTGCTTCTAAAGGTCCGTATGTGCTATTTACAATCAGCGAAGCAACTCGAATAAGATTGTCAAAGCACATGAAGCACAGACAAGAAATAGATAACTGAGACTAACGAAAAGTCCTTCTGTGCAATTACCAGGAGACACAAATGCACACAATGTAAAGTCTCGAAAATTTTGTACAGATTGGGGCCTTTGCTCAAAGCCCGTATTTTCAACCACAGGTAGAAGGGCCATACCCGTGCGGCGGTAATATTTGATGCTGCTTGTAAAGCTGGTCTCTCTGCAGTAGCTCCACATAGTGCCTAAAACAAATCCCCCGTGATGGGGGATTTGTTTTCGCTTCAAAATGGCAAGAAGCAAAGAGATCATTCGATCTACTTAATCTTAGGTCATACGGGCATCAACTGCTGACTATCATGGCTGGCTTGCAAAGCAGCATCAGTTACTCCGCCAACGCCGGATGCTCCTTTGTCGTACTGGCAATCAACAGTATGTTCTTCCAAGGAAACCGATCCCAGTTGATGCGGTCCACCTCTTCAGACTCAAACGTTGCCCACATCACCGTTTCCTCTGCGCTGTTCCCATAGACATCAATCAGTGGAAACGTTCCTTCAAAGTTTACAATGTAATAGTTGATGCCCGTCGACTGGATTGCCTTAAGCATATCCACCATATCCAGCAACGCACCGTCTCGCACCTGGAAATTATCATTAAGCGCCCATCGAACATTGATTACATCCAGTACTTTTCCGACGTCCCCCAACCTGGGATAGTCACGATTCCCTTCCCTCAGCGCATCTTCGATTGCGCTGTATAACCGCTGTTGCTCCGTCAGTACCGGTGTCGCTGTGAGCGTGGGAATTAAGACTGGCTCAGATGTACTCGTCGGCAACGAGACCGCTGCTACCATAACCACAGGTGTATCCGTCGCCACAATCGGCGTCACTGTGACCACTACCGGCACTGCTGTATTCGTAGCCGCTGGCACCGGCGTCGGCGTGCCCGTTGGGAAACCGGCGATCACCGTCGCCCTCGCGTCTATCGCCACCCGTTCCTCCGGCGTCGGTATCGAACCCACGGCGACGGCGAAGACCAGAACGAACAGCAGCGCGCCGACTTTGCCCGGCCATCCCCGCTGCCAGAGCCAGATGGGGATGGTGATCGGGAAAAAGAGGATGAAGAACGCTGTTTTTAAGCAACCCTTCATAGCAACCGTTCCCCCGTCGCCCTCTCCAAATTCAGTGCCAACAACCGCGCCAGGACCTCATCATCGCTCAGATCATACGGCCACCCATACGCATCGAAGACAGCATTGTCCAACTTCTCATGCGCCATTTTCAACCACGTCGGCATGGCGTTATAGAGATTGGTCAGCGTCCGCTTTTGCAATTCCTTTTCAGGTAGACCCTGTGGATTCAGCCAGTTGTCGCGATATTCAACCAGCTCCTTGGCTGCCTGGGCGATAGCCTGCAAGCGCGGATCATCAGTTGGCTCGGTGCCGGGTGGCCAGGGAAAGGGGAAGGTTTCAAAGGTGGATGTAGGAGTATAGCGCGGACGATCTTCGAGTGATGTGCCTTGGCGCAGTGACCAGAGTTCATGGGGGCGAGAGTGCAGCACACCGAAAAAATAGTCGTCCTCGCGAGCCACAGCGATTAGTTGTTGATCAGGAACGGTTTTGCTGTCAAGCCAAACAAACAGTCGGTACTTTGCGACCGTCGGTGTAGCAATGTAGCGCGTCAGATCAGCAATACTTTGACGGAGGCCGGGACGAGACTCTGCCAACATCCACCATCGATCTCTGTAGGCGGCTCGCCGATTTTCAGCCCGCACTGGATACACGTTGGTTTTCAAGTATTCAAACGGTAGTTCGAAGTAGGATGCTTCATGTTCAGAAGCATCAGTTCCAAAGTCGATAATCCACATCCCTCGCGGTCGGCGCGTAATGTCAATACCGTTGGCGATAGGGCGAACGACATCGCTATTTGGACGTCTATTCGGATTCAGCGGAGCATCAAGCATCTCTTTTGCTATGAACGAAGGTATATCAAACGGGCCCTTCTTCGACATCCCCATATAGGCTAAGTGCTCGTTTTCGCTCAGAACTTTGGCTCGTGATAAGTCTGCGTCGGTAGAAGTGAGGTCTGCATTTATTCTACTAACTTCGCTGCCGTTCAAGTGTTTGCAGAGCGTTCGACCATCATCAAGGCCTATCATTGACACACGCACCGCTGCGCCATCAAGAATCCAAGGACGATCCGACCAAGCCATGAAAATGTCGCCGGATTGTTTTATACGTTCAAGCACCTCTCGATTTGCGCCGCCGCGAATAGAGTTTGTGGCGAGCAGACCAGCACGTTCCAAGGCCCTATCCGCAATTGCCTTCCTAGCTCGCTCAAACCAGTAGCAGACAAAATCAGCAAATGCAGGCACTCGCTCATCGTACAAAGCAAATAAGGCGTTTACGTACTCGTCTCCCAGCTCCTGCCGGACCTTGTTTCCTCCCAAAAATGGCGGATTCCCTACGATCACATCCGCCGCCGGCCACTCCGGTTCATACGGCTTGCCATCCGCATCAAACGCCAGCACAGCGTCCATATTCTTGATATTGTCCAACAGCTTCAGAATCGGCTCACTGGGCGCACCATACCCGTTCTCGTGTAACCACTGAATATACCCAATCCAGATCGTCGCCTGGGCCAACTCAAACGCATACGGGTTGATCTCAATTCCATATAACTGCGCCGGTGACGGTGACGCGCCAGACAACGGCAGCATCATCGTTAGCCCCAACTCAGCGCCCAGCACCGCCACCTCTTTCCACAAGTCGAGCAACTGCCGCAGCGCCACATAGAGGAAGTTGGCGCTACCACACGCCGGATCGAGGACACGCACCGCCGCCAGTTCGTCGGCAAAGTCGCGCAGCACCTTCTCCAACTCATTGACATACCGCGACGCCGCCGACCGGCTCCCCGCCTGGTCTCGCTTCGCAGCCAGGTCCCGCGCCGTCGCCTGTACTTCCACCCACCGCCGCCGTAGCGGGGCCATCAGCACCGGCTCCACAATCAGCAGAATGTCCTCTTTGCTTGTGTAATGCGCTCCCAACTGCGACCGCTTGGACGGATCAAGGCTACGTTCAAACAACGTCCCCAGGATCGACGGCTCAATGCTGCTCCAATCCAATCGGCAGACACGCCCCAAAATGTCCATACCGTCATAGTTCAACGGCAGCACACTGTCATCGTCGAACAGGCCACCGTTGAAATGGTCGATCCGCTCCATGCCAAACCATCCGCCCTTCGCCATCGCGTCGAACAGTTGGCGTACCAACCCCGTAAACTGTTCAGGGTGCATGCGCGTACGGTCTACCATCTTCGAGAAGATGTGATCCGGCAGCAGGCCAATGTCTTCTGCGAAGAGACAGAACAGCAGCCGGATCGAAAAGTGAGCAATCCGCTGCGGCTCATGCCCCTGACTGCGCAACAGGTCGGCCAGCTTCGCAAAATCTTGTGCCGCCTGGCGCGTCACCGCTTCCGTCGTCTGGGGCGACTTAAACGCATCCGGCGCAAAGAAGACGTCCTTCAGTTTGCGCAGTCCGTCCGGCGTCAGCAAGTCGTCGAAAGTGATGGGGATCACCTGCTTCACCGTGTTGGTAAAGTTGGTATGGATCACAATGCGGTCGATGTCGGAGACAATCAGCAACGGCGGATTCTGCAAAGATTCTCGATAGCGCAAGAGTTGTTGATACGCCTTGTCCAAATCGGCGTGCTTGCCCTTATACTCCCAACCGAAGTGACCACGCATCCACACATCGGCCCAGCCCTGGCCACCGCCGAGCTTGTCCGCCCCGGCTTCGAAAGCGAACCACTTACCCGTAGGATCGGCCTCAATCGGCGTCGCGTGACCCACCAGACGACAAAGATCATTGAAATGCGACTGCGACACCGACCGCTCTTTCTGTGTCACGCCGCGCCACTTGGCGACAAATTCTTGCGGTGATAAGTTCATAGATGATTCGTTCGGTTTCTTCTTGCGCGCAAAATACGCTGGCGAGTATCAGAGGGGTAGCCGGAAAGCATTGAAGGAAGTGTTTTGCGATATGAGTTACCGTTCCGGCTGCCGAGAGTATAACTTAGGGCCAAATGTATCGCAAACGCTCTAAGAAAACGCAGGAATTCCAAATGTGAAAGTCAGAGGGCCAACCAAAGGCGAAATAGCATTTCAAACCGCCTCGCCGTAGGTTATCACACCTATTACTACATTTAGTATTTCTGCTAACATGATTGTATGCAAATACGTTACACAGTTACAGTACAGTTTGTAAAACGAGTATGAGTTAATCGCCGAACATATGGCTACAGGAGCCTTCACCAACATGAGCAGTCGTAGACAGAAAGATCTCACGCGCATTGCGGCAACTATTCGTCGGCTGGAATCGAATACGAGTTCGGGCCAATCTGATGAGATCGATCCTAAACTCGTGGAGCTTTACGACAAACTGGAAAAAGCTGGGCGTCTGGATTTGTTAGACGACGCATTGACAGCGTTAATCTCGCAAAGGGATCAAGACGATGAAGATAGCAACATTGAATTAGGGTCCAAGACCTAGGCGTCCGACAAAAGGTCTTTTCCTCAGTGAGAGATGCGTACACAGTGCGTCGAGCAGCGGTATTTGTGCACACATCTCTTTTTTCAATTCTGCCAATTAAAGTTCGTCTGGATTTATCGCTTTCACTTGGATCTCGTTCCTAGCCAAGAAGACGTGTCACACTAAATCTGGTTACACAAAAACTATATACAACACCGATGGATAAAATTGTTTTATGCGTGTCCTGGATCGCTGTGTCCAGCGAAGAGCAGGCAGGGAGCACACTTATTTCATTGCCGAACCAGAGCCAAGGGAATCGAGAGTTTATCGATTCGATTTCGACTCGCTATCCGGGCAAGACCGGCGTGTTGCTCGAAGAATTGCAGGTAGCTCATTCGAGACGAATTACACTTTTTGATCAAGCGACTAAGGTATATCCGGCCTATGCCAGGCTCAGGAAGATGATCGAAGCAAAAGCATTCCATCTATTGGTTGCTCACAAGTGGGACCGCCTCGGTCGCGCAGAGTCATTAGTCATCAGCGTTCGCGATTTTTGCCTGGATCATGGCATTGCCGTTGTTGTTAGAGAGGCGATCCCCAGCACCATTGACGCTTCGCTTCTCAGAAATGATGAAGCCTACCGAATCTCGGGCATTTTTGGCGCCTGGAGCGGCGGTCGTGAGGACAGAGAGATTGGGCGGCGTTCCAGAGAAGGCCGAACCCACGCAGCTCGCAGCGGCAGGATCTATCTTGGCAAGTGGCCATACGGTTACGACTGGTCATATGATACGAATGGCAACAGGCGGGTCGTAATCAACCCATTAGAAGGTGATGTCGTTCGCAGGGTGTTCGACATGTACGTGAATGACGAAATCAGTCGTGTCCAAATCGCCGAATTTCTCACAGTAGAGGGTATTCCTTCCCCGCGCGGCAGTAACTGGTCCGAAACAAGTATCTTTGAACTAATCAACCGAGCCAGTTTTTATGCTGGTACGATGACTATCAATCGACGCGGCCTTCAGCCTGAAGAGTCC
The DNA here is from genome assembly GCA_016124945.1 of bacterium. Lineage (GTDB taxonomy): Bacteria > Chloroflexota > Anaerolineae > Caldilineales > Caldilineaceae > RI-153. Next base: position 22,100 of record WGMT01000069.1, on the reverse strand, counting down.
TTTCTCGGTGTTTACCCTCCATTGATTACTGAAGAGACGGCGCAGCGTGTCGAGCAATTGATCGAATCACGCAAGCGTGGGAAGCGACCTAATTACGCTGTTCCAGCAGCATGTACGTGTGGTTATTGTGGACACGCGATGGTTGGCTCATCGGTGAGAAAGAGTAAAGGCAACCATCTCTATGCTCGGTGCAAAGCGTGTAAGTTGAACGTGAGTGAGTTGTCCATTGTCGAAGCACTGAGAACAACCATCCAGTACGTCATCGACGTAGGCCCTGATGACTTTATAGTCAAAGACGATATCGACGAAGAGAAACAGCGGGTTCTTGCAGAAATCAAAGACAAGCAGTCGTCGATCGAGCGCGTGGGCAAAGCTATCGATCGGTTATTCAATCGCCTTGAGGCTGGGCTAACGACTGCCAACCAGATCCGGGCCAGGATGAAGGCAAAACAAAAGTCGATCGAACACCTCACAGCCGATTTAGAACAATTGACCGAAAAGATGTCTGATCTTGAAGATCGGAACATTCCAGAGTCGCGCATCCAGGAGATTCAGCAGTCCGGCTTGAGAATGCTTGAGTTGCGATATGAAAAGCCACTTATGGTGCGTCAGTGGCTGCGCGACCACTTCAAAATAGTTTTGACGGACGAGATTGATATTACATTGATTTGATTTGCCTAACCGGTGTTATACCGAGTGAGAGCCTTCTTTTCCGAAAGACACGAGGACGCCGATCACCAAGTCGGCGTCTTCTTTATAGGTAATTGGCTACTTTACTCCTATTGGCACATACTGTCCTCTACCAAAGATACTTTGATTGATAACCCCTGATAGTGGGGTAGAAGTTGACAGCATAAGAAGTCTCACTACATAATGCCAAGTGGTATTGGGTGATCTTATACACAAATGTCATCAGCCAGTTATGGTGGGGAAATGGAACAATCTCAGCGATCAATCACCTTGCGCTTTCTAGCTGGACCAAGTGAGATCAACCTGGCTGGTAACGTGCATGGTGGTTCTGTCATGAAATGGATTGATGAAGCTGGTTATACCTGTGCGGCTGGCTGGAGTGGCCAATCTTGTGTAACAATCTACGTCAGTGGCATCCGCTTCTATCACCCCATTCGAATTGGCAATTTGGTTGAGATACAAGCCACGCTTATTTATACCGGTCGCACCAGTATGCACATCGCCATAGATGTATATGCTGCTGATCCAAAGCAGCCTAAACGACAAAAAACTACGCACTGCATCATTGTCTTTGTCGCAGTTAATCAGGCAGGTGAGCCAAGTCCAGTTCCGTCCTGGGAGCCAGAAACCGATAAGGATCGAATGCTTCACAGCTATGCCCAAAAGCTGATGGCACTGCGTAAAGGCATAGAAGAAGAGATGAATCAGTTTCGCGTCGGATAAATGTTCCTTATCTAGTCGGGCGTTTGCCGTGGTCAGAGCTATTAAAAACAGCAGACATGAACGTTGATTTTTTAATAAAAAATTCACCATTACAGCAAAAAACCCGCCGCTCGCTTACGCACAAAGCACCTTGCGCATTTTTTCGCTACAAACACAAGACTATCTCTTATGGATTCCTCCAATAACCACAACTTAATACCCCCAGTGAATTACTCTGGTCATCCCAATAACACCAGCATCGAAATCGAAGTACGTGTAGAAGCCGAAAATCTGCTCACAGGGGAGCGCTTTCACACCAACAGCGCCTACTTCATCTACGTTGCCCTCAACGAGCAAGGACAGCCCACCGAAGTGCCGCGACTGGAACTCACCAGCGACTCAGAACGCCGCCGCTTCGACGAAGGACGCGCCCGACAGGCACATCGCCTCAAACAGGCAGGACGCTAACCCCACCATGAACGCCGTGACGTCAACTTTGCGCCCAACCACCGCAGCCCAGCCAAGCAGAGTGCCCCTATGGCCGCGTCTACTGTTGCCGCTGGCTGCCGTGGTCGCCTTTGCCGGTTATGTTGGGCCATGGGTGCCACACGCCGCCGCCGGCCTGGTGGTCACCGGCCTCGACTTGGCTGAGTACGTTAAATTTTTGCATCCTATCCGCAGCGGCGAACTCAGCGTCTGGCGCGAAGGCTTCTATCTGCCGTTGGTCGCTGTCAGCCTCGCCCTCAGCCTCAACGCCTACCACCGCGACTTGTGCTACCCCTGGCCGGTCAAGCTCTTATTTTTGGGAATCGCAACCGTTGCCGCGTTGAACCTGTTGCCGCCGGCCTGGTCACCGGCCGTGTTGAGCAGCCCCGAATTTCGATTGCAGATGCTGCTCCTCATCTCTTGCCTGGGGACAGTGTCGATCAGCCCAATCCTGGCGCTGCTGCCGAGATCCCTCCTGGGCCTGATCCCGGCGGGTGTGGCAGTGACGGCGCTGATTGTGCCGGTGGTGCAGTTCTGGCGCGTCCGGCCCGCCATCGAAACGATTTATACACACGCCATCACCCCAGGCTGGGGCATGTGGATGATGATCCTTGGGCTGCTTGCGCTGCCAGTAGCCCTGTTGGTGATGTCTTTTCCTAAAAAAACTATGGACAAAGGAAGTCAATTTTGAATCAGTCTACCCTCAAGGCGTACAGCGTCCTGATCCGCGCCATCTGGCTCCAATCACACGACGTGATCGACCTGCGTGTCAACGTCAGCGGGCGGCCCCAAAAGACGAATACAGTGCGGATGGCCGTCACCGCGCTGCTCAACCCCAACAACCGGCAGTTGATGGGGATACTCGTGGCCGATAACAAATTATTAGGGCTGGGCCGCTGGCTGCGCGCCAACTGGCCTGAAGTGCCTATCGAAGAAGGCGAAGCCGTCCCCTCAGGCGTGGTCACCTACGACGAAGGCGCGCAGTACGCCTACTTCTCGCTCTGGCCCAATCTCACCGGCGTCGACCCGGAACGCGCCGAACGTCGCCGCGCCGAAGTCACCCTCGACGAAAACGGCGTGCTGCGGCGCATCCGCCTCCCCGTGCGCGTGCGCCGCGAAGACGGATTGGCTGTGGCGGCAGGCTTTTTACCAACAAGATAAGAGAATTTACGATTTGCGATTATCGTCAATCAAAAATCATTCTGAGGAGCACAACATGACCGATCCCATTCGCTTCGGCGTGATTGGTGGCAGCGGCGTCTACCAGATGGAGGCGCTGACCGACGTAGAGGAAATCACGCTGGATACGCCGTTCGGTGCGCCGTCGGATGCCTATGTGGTGGGGACGTTGCATGGGCAGCGTGTGGTCTTCCTGGCGCGACATGGCCGAGGACATCGCATCAGCCCGACGCGGTTGAACCAGCGCGCCAACATCTACGGTTTCAAGATGCTGGGGGTGGAATATTTGATTGGCGTCAGCGCCTGTGGCAGTTTGCGCGAACGCATCCATCCCGGCCACATTGTGATTCCGCATCAGTTGTTCGACAACACACGTGGGCGGCCGCTCAGCTTCTTCGACGATCCCGAAGTGGGCACCGACGGGTTGGTGGTACACATCAGCGTAGCGCACCCGTTTTGTGATTTCCTCAGCGACGTCTGCTACAAAGCAGTGCGGCAGACCAGTGCAGAAGTACACAGCGGCGGCAACTTCATTACCATCGAAGGGCCACGTTTCAGCACCAAAGCCGAAAGCTTCACCTACCGGCAGTGGGGCATGGATATTATCGGCATGACCACCACACCCGAAGCGCAACTGGCGCGCGAGGCAGAGATGTCCTACGCGGTAATGGCGCATGTCACCGATTACGACGTCTGGCATGAGACGGAAGAGGCTGTCACCGTTGAGGCGGTGATCCGCACGTTGATGCACAACGCCGGGGTAGCGAAAGAGGCCGTGGCCAACGCCATCGCCCTCCTCGCCGATGCCGGTCCTTCACCACACGCCGCCGCCCTGCAAGACGCCATCATCACCCACAAAGCGGCAGTCCCCGCGGGCGTGGTGGAGCGGCTGGATCTTCTGTTGGGCAAGTATTTTGAGTAGAGGGATTGGGGACTGGGGATCAGGGATTGGGGACTGTTCCAATGGATGTTCTCGTGTCTTCCACGATCCCACTCCCTACTCCCTACTCCCTACTCCCTACTCCCCAACCTCTGCATCACCGCCGCGCCAGTCTTAATCCCTTTGATGAAGCGTTCCACTTCCATGTTTTCGTTGGGGGCGTGGTTGGCTTCGTCGTGGTTGGCGTAGGGCGTGCCGAACGAGTGGACACCCAGGATCTTTGTCCACACGTAGTCGGGCAGGCTGCCCCCCATGGCAGGGACCAGCAGCGGATCTTCTCGCTGGGCTTCGAGAATTGCCTGGCGTAGCGGCTCGGTGAAGGGCGACTCCAACGGCGTCTTCGACGGCTCCATGCCATGCAGGCGAATGAACTCGACTTCGGGCGCGTGGCGCTTGACGTGGGCTTCGATCTTGTCCAGGGTATCGTTGACGGTCATTGCTTCCACCAGGCGCACGTCACATTTGACGAATGCTTCGGCGGGCAGCACCGTCTTACTGCCAGGGCCGCCGTAGCCGCTGTGAAAACCGTTGAGGGTAAAGGTGGGCCAGGCGGAAAGACGGTCGAAGAATGGCCGATCCTGCGGTTCGTCGAGCCGTTTCATCCCCACCGAACCCATCAATTTGGGCACGTCGATGGGCAGGTTGTCCAGCGCAGTGCGTTCCATGGGCGTGGGCGGCTGAACAAGATCATAAAAGCCATCGACGGTGACCAATCCCTGATCGTTTTTCATGGTGGCCAGTAGATGCACCAACGTCCAGATTGGATTGGGGGCCACACCACCCCAATTGCCTGAGTGAAAGTCGCTGTCGGCGTGGCGCACGCGCAACTCAAAAGAGGCAATGCCGCGCGGGCCGTAGCTGATCATCGGCTTGCCACTTTCGTGCAGCGGACCGTCCGCCGTGATCACCAGATCGGCCTCGGCGAAGAGGTGATGGTAGGTGCGCATGCAGTCGGCAATGTGCGGGCTGCCGATTTCCTCTTCTCCTTCCAGCAACACAATGACATTGCAGGGCAACTCGCCCGCCACGGCCAACCACGATTCAATGGCGAGGAGTTGAGCGAAGTGCTGCCCCTTGTTGTCGCCTACGCCACGCCCGTAAATGCGCCCGTTGCGGATCTCCGGCTCGAAGGGCGGCGAATCCCACAGGTGCAATGGATCGACGGGCTGCACGTCGTAGTGGCCGTAGAACATCACCGTCGTCGCGCCAGGACGGTCTTGGCGACGGCCATAGACGAAGGGATGGCCGATGCTGGGCAACAACTGAGCCTCCATCCCCAAACCTGTGAGCACGCTCAGCAGCCAGTCGGCGGTCTCGGCGATGCCCACGTCTTCGGCGCTGATGCTGGGGCGAGAGACATACGCCATCAAGCGCGCCACAAAGTCCTCTTGGTGTTGGTCTACATGGCGAAACACGGTGTTCAGATCAGACATGGTGATTCCCCTTCAGGTGGGGTGGCGTTTTATGCCACCTTTTGATTTGTCCACTTGGTTTATCCAGCCAAATTGATTCATCCATTCAAACTGTGCTACACTGCCATAAATCTCCTTACCGCGTCAACGATTGTATCTATGAGCACACGAACCAGCCAGTTGTCAGACAGCGAATTGATAAAAAGGGTCATTGTCGGCGAACAGTCCGCCTTAATAGACCTGTACACGCGCTACGGTAAGGCTGTCTACAGCATGGCGATGACCGTCCTCGGCCAACCCCACCAGGCCGAGGAAGTGACTCAGGATATTTTCCTTAAGGTCTGGCAGCGCGCCGAACAATGGGACGAGCACAAGGGTCAATTTGTCCACTGGCTGCTTGCGGTGACACGCAACGCCGCAATCGACCGAGCGCGTAAAGAAGCCCGGCGTTCGCCGAAGGCACAGGTGCCGCTCGACGTGATCGGCGATGTTCTGGGACGTCCATCACACGTCAATGATCCCAACTGGGAGAATGGTCATCTGCTGCGCACGCTGTTGGAGCAGATCCCCGAAGAACAGCAACTGGTGCTGGAGTTGGTCTATTTTCAGGGTTTGACACATACCGAACTGGCGGAACACCTAAAGTTGCCGCTGGGCACGGTGAAGACGCGGGTACGCCTGGGTATGGAGAAGTTGCGTCTCCTCTGGCATGAGGCGGCAAAACCGACCAGATGATGAGGCTTACAGAGATATTCGGCCAAGTGGCGTAGATCCATTTGTGTGGGGATGAACGTTTGATAGTGCAGAACGTCGTCGCCGAAGATGACAAAATTTGATGAAGGTTTGAGTTAGGAAATGAATTCGCAGAAGTTTTCAACGGAGCCGATTTGTGATCAGATCTCGGATCTGATTCCGGCCTATGCACTGGGCGCTGCCGATGCTGAAGAGCGGGCGCTGGTCGAGGCAAATTTGGCGCGCTGTCCCGAAGCACAGGCAGCGCTGGCCGAGTACCAAGCACTCACAGAGAACTTCCTGTTTAGCATTCCGCCGGCCACACCACCCGCCCATCTGGCTGCCAAAATCGAGGCGGCGTTGGGTGCCTCTGCGGCGCCTGAGCCTCAAATCACGGCAAGACCGGGTTCTTCCGGCTGGCTTGCGCAGTTGACGTCCTGGCTAACGCCGCGGGGATGGAACACGTCGCCGGTGGCGGCGCTGGCACTGCTGGCCGTAGTCGTCTTTGGCGGCGTTTTCACGCTCTTCCAGTTCAACCGGCTCAACACACAACAGATGGCGCTGCTCGAACGCATCGACGCCCAGGCAGCTCTGATTGCACAGCAGGGTGAGATCATTCAGGATCAGACGTCGGTGCTTGTGATGCTCAGTGCAGGGAACGCCTACCGCGCCCAATTGCCACCCGCCGAAGGCATCGATCCTGAAGTCATGGCGGCGGCGCTCTACGATCCACAGGGCAATCAGGCTTTTATCTATGCGCGCAATTTCCCCGCCCTTGATGTAGATCAGACGTATCAGATCTGGTTGATTCAGGGAGAGACGCGGGTCAGCGGCGGTACCTTTACTGTGGATTACTATGGACGTGGTATCCATGTGCTCTGGAATCGAGAGATGATCGGCAGTTTCGACGCTATCGGCATCACCGCCGAGCCTGTAGGCGGCAGCGACAGCCCCACGAGTCCGCCTGTGGTACGCGGACAGCTCACCGCCGGGGTTCCCGTCTACGGGCAGTAACGGCGCAACAAGATGACATCAGAAAATCAGCCACCAGTGTGAACACTGGTGGCTGATTTTTTGTGGAGAAGCCGCTACCACTAAGGCCGAATCTCTTCGGGCACACCTGCTGCGTCCAATTCTTCGTCGGTGAAGCGCGCCTGAGGACCTGCCACAATCGTCCAGCCAATGACATCGGCGCGTTCAACGTTGGCCGCCGACGATGAGGCCGGTTCGGCGGTGGGCGTTAAAACCAGATCGGCACTGTTCTGTAAGTAAATGAGATCGGGGCCTTCTGCCGATTCCACGCCGATTGGGCTGATGGCAACCCGCGCCCACTGGCCTGTCACCGCTTGCACCACAGCTTCGTATTCAGGGATGTTCCCTTCGTTTTGGGCATAGAAATCGCTGAGGTAGTACTCTTCAACAATGTTGAGGATGCGTTCTTCTTCTGACGGCACAAGGGCGGCTATGGGCGCTTCTGGTTCATCGGCACAGGCGACCAAGAAAATCATGGTTAGCAGACAGGCGAGTGATATGGTGAAGGTGCGGCTTGTGCGCCGCCGGAGGGTTTCAAGTGCGTTCATTTGATCGATGTCCTTGTGGGATTCATTTTGCAGTTGATTATTCAGTGAATTTACGGGCCAGCGTGGGCAGATCCTCAGCATAGGTGGGGTGGACGTGTACAGAACGCTCCAGGATTTGCCATGTCGATCCGGCTTCCATGTGCGCCAGGAAGATGTGGATCAACTCGCCGGCCTCCGGCCCCACCACCGTTGCGCCGAGGATCTTGTCGCTGTCGGCATCGATGATCATGTGGTAAAAGCCCACGGTGTGGTCGGTTAAGCGGGCGCGGGCGACCTGCTCAAGCGGCAATGTGGCAGACTTCGTCCTGTAGCCGGCGTCACGTGCTTGTGGCTCGGTCATCCCCACGCGACCAACCTGCGGCTCGGTGAAGAAGACATAGGCAAGCACGCGGTCGCGCTGGTTGCGCTCTTCGCCGTTGAGGATGGCGCGTAGGCGGCGGTGGTCTTCCCACGAAACGTGGGTGAAGGCCGCCTGCCCGGTGACATCGCCGATAGCGTAGACCTGGGGATTGGTGGTGGTGAAATGGGCATCTACGTGGACGTGTCCACGTTCATCGAGGGCGATGCCGGCCGCGTCAGCGTTGAGAGATTGCGTGTTGGGTTTGCGCCCGGTGGCGATAAGCAACGCTTCGGCCTGCAAAATGCGTCCGCTATGCAATTGGGCGTGGATGCCTTGTTCGTCCTGCTTTACGGCGTCGACCTGGGCATCAAAGTAAAGCTGAACGCCGTCCTTGTGCAGGGTATCGGCCAGGATACGGCTGACGTCTTCGGGTTCACCATCGACCAAACGCGCCGAACGTTCTACAACGGTGACGTTGCTACCCAGCCGCGCCAGTCCTTGGGCCAGTTCTACGCCGACATAGCCGCCGCCTACCACCAACATGCTCTGAGGCAGGCTTTGTAAATCCCAAAAGTTGGCATAGGTAAGGTAATCGACCTGCGCCAGCCCCTCGATGGGTGGGATGGCCGGTGATTTGCCGGTGTTGATCACAATGGTCTGCGCCTCAATGTTGACGCCGTCGCCCTGTACGCTGTTTTCACCGCTGAAAGAGGCTTCTGCCTCAACCAGGTGGACGCCTGCGTCCGCCAGACCTTTTTGTACGCCACTTTGCGACCGCTCGATCACCCTACGTGCCCGTGCCATGACGGCGGGAAAGTCAACTGTCACCTGAGCATGGATGCCCAGATCGATGGCGCGACGCGCCTGGGCTGCGGCATGCGCCGATGCCAGAAAAGCCTTCGATGGCAGACAGCCATAGTTGACACAGGTGCCGCCAAATTTGGCCCGTTCAAAGAGGACGACGTCGCGCCCGTCTTTGGCGAAGCTGTGCGCCAGCGGCACACCGCCCTGTCCACTCCCGATGATGACTATGTCTGCCTGCTGCATAGATCCTGTCCTTGTTGTGGTTAGATTAAGTCACCTCTAATCTAGCAGGAGTCGAGGCCCAATCCCATAGATCGGGATACAGGAGAGTGGTAGGGATTGGGGACTAGGGAATGGGAGATCGATAGAGACACAATCACCTAATCGTCTAATCGCTCAATCACAAGTATCATAGTGCGATTGATATAATCTATGTAACTATACAAGTGCGGTGCACTTCAGCCACAGTGCCAGGCACTGTGTTCACCCTAAGTTTGAAGCATACTTTCACAAACAGGAGCCGCTATGACCCGCCGACTTGCGTCTGTTGCGCTGGTAGTTCGTGATTACGACGAGGCCATTGACTTTTTCACCCGTGCGCTACGCTTCCGCCTAATCGAGGACAAGCGGATGAGCGAGGAGAAACGCTGGGTGGTGGTGTCGCCCAGTGGCGACAGCGACAACGGTAGCGGTGACGACAGCGGCGCCACGCTGTTGCTGGCGCGCGCCGCCAACGACGAACAGCGCGCCCACGTGGGCAACCAGACCGGCGGGCGTGTCTTCTTCTTCCTCCACACCGACGACTTCTGGGATGACTACGCGCATATGCAGGCGCACGGCGTCCGCTTCACCGAAGAACCGCGCCAGGAAGCATACGGCACCGTGGTGGTCTTCCTCGATATCTATGGCAACAAGTGGGATCTGATAGAAAAAACCGACGAGAACAAGGGGTGAGATCATGCAGCAAGAATCGCGTTTTGAACGTCTATCTAACTTCTACCAGAGTGGCTCGGTGCCCTGGGATCAGCCGGAGCCGCCGCCCGAAGTGCTGCAAACGGTGCCGACGCTGCCTGTGGGGCGGGCGCTCGATCTGGGTTGCGGCTTGGGCCGGGCTTCGCTCTTCCTGGGGCGATTGGGCTGGCAGGTGGATGCAGTGGATTTCATTCCCCAGGCCATTGACGAGGCCACAGCGCGCGCCCAGGCCGCAGGCGCGGCCGATGCCGTCCGCTTTCATCTTTCGCCTGTCACCGAGTTGGATTTCCTCGACGGCCCCTACGATTACGCGCTCGATGTGGGCTGTGCACACGGTTTCGATGGTGAGGAACTGCGTGCCTATCACCGACACCTGTTGCGGCTGCTCCGTCCTGGGGCGCTCTACATGCTCTTCGCCCGCATAGGCGATGGTGATAGCGAAATCGACCCCGATGGACGCAGTTGGATGGACGAAGCCGATCTATTGGCCGTCTTTGGCGAGGGGTTTGTGGTGAAGCGGACCGAGTACGGCACCACGCAGGTAAGTGACCAGGATCCCTGGCGCTCGGCCTGGTTCTGGTTCGAGCGGAGCTAGGCCCGATCCCATGGACGATGTGCAAGTGGAAGCGTTCAGCCTTCTCTTACAACGGTTCGTGCCGGGTGGACGGCTGCTCCGATCCTGGCGGATGAGCGGCGGCGTCTCGGCAGAGGTGACGGCCCTCGAATACGAAACAGAGAACGGCGAAAGGCACAGAGCCGTAGCACGACGACATGGCCCAGCCGATCTGACAAGCGATCCGCAGATTGCCGAACATGAATTTCGGCTGCTCCGATTTGTCACCGCGGCGGGGATCCCGGCGCCGACGCCGCTCTGGGTAGACGGTTCATGCGATCTGTTTGAAACGCCGATCCTCGTGGTCTCCTTTTTGGACGGCGAGGTCGACCTCAATCCTGTGGACCAGGACGGCTACCTGCATCAGCTTGCTGTGGTCCTGGCGCAGGTGCACGCCATCGATATTTCCCACGCCGCGCTGGACTTTCTGCCGCGCCAGGACGGAAACATCGGCGCGCCGACCCCGGTGCTCGACACCTCTTTGCGCGAGAACGAGATCCGCGCCGCCTTGGCGTCTATGCCGCCGCAGCGCCGAACGTCGGTCCTCTTGCATGGGGACTTCTGGCCAGGGAATGTCCTGTGGCGGGCGGGGCAGTTGACGGCGCTGATCGACTGGGAAGATGCCGCGGTGGGCGATCCCCTGGCCGATGTGGCCAACGCCCGGTTGGAGATCCTGTGGGCGTTTGGGCAAGAGGCAATGGATCAATTCACAACGCGGTATCAAGCCCATAACCACATAGACTTTGATCACCTACCCTATTGGGACTTACGTGCAGCACTGCGCCCAGCGGGGAAACTGCACACCTGGGGATTAGATCCGCCCGTTGAAAAGAGAATGCGCAGCCGCCATCGCTCCTTTGTGCAGCGAGCGCTAAAGGCTTCAGGGCATTGACCCTTGCCGTTTTTCTTTTGACACACTGACCGGAACGTCGACGACGTTCCGGTTTTTTATTTTGCCTATTGACTTTGACACTGTGTCAAGGCTTATGCTCCGCCTCAGTTAGCAGTTAGCGACTTCACTTCAACAGAAGTGACCATATCTTGAATCGAACGGAGCAAAAAAATGGCAAACAACAACAAGATTTCACGACGCAACTTTTTGCGTGGATTGGGTGGCATGGTGGTGGTGGTAGCAGGGGCCGGTGTGTGGCGAGCCGCCGACCAGGGCGTTTTCAGTGCAGGCGCCGGCCCAGCCTTCACGGCATGGGACGCGTGGCGGGCCGACATGAACGAAGGGCCGCTGTCGCTGGTCCACGCCGCGATTCTGGCAGCCAGCCCCCACAACACACAGCCGTGGATCTTCGACGTGCAGGAAGAGCAGATTGATCTGTACGCCGATACCACACGTCACCTCGGCGCGATGGATCCCTACCTGCGCGAGATGTACCTGGGGCTCGGCTGTGCGGTGGAAAACATGCTTGTTGCAGCAGGATCGCATGGCTACGCCGTCGATCTGAGTCTGGCCGAAGGCGAGCTAAGCACAGGACAGGGCGATCGCGGCTTCATCAAAGTAGCGACGCTACGATTGACCCAGGCCGACGTGCAGCCATCTGCACTGGCGGCAGCCATCCCCAACCGGCGCACAGATCGCTACGACTACACGGGCGATCCGTTGCCCGAAACAACGTATACACAGATGACAGCGTTAAACAGCGATGACGATCTGGCCGTCTTGTTCTACCTGGCAGGGACGACGGCGTTTGAACAATTCCAGGCGGGCACTGTGGCAGGCGCAGAGTACATTGTGGCCGATCCAGAGATGGCACACGATAGCTTCGCCTGGTTCCCCACATCTTGGGACAACATGCAAGAGACAAAATCCGGGCCGTATATTGACACGGCAGGCGTCGATCCTGCCCTGCGTGCCGTGGTCAAGATGGTGCCAGGCATGCCGTCCATGGCCGCAGTGGACAGTGCCTTGGTGACCGACGCGCAGCGTCATTTCGACACGGCATCTGCCGCCGGCATTGTCGCGGTGCGGTCACTATACGATGTCAACCAAACGCTTCGCGCCGGGCAACTCTGGCAACGGCTTCACCTATGGGGGACCTTGCAAAACCTGGCCATGCAGCCACACAACGAGATGCCCGAAGTGGTGGATCGTCAATCTCAACTTGGCCTCCCCGGTGAGATGGCGCAGTACTTGAACGCCATTACCGGCGACGAGGGGTGGAAACCAACCTTCACGTTTCGGGTGGGATTGCCCACAGTGGCGCCGTTGCCCAGTCCTCGCCGACCGGCACAAGAGGTTGTACGCTCAGCCGTACAAGGAACGTAGCGAGCTCTGTCCATCACGATTGCCATCACCATCACACAATCGATACAAGCGAACCAAACCATACGAAAGGTCTCAACCATCATGAACAAAAAAACACTTTACCTCAGCACAGGCATTTTGCTGCTCGTCGAAGCGTTTCTGATCTTCGTGCCCACGATCATTTTAGGCGGCGCGATTGACTGGCCCAACAACCTCGATCTGCCGGCTTCGGTGAATCTGCCGCTGGTGATTTCGGAATCGACGGCTGTGCGCAGCGGCTACTTTGTCTACCTGATCTACTCCGTCCTCTTTTGGCCGGTGGCGCTGTTGACGGCCCGTGTGGTGGCCGGCAGCGATCAACTGCCGCCGCTGCTGCGCATCGCCGCCGGGTTCGGTGTCATCTCGGCACTGGCGCGCACCATCGGGATTGTGCGCTGGTTATCGGCCATGCCGGTGCTGGCCACACTCTATGTAGACGGAACGCCCGAAACACAAGCTGTTGTCTCCGTGGTCTACGACGCTGTCAACGCGTACGGTGGCACGATTGGCGAAGCGCTGGGTGTGGGTCTCTTTGCGGGGATGTGGATGCTGTTGATCGCTGTCGCGATGCTACGATCGACGGAGTTTCCTCGCTGGCTGGGTCTTTTTGGGCTGATGGCGGCCTTAGCGGTGACACTACAATCCACCGAAATGTTGGGCGCGGATCTGGGAGGGCTGATCGTAGTGCTCGTAGCCGTGCTCCACTTGTGGCTGATGGCCGCCGGGGGACTCTTCATTGTGCGTGGGTTGCGTTTGCCGGCGGGGGCGGCGGTCTTGGCGGAAGAGAGAAGGTAGTCTTCGGAATAACAATGAGTAATGAGTAAGGTCGTGTAGACGGTACGGGTTGCCCAGTTGCAACTCACTCCGTCAACACGACCTTACTCATTACTCATTTTTTCTACTACACAAATCAACCGCTAAATTCCCTAGTGCGCGACCACCATGTTGCGCACTGCCACGTCGCCGGCGATGTACCAGGCGTTGACCCAACCGGTGACACCGTTGACACGAATCTCGATCCAGGTGCCGCGGGCGTTGCGGTAGCCGGTCAACTCGACGACGTCCTGGCGGCTGATGGTGGTGACCACGCCGAAACCCACACCCGGGCCGCGTCGCACATTCAGATAACGGGCGTTGATCAGCCTACCGGTGTAGGTGGGATGCACAACCGTGCCACCGCTATCCGGCTTGACAGAGGGCGCAGGTGTTGGTGCAGGCGTTGACGTCGGCGGCACAGAGACCACCGTCTCCGGCCCCCACTTGGTGACATTGTCGCGGTAGGGGTAGAGGAGCCACTCGGGCTGACCTATGCTGGTGTCGCCCTGTGACCGTAACATCTGTCCTTGTGTCCACAGTTCCACGCGATACGGTTGACCGCGCCTGCCGTAAAAAGGTTCCACAGGCAACCCGTCAATCTTGATCCGCCCACTGGCATCGATAGGACCAACGCCGCCGGGGGTCATGTACTGCCACTCACCGTTGGGCATGCGTCGATAGACGCGCACCCAGGTGCCCGGCTCGGCAAAGGTGATAATGTTGCCGATCAAACGCCCCAGAGATTTGCGTTCCCAACCCAGGCGCACGGTGGCCGCGCCATCCTGTTCAAAGTACTCAAGCCGCACGGTATGGGTGCCGGGGCTGAGTAGGATAGAACCGGTGCGGGTTGTCCTTGGTGTCACCCGCCAGTCGTCGATGACCAGTGTGCCGTTCACAAAGAGGCGCACGCCGTCATCGGCGGTGACGGTGAACTCGTACTGTCCTTCGTCGAAGTAGAGCGACTGTGTCCACCGCGCCGAGAAATTGTCGGCAGGGATCAGGGCATCAGGGGAACCGTTGCCCCAGTCAAAATCAACAGCGGCGTCCGTCCGCACAACAGCGGGTGCGCCGGCCAAATCACGATTGGGAAAGTACTCAGCATACCATCCCCCGTTGGCGCGAGTGACCGCAGGTAAAGTCACCGCCGCCATCAGCGCCAAAAGCGCAATCACAAAACCCCGATGAATTTTGTGAAACTGTCTCAAAGTAACCTCCATCGCGCAAGCGCAAGATATCCATACAATCACCACTCATAAGACGAAAATGCAGGTTGCAAAGTTCATTTTCGCACAACAAATATTATTCGCATCTGACCAATATCCGATGCGAATCCTACATTTATCTGATCTATGCGTCGGTGTGAGGAATTACAACATAACGACGCCAACCTGCCGACCACTTGATGCAGGAAAGCCACCGGTGATACCATCCATACGGCTCACAGAAAATCAGGTACAAAGCATGTGACGATACAGGTGCGACGCACTGGCCGAAACCAGATGCGAGTGCCGAGTGTCCTCCTGGCCAGTGCGTCGCACCTGTATCGTCACAAAAACTTTAACATGGAGGTTACAATGTCGGGGCAAGAAGCAAGAGAGACTTTGATTGGCAAAATTGCGGCATTACCAGCCCAGATCGCAGATTTGGTCGACAAGTTCAGCGCCGAGGAATTGACCACCGCCTACATCCCCGGCGAGTGGACGGTGGCGCAGAACGTCCACCATCTGGCCGACTCACACATGAACAGCTACATTCGCTGCAAACTCATTGCCACCGAAGAGACGCCCACGCTCAAACCCTACGATCAAGACGAGTGGGCGCGCTTCCCCGATGCAACAGACGCAGACGTAGCCGCGTCACTGGCGCTGCTCACCGCGCTGCACAGCCGCTGGGTTATCTTCTGGCGCACCCTGAGCAACGACGACTGGCAGCGCACGGGTTATCACCCCGAAAACGGCATGATTTCGCTCGACGATCAGTTGATCCACTATGCCGAACATGGCGAAGCGCACATTGATCAGATTCAACGTACCCTAGCAGCTAGGGGAAAAGAAGGGTGAGTCGGGATTGAGCGACTGCGGCGCATAGACCGAACACGTCGTTCCGACGATTGCAAGATGGGCTCATCATGCAACAATTGATGCAGGAGGTCCCCATGCCCGATCTTGCACTGATTCTATTCGGCGCTCCTCGGATCGAAGTGGACAACGTTCCCCTGCACGTTGAGCGGCAGAAAGCGCTTGCACTGCTCACGTTTTTGGCCGTCACCCGGCTGCCCCATCGACGCGACATATTGGCGACCCTGCTCTGGCCCGATCTTGATCAAGAACACGCTCGCTCAGCTTTACGCCGTACCCTTTCGGCCTTGCGCCAGGCGCTGCCCCGTCCTCTGTTGGTGACCCTTGACGCCACCATCGCCGTTGACTTGCAAGCCGGCCTCTTCGTGGATGTTATCGACTTCCGCCGCCTGCTTGCCGAAGCGGACACCGCCGTTGCCGCCGTCAGGGTACTGATCTTGGAGATGGCGGTACAACTCTATCAAGGCGAGTTTCTCAGCGGCTTTTCGCTGCCAGACAGCCCCGAGTTCGAGGAATGGCAACGGGCAGAAAGCGAAAGTCTGCGCCAGGATCTTGCTACGGCACTAAAACAAGTGGCGGCGTACTACGCTGCACAGCACAACTACCCCAACGCCTTTCGCTACGCGCAACGATGGGTAAGTCTTGATCCGCTCCATGAAGTCGCTCAACAGACTTTGATCGCGCTTTACATTGCGTGCGGCGATCTGCAAGGGGCGCAGCGCCAATATGCCTATTATGCACAGATCATGGAAGACGAAATCGGCGTCCATCTTCCACATAATCCCATCTGCTATGCCGACGGCGAAACCTGTGAGGCACCCCTGTGCGCCAAGCAAATGTCTCCACATTCAGCCCAAAGACCAACGATTGGGCCGGCCCAATCGCGCAAGGGAATCCCTCCAACCGGCGCAAAGCCGTATCCAGGCACGGCAGAGCACATTGTGCTCTTACAGCCACAACAAAGCAGCACGCTACCATTGGTTGGGCGCGCAGCGGAATGGCAACTGCTTCAGCGGTTGTGGACGAAGTGCGTCGCCGGTGAAACATGCTGCGTTGTATTGACTGGAGAAGCCGGTATCGGTAAAACGCGCCTGGTCGAGGAGTTAGTCAACTGGCTCGCCCAAAAAGGAGACAATGTGGCGGTGGCGCAATGCTACGCCGCCGAGGGTGCGCTTGCCTACAGTCCTGTGGTGACGTGGTTGCGCACCGCCGTCATTAACCCGACAGTGACAGCACTTGAGCCAGTGTGGAAGACGGAAGTTACGCGTCTTCTGCCAGAATTACAGGCCGTTCATCCTGAATTGCCTACGCCTGCACCTATCACCCAATGCTGGCAATATCAACGCTTTTTCGAAGCGCTGGCGTACACCTTTCTTGGCCCAAAGCGGCCACTGCTACTCTTCCTCGACGACCTGCAATGGTGTGACACAGGCACGTTGGCATGGTTACGCTTTCTACTTCGTTGGAATCCGGCTGCACCGCTGCTCCTACTCTTGGCTATGCGCAGTGAAGAGGTGCCTGTTAACCACCCGGTGACTTACCTGCTCAAAGCCCTCGATAGCGCCAATCAATTGACAGAGATCGTCCTCGGGCGGCTGGATGCAGATGAATCGGCAAAAGTTGCCGCCGAAGTTGCCCACCGCCCCTTGACCGATGCAGAAGCAGCCTACGTCTTCAAAGAAAGCGAAGGCAACCCACTCTTCGTCATCGAGACAATGCGCGCCCATCTTGACATGCCGCCGACCACAGCAGACAACATGGATTGGATCAACCTGAAGACGGACGGTTTATTGAATCAGGCATTGCCGACCAAGCTACAAGCGGTGATCCGCTCGCGGCTGATTCAGATTAGCCCAGAAAGCCGCGCCGTCGCCGGCGTCGCCGCCACGATTGGTCGTGAATTCAACTTTGATGTCCTCGTGCGGGCATGCAACAGTACCGATGCGTACATTGCCGATCGGATCGACGAACTCCTGGCGCGGCGCATCCTCGTCGATAGAGGCGCCAGCCGCTACGATTTCAGCCACGACAAGTTGCGTGAGGTCATCTACGCCGATTTAAGCAGCGTGCGACGGCAGATCAATCAGCGCAACGTAGCCGTTGCGCTGGAATCATCGACCAAGCCGGACAGCCTCGATGGGGTGAGCGCCTAGATCGCCTGTCACTACCCTCTGGGACGTTTTTGCAACGCGCCCAGCGGATAATCAGTGTAGGCAATTTCATTCTCCCACAAGGAGGTTACTATGCAAGGCTTTTGGTTGCGAGAAAGGTGGGGATGGGTTTTGTTGACTGCACTGCTCATCCTCAGCATGGGTGTGGCGGGATGCCAGATGCAGCTTCCGGGGCTGATTGCAGTGGGAGACTCACTGGTGGCGACCAGCGGCGTCTCGACGGAGCAGGCGAAGTTGGCGGCCAACAAAGCCTTCATCGAGGAATACTTCGCCGCGCTCAACCAGGACAAGTCCGCCGCAACGGTCGACAACTATGTGGCCGACGAAGTGCTGAAGCATCACATTGAAATGTTCGAGGCAGCCTTCCCCGGCTACCAGCTCAAAGCCGAGAAGATAATCGCAGAAGGGGACGAAGTCTTTGTACTCGCCACCTGCACGGGTGTTCACAATGGTGAACTGGCGGGTATCGCCCCCACCCGAAAAGCCGTTGAGCTTCCCCTTGCACTCACCTACAAAATCATCGACGGCAAAATTGTCGATCACCTTATGCTCTTCGATCAGGTGATGATGTTGCAGCAGCTCGGCGTGATGCCGACGCAGTAGAACGTGATGCGTGATTCGTGATTCGTGTTGCGTGGATGGCGCGCGATGACGAGAGCATGATCTCCGAATGTAAACGCGACACGAATCACGCATCACGCATAAATCACCACTTCCCCCGCCTCCACCCCCACGCGATAGGACTTGACCCGCAGGCGCGCATCAAAGAGCGCCTGCCCCGTCTTGATGTCGAACTCCCACTGATGCCAGGGACATTTGAGGATCTCGCCCTCGCGCTCGTACGCCACCTGGGTGACGTTCTCCGCCGTCACCAGAGGACGCACGCGCCCATGACAGAGAGGCCCGGCGCGGTGCGGGCAGTAGTTGAGCAGGGCATAGAACTCACCATTGAGGTTGAAGACGCCGATCTCACGCCCATCCACCTCAACCACACGCCGCTCGCCCGGCTTGATTTCGTCCACGCGCGCCAGCACATGGCGTTTCGTTTTCATAGAAGATTTTGTCTTCGTCATGATCTGGTCCTTCGCTAGCAGAGATAAAACGCGGATTGAAGCGGATTTTTCTCAACTAATCCGCTTTGATCCGCCTAATCCGCGTTCTATAAATTGTAGAGTTGACGCGCATTGTCCGCCATGATCCGCTCCCGCAAGGACGGATCGAAGCCCTGCAAAAACGCGCTGGGTTCGTCCCAGTCCCAGTGGGGATAATCGCTGGCGAAGACCATCACCTCGTCGGCGCGCATCCATTCGAGAAATTTGCCCAGATCGGCTTTGGTTGGCGTGTCGGGCAGGGGCTGCGAGCCGAAGCGAATGTTGCTGCGCACGTACTCGCTGGGCAGTTTCTTCACCCAAGGTGTGTAATCGCGCAGCCCCTTCCAGTCGCCGTCCATGTGCCAGAGCAGACCCGGCACCCAAAAGACATCGTGCTCGATGAAGAGGAAACGGAAATCGGGGTACTTCTCGAAAACGCCCTCACAAATCAGGCTGACGGTGTGGGCCATGGCAATCTGCGGGCGCGCCATGCGCATCTCTAGATAATACGACGGATAGCCCGCCGCAGTCGGTGGCGCTGCGATCCCCGCGCCTTCCCCGCCAAAGTGGACACACACCGGCAGCCCGTGGCGTTCGCAGGCTTCGTAGATAGGGTGGTAGAAGCGATTGCCGAAGGGCAGCCGCGCCCCGGCAGGCATCAACACCTGCACAAACTCCTTGTGTGGGGCCAGTCGCTCGATCTCGGCCACAGCCTGAAGCGGATCCGTGGGCGCAATGTGGATCGAAGCACGGAAACGCGGGTCCTGGCTTACCCAGTGTTCCAAAGTCCAATCGTTGAAGGCGCGACAGTAGGCGGCGGCATAGTCGACGTCGGGGTGGACGCCTGCAAAGTACGGCCCACCGGTAAGGACGGCGATGTCGATGTCGTAGACATTGAGGTGCTTCTCGATGCAGACTTGGGGCACCGTGGCAGGGTTGATCTCCTGGCCCACCCACAAGTCATGGCGCGCGCCATTGCCGGGGATATTGGTATAGCCCAAACCGGGCATCATGCTGCCAAAGTCTTTGATGTACTCCACGTAATGGCGGGGCAGGTAGGGAAAAAGCGTCGACGGTTGATCGAATTGATGGTGTACATCGCAGTCGACGATACGCAGACGTTGCACGGGTGCGACGTCAGGACGCACATCCTCTTTGACCTCGATCATGAGATCCTCCTTAGGTTGTTCGCGTATTATAGTGATTCAGGAAACAAGAAGGGCTACAGGCAGCATAGTAGAGGCTGTACGGCATGTCAAGGACAGCGGAGATGCGAAGACGAACGAGTGTTGTCCTTGATACGCCGTCGCGCCCCTGCACCACGCGCCCTCCCCATCCTTTGTGCATCTTGCCTAAAGACAGAACTCATTGTCCCATCCTATAGTAGTTGAGTATCCTATTTTTGTGTTGACAGTTGACAATCAACCCCCACTTCATATGATGGATTTACCCACCTCTGCTTCTACAACCGAAAGGATGGTCGAGATGGTCCACGACCCATATTGGGATCTCGTTGATGCACCGGAACAGCCGCCTTTTTCCCCCAAACGCACCGCCTTGCTTATCATCGATCTCCAATACCTCGACGCCCACCCCGATGGCTGGATGGGGCGACTGGCGCGCGATCAGGGGCGTCCTGATCACCTGAAGGAACGGTTCGACTTTATTCAAGAAATCCTCCCCAATGTTCAGCAACTGCAAGCCGGGTGCCGCGCCGTGGGCGTTGAGGTGATCCACATTCGCATCGCCTTCCGCAGCTTTTCCACGCGCGACGGTAAGCCCAAGTTGCTCGACAAGCTCAATCAGACGCCATTGATCCCACGCGACTACGACATCCTCGACGAAATCGCGCCGGTTGGCGACGAAATCATCATCGACAAGACCAGCGTCAGTGCCTTCAATTCGACTCCCCTCGATCAGATCCTGCGCAACATGGGCATCGACACGCTCTGGGTCACCGGTATTGTCACCGAAGGCTGCGTGGAACTCACTGCACGTGACGCCGCCGACAAAGGCTATCACGTTACCCTGGTCACCGATGCCGTGGCATCCTCCACCCATGCCGCCACAGCAGAGGCCATCCCCCGCATCACCGACGGGGACGTGATTAAGGCGCGCACCAGCGCTGAGCTGATCGCCCAGATGTCGCCGCTCCCAGCTTGATCCAACACAGCCCCATTCCTCTTTGCGCGCCTTGGACCAGTCGCAATCTGCCCACGCCGTAATCGACGTGCTCAATGCGCCCAGCGACTGTCATTTCCACACCCGCGGCTACCTGGCCGACCCACGCTGCCGCCACAAAGAGCCGTCTCTGGTGCAGATCGAAGACGGTCACCTTGTCGCCTGTCACCATCATGAACGGGTGACGTGGCCGCCGAGTCTATGAATGAAGAATGATGATTGAAGATTGGGTAGAGCCGCTCACGCTACGAGCCAAGATCCATTGTAGAGAAAACGATCTCTACCCAATCTTCAATCATCATTCTTCACTTACCAGACAATAACCTACCCCAAACCAATTCACCACAGGAGACAACATCATGGCCCACGATCCCTACTACGACCTTGTACCCAAGCCGGTAGAGCCGTCGTTTAATGCACGCAAGACGGCGTTGTTGACCATCGATCTGCAATATTTGGACGCGCACCCAGATGGTTGGATGGGGAAATTGTGCCGCGAGCAAGGACGCCCGGATCACCTGAAAGAGCGCTTCGACTTCATTCAAGAGATCCTGCCAAACGTGCGTCGTATCCAGGACGGCTGCCGCGCCGCCGGCGTTGAGGTGATCCACATTCGGGTGAAGTATTTGACGAAGGATTGCCGCGATGGGCAGCGCTCGCTGGAGCGCGAGGAAAAGGTGCGCATCCACGATCCGCTGGACGACGAGTTTTTGCCCGAAGTGGCCCCCGTCGGCGATGAGTTGATCATCGACAAGACCAGCGCCGGCGCGTTTAACTCCACTTCCATCGATCAGGTGCTACGCAACATGGGCATTGATCGGTTGTGGGTGACGGGGATTGTTACCGAAGGCTGCGTAGAAATGACGGCACGCGACGCCGCCGACCGTGGCTACTACGTCACACTTGTCAGCGACGGCTGCGCGTCCTCTACCCACATCGCCCACGAAGACGCGCTCCAGCGCATGTCCGACGGCGGCCTGATCAAAGTGCGCACCGTCGACGAACTCATTGCGCAAT
>WGMT01000103.1 GCA_016124945.1 bacterium | reverse complement strand
GTAGCGTATCTGCAAGAGCGTGGGCAACGGGGGGATCGGGAAAAATTCGTACGTGTCCTTGACAAGATTACCCAAGCCGGGCAGCCACCGCTTGAGGAAGACCAGTTGCCGCCTGGCATCCAAGTGACATCCACTCAGGATCGGGCGCGGTCAAATTGATCGTGGGGTGAACAAAATCATTCTGCATCTGCAAAACCGTGGCGATCAGTTCCATGATGCCTGCTGAGGTCAAACAGTGTCCGATCATCGACTTCGTCGAGTTTACAGGGATACGATATGCATGGTCACCAAATGCAGCTTTGATCGCCTGCACCTCAATTGTATCCCCAATGGGTGTTGAGGTGGCGTGAGCGTTGATGTAATCCACCTAACTGCCAATGGCTAACTGCTGCACCAGCGCCATCCCCACCGCGCCCCCATAAAACGCCACCGCCGCGGGTAGTGAAACACTCTCCCCTCGCCGCAGCCGCATACCTACAAAGCCCACCACAAGGAATAACACCGACAGCCCCAACGCCGCCGGGCTTGCCGCAGCCAGCACCGTGGCGATCTTCCCGTCCGCTGCGCCCATGCCGCCCATGCCCCAGGCCAGCCAGCACCCGGCGAAGACGGCCAGGGTGAACATCACCCGTTCGGTCCCACCCAACCACAACGCCAGCGGCCAGGCGGCGAAGAAGGCGGGGATGGTCAAGACATTGGCCACACGTCGCTGCCGGTAGTCCTGGATCGCACAGGGGAGGAGCCAGAATGCAAGCAGGGATGGAAGGAGATGTGTAAGCATGGGAGGCGGCCTTTCTGGCTGTTAGCTATTGGCCGTTGGCTGTTAGCCAGAAATGGCTTTTGGCAACTGGCGATTGGTCGTTGGCCAGAGATGTCGGTTGGCCGTTAGCGATTGGTAATTGACCGGAAACGAAGCACCCCAAGTGCCTGTTGTCGAAAGAAAGCGAGACCAGTAGATTGCCGTTCTCGTTCTCTTCTGGCCAATCGCGAACAGCCAACGGCCAACTGCCTTTTCGCCAACGGCCAACAGCTAAAGAATGTCCAACACCGGCATCAACAGCGGCGTCAAGATCAAGAACAAAAAGGGCAGGAAGAAGAAGAGCACACTCGGCACGGCCAGGCGGCTGTCTAGCTTCTCAGCTTCGCGCAAGGAGCGTTCCTTGTACTCCAGCACCAGCATGCGCGCCAGGGACTCCATGAGTTCGGGTCCGGCCGCGCCCTTCTTGGCGGCCATGTCCACCTGGGCGGCAAAGGCGCGCAAGGAGGGCAGGTTGTAGCGGTCTACGGTTTCCAGGAGCAGGCCATTGACGCCGCCACGGCCCAGGAGCGGTCGGCCTTTGGTGCGTGCCCCGGCCACGGCTTCAGCGACCAGCGCAGCCAGGGGACCACCCCACTCGGCGGCCCGTTCCAGCGCCTTGTCCGGCGGGTGCCCGGCGGCCATCTCGGCGGCCATGAGCGCGGTCAGTTCGGGCAATGCGCGTTCCACGCTGCGCCGGATGCGATTGGCCCCACTGCGCAGGCGCAGGAAGGGGTAGAGCGCGCCCAGCACCACTAGCGACCAGGCCAGGGGAACGCCGCTCCCTAACGCCAGCATCCCGCCGGCCAATCCCAAGAGCAGCGCCTGTCCCAAGAGCAGAGGCAATGACGGCGCACTGCCCATCAGCCCCAGCCAGCGTCGCTGTGTCTCCACGTTGCCCACCGAACGCAGCGACGGGAAACGGCGCAGCAGCCAGTTGCCCAACTTCTCCACCGGATCGTCGGGCTGTCCCTGGCCTGTGTAGTCGGCCAACGCCCGCGCCGGGGCCGGTCCCACGTTGACACGCAGCCGCGCCGTCCAGGAGGCAACGGAGAGGGCGCCGAAGGTGGCGGTGAGGAGGATGAGGATTTCGTTGATGGGGATTGCATCGAAAGGGATATTGAGTGTGCTCATGGGGTGCCGCCGTTGGCAATTTGGCACTTAGCTATTGGCAGTTGGATTTTGGCATGAAAGGGTCGCGGTGTTGTATTCATTGGGGTCTCTGTTCACTAACTGATTGATGACGGTTCGAGTATCACGTTACTGCCTTGGGTTCTGGCCAGGTGCCAACAGCCAATGGCCAAGTGCTAATCGCCAATCGCTAATCCAACGCCTCCTCAACCATCCCATTCAACACCATATACCCCACCGCCATCGCCGTGAGGCTGGCCGCGGTGACCAGTTGGGCCGTGGGGTGGGCGAAGCCTTCCCGCTGCACTGGCGAGGAGAGCAGCATCAGGAGGATGATGCCCATGATGGCGAGCATGAGGTGGACGGCGCTGCGCGCGCTTTCGGCTTTGGCCCCGGCGATGGCGCGGGCTTCGAGGATGGCCGAGAGTTCGTCGGCGGTGGTGGCGAAGGCGCGGGTGAAGCCGGCGCCGCCGGTCTCAAAGAAGCGCCCCAGTTGAAAGATGACCAGGGCCAGGGAGGGCGAGATCTGGGCGGCCTCGGCGCGGGCGGACTCCATATGACGCTGACCGCCGGTGCGGATGCCCGCCACCAGCCGTTCCATCCAGGCGCGCAGGGGCGAGTCGTCGGCCAGCGTCGCCGTCACCTCCTCCAGGGCCAGCAGCGGTGAGCCGGTGACGAGTAACGTCGAGGCCAACCGGCTGACGAAGGTGGGCAGTTCGCCCTCCAGCCCCACCCGAAAGGCGCGCCAGCGTCCCTCCAGCCCGGCATGCACGAGCATGGCCACCAGCCCGCCCGCGCCCACACTAGGCACCAACGGAAAGCCCAACCCCAGCAACACAAGTGCCGGTACCACACCCGCTCCCACCTTCAGCGCCGTGAGCAGCCCGTCGCGGTGGGGCATGCCCAGTGAGGCCAGGATGACCCGCTCCCGTTCCACCGCCTGTGGTGCCGCATTCTTCCCTTCCTCCCGTTCACCCAGGTAGTCGGCCAGCGCCCGCGCCGGGGCCGGTCCCAGGTTGAGACGGAGTGAAGAGGAGAGGAGATAGACAGCCGCAGCGGCACAGAGGCAAGCGACTAAGATGATGATTGTGGGTTGATCCATGTTGTTGTCCTTTCGATGTGGCCATTGGCTTTTGGCAGTTGGCCGTTAGCCAGAGTGATCATGAGAAATCGTGGCAGCATCAGGTTCGTCGATAAGTTTGGCTTGATCAGGCCATTAGCGATTGGTAATTGGCAGTTGGCCAGAGAGAGGCGGTTGGCGATTGGCTCATGGCACAATGATCACGAGAAATCTCGGCGGTAGCAGGTGTGTAGATAGGCGCATCCCCGTTCTAACGACAATTACCTTTTCAACTGCCAATCGCGAACTCCCTCTCTGGCCAACTGCCAACTGCCAATCGCCAACTGCCCTTCGTGGCTAACCGCCGCGAATGCGCCTCGTCGCCGCCATCTCCCCATCTCCGTCCTGCCAAAGTGTCCTGAAGATCACGCCGTCCTCTGACAACCGCTCTACTTCCCACACACCCAGCGCCTTGCGTTTCCCCTCGCGCCATCCCACCTGAATCACCAGGTCAATGGCCTGGGCGAAGAGGCCGCGGGCGGCGTCGAAGCGCACCCCGGCGTCGGCGAAGAGGATGACGCCCAGGCGGAAGACGGCCTCTGCCGGCCCTTCGGCGTGGAAGGTGGTGAGACCGGCATGGTCGGACATGAGGGCGCGGAAGAGGGAGAGGGCGGAGCGTCCGGTGCGCACTTCGCCCACAATGACATGGCTGGGGGCGAGGCGCATGGCGTCGTCCACGCCGTCGGAGACGGTGTAGGCAGGCACGTCGGAGCCGGGCGGGGAGGGGCGCGCCTCTAGCGTTGTCACGTTGGGATGGGGCAGCCAGATCTCTTCCGGGTCCTCGACCTTGACAATGCGGCTCTCGGCGGGGATGCCGTGGCAGAGGGCGCTGAGCAGTGTCGTCTTGCCGGTGCCGGTACCACCCACCACCAGCACACGCAGCCGGTTTGCCACCGCGTCCAGCAGCGTCTCCATCACCGACTGGGGCAGCACGCCCCAATCGACGATACGTTCCGGCGGCACGGGGGCCGGTTCGTAGAGGCGCAGCGCCAGCGAAGGATAGCCGTCGCCAGCGCTGATGGCCGGATGGAGCACTTTGACCCGCGCCCCGCCGAAGCCCAGCGCCTGGTCACGCGGCAGCTTGGCGTCGACTGATGGGGTCGCCTCGGTGCAGGCGCGGCCCTGGGGCGAGAGCAGCGCCTCTACGGCGCGCCAGACCTCCTCGCGGCTGGGGGAGAGTGCCAATTGCTCAAAGGCCATCGCCCCCTTGCGCCGTCCCCACACCGAACCATTGCCGTTGACCAACAGGTCAGTGTAGGCGAAACTGGCAGGGGGGAGCAGCGCATCGAGAAAGCCCAGACCACCTACCCGCGCCACCACCTGCGCCACCAGCGAAGACCACTGACTGCCATCGGGCTGGGGCAGGTTCAACCGCCGCAACGCCCCGGCCAGCGCCTGTTCCGCCGCCTGCGCCAGTGCCTGCCGGTTGCGCAACGTAGAGAGGGGTAGAGAAGAAAGCGCCGATGTGGATTGCTCCAGAATAGCGCTGCATTGTTCTGCGTTCAGTGCGGTCTGAAACTGATTCCAAGACATGGGAACCTCAGCGGTTGGTCTTTGGCGATTGGCGGTTGGCAACGACTGGCAATTAGCGATTAGCAGTCGGCCAGAGAGAATAGGTCAGCTATTGGCCGTTGAAATGGTAATTGTCGTTTGGCATGGAAGTGCGTCTATGTGTACACCTGCTACTGACGCGATTTCTCATGATCATTCTGGCCAATAGCCAATCGCCAACAGCCAATCGCCATTCTCACATTCGTACCCTCAACGGCCCGAGTGAATAGACTTTCCCGGGATCTCTCGGCGCTTCCTTGCGGGTTGCCCCCGGCGCAAAGAGCAGATCGCCCACAGTGCGGGCGGCCTGGCGCAGCGTGTCCGAGTGGTAGTAGGCGGGACGGCGCAAGTTGAGTGCTTCCTCGATGGCGGGATCGTCACGGATGGCGGCGGCCAGAGGTGGGAAGGGAGACAGCAGGCGGCTGCCGTTCTGCACCACCTCTTCAGGCGAGAAGGTGGCGGCGCGCACGCGGTTGAGCACCAGGTAGATGGCTTGGGGCGGCAGGCGGTGGCGCGGCCCCAGCGTCTCTGAGGCCAGGCGCACCGACTCCACGGCGGAGAGAATGCCGGGCAGCGTGGCCAGCCCCACCAGCACCAGCGTGTTGGCGGCGGCCAGGGCAGCAGGGGCCAGTTCGGCGGCGGAGACGTCGAAGATCACCACAGCGTAGCCGGCGTGGGCGGCGGTGGAGGCCAGGTGGGGCAGGGACGCTGCGCCGTCCAGAGCGTCAGGCGCGTAGGCGGTGAGGGCCAGTGGCGACGGAAACCCGGCGATCAGGTCCAGCCCGTCCAGCGCCTGTACACCTGCCTTGAGTCCTTCCGCCGTGGGCGTTGCGCGCCAGCGGCTCAGATTGGGGTCGGCGCGTAGCCCCAGGCTCAGGGGCAGTGGGTCCGGCGCGCCCAGCCCCACCAACAATGTGGGCAGACGGCGGGACGCGGCTTCCAGGGCCAGGGCGGCAGCCACCGTCGAGCGCCCCACGCCGCCTTGCAGATTCCAGACGGCGATGGCACGCCAACCGACGGCTGCGGCAGGACGGGCGGGCAGGTCAAAGGAAGATTGTCCACCACTACTGGCCGTCAGGGTGGACGGCGTCGGTTCCAACTCGGCACAGATCTTGCCGGTGAGGGTGGAGAAATCGGCCTCCCCCTGTACCACCTGCGCCACACAGGGCAGCGCCTCCAGGTCGGCCACCGCCGTGTGGTCCACGCCCACAGGCAGGAGCACCAGACAGACGCCGTCGTAGCCGGAGAGGACATCCAGCATGGCGTCGGGGCCGTCGTAGAGCATGCCGTCCAGAATCAGGGCGCGGGGACGCAGGGCCAGCTTGGCATTTAGATCCGCCGGTGACGTCGCCAGCGCCGCCACGGCAAAGCGGGCATCCCCACTAAAGGCGCTGTAGAGCGACTGCGCTTTGTTGGTGGGCGCGGCGATGACGATGCTGATGGGGGATGTGTTGGTCCAGGGCATACGTACCTCCGGTACGGCTGTTGGCGATTGGCAATTAGCAATTAGCCATTGGCGGTTGGCCGCTAGCTGTTGACCAAGCAGGCAATGAACAGGAAAACACTCATCTGACGACGGTAGCTGGCTTTGGTCCTGAATGAATACTGAGGAGAAGCTGCGGTCTGACTCCTCCTGCTTCTGGCCAACAGCCAAAGGCCAACCGCCAATCGCTACTCTTCTGCTGAAAGCTGGTCCACCGCAAACCCTGGACTCGTATACCCACGTCCATCTTCCGGCATGAGCACCAGCGTAAACGCGGCATCGGCGGCGTTCAGCGCAGCCAGCAGTTCGACCGGTACGGCCCATGTGACGGTAGGGGCTTCACCCTCAGTGGGTTCAGTGTCGCCGGTGTTGACCTCGCGGGCGAGGATGGCGTCGGCGCTCTCAAAGAGGACCGGTTCGGGCAGCGTGCCCGCGGCGAGGACGATGACGCCTTCGTTCTCTGGTTCCTGGGGTGTGGGCGGGGCCACGAAACTGCCGTCGGGGCCGGTGGTGTAGACGGCGGTGGTGCTGCGCGCCTGGAAGCTGGGCGGCACATAAAGGACGCGCAGCCCTTCCAAAGTGCTCTTGGCGAAGAAGGTGTCGTCGCGGAAGTCGTCGCTCGGCGCAGGCAGGGTGGCGATGACGCCCACTTCCATGCCAGGACGCAGCAGACCGGCCAGGCCGGTATCCGCTTCCACCCGGACGGCGATGCCGCGCTCGTCGGGGGCAAGGATCACCGCCGGACCCAGGTGACGCGCCGTCACCGGTTCCCCGGCGTAGCGCACCACCGACAGGCTCTGCCCTACCAGGAGCGTGGTGTCGTTGACGCCGTCAGCAGGCGCGCTCTCCAGCGGCATGATCACCGTCTTCAGGTCGGCTGGGGTCAACACCGCCCCCGCGCCCAGGTCTGCTGCTGCGACGACGACGGTGGCGGTCGGCTCCTCCTGCGGCCACAGGGCCACGGCGAGGAGCACAAAGGTGAGGAGCGAGAGAAGGATGGGGAGGATCGGGCTGCGTTTCATAAAACATCCTGAGTGTTGGCTGTTGGCGATTGGCTTTTAGCTGTTGGCCAATCGAAGCGGTTGGCGACTGGCTTTTGGCCGTTGGCCAGACCGAAGAGGCTGTTGGCCACTGGCTGTTGACAATATATATTGATGAAGAAATGCTGGCGCTCGCAAAGCGGACTGTGATAACGCTGTTTCTCTGCCTCTGGCCAATTGCCAAAGGCCAATCGCTAATGGTTACACTGTCACCGCCAGCACACAAGGTTCGGGGTAGTTCCCATCTTGCTTGACCACGACGAGACGAAGCTGGTACGCACCTTTCTTCACGGTCGTCGTGTTGAACTCCATTAACCTCCCGCCATTGACCGGCGTCTCGTTGCGATAGAGCGTGGTCCAGTTCGCGCTGTTGGCGGAGAGTTCAACCTTCCAGTAGGCGAAGCTGTCGGTGGTGGCACTGCCGTCAATCAGCCACCAGACGCCGTTGCGCGTGATGGCGCTGATGCGGGCCGGGCCAGGGCAGCCGACGACCTGGAAGGGGACGGGACCACCGGCATTGCCACTTGACCCACCGCTGCCCAGTTGCACATTCGGCACGCCGGGCAGGGCGGGCAAGGTTGGCGTGGCGAAGGAAACCTCTCCCCACCAGCCGGGTGTAGGGGTGCCCGTCGGCGTGGGCAGGGGGCGGGGTGTAATCCGCGCGTGGCGCGGCGCGTCCGGCGTCTCCATCCCCATCACCGCCAGCGCCGCCAGGAGGATGGTCACCAGCAGCACCAGGAAGAGGGTGTCTGAACGCAAGGGCGGCATCAATGGGATCGCTCCTCGTGTTCGGCAACGGCCATCAGCAGGTGGACCAGATCTCCCTCGCCCAGCACCTCCGCCGGTGACAGTTCCACCGACTCCCGCACCGTCGACCCAGCGCCGTCCTGAAGGCATTGCGCAATCTGGTCCAGCAGGCTGATGATCTCGTCCAGGCGGATGAGCACCTGTTCAGTGAAGGGCAAATCTGCTGTCTGAATGGGCGGGTGGTCTGTGGGCTGTTGGGGCATGAGATGGCTCTTAGCAATTGGCGATTGGCTGATAGCGACTGGCCGTTGGCGATTCGTAGTTGGCGCTTGAGAATGAACAGGGCGGCGAGGCTCTGGCCAACAGCTAACCGCCAATCGCCAACGATAAAAAAAAAGGAACCCCCGCCCCATGCGGGAATCCCTTTCGAGGTAGACTATAGCACAGGTGTTCGCGTGCTGTCAACGATGAATTTTGCAAAAACTCGAGTTTGCCGCATGTTCGACAGCAGTGCACTCGTCTGCTAGAATTCTTGCTACCTATTCAGAAACGATAAACAGCATTTACCGACGCAGGACAGAAATCTCGTCCCGTTGTTTATCGTGAAAAGTTCCAGCCTTCTGTTTGACAGGTCACCCGCCCTATGTTAACCGTGACTTTGTTTGGACAAGCGGATGCAACTTGGAACGGCGCAACCATCGATCTCCTCCGTCGTCAAACCCGCGCCCTCTTCTATCGTCTGGCTGTTCAGCCTGATTCGATTTCGCGCGAGCAACTTTGTTTCCTCTTCTGGCCCGACGTCGCCGATGTCACGGCGCGGCGCAACCTCACGCGCCTGCTCACCCACCTACGCCGCGCCCTACCCGATCCCGATATCCTGGTGACGACGCCAGATGCGGTCAGCCTCAATGCTGGGATTGTCATTTCCGATGCAGTAGACTTTGAACAGTACCTGCGCCAAGCAGAACGACAAACTGATCCTGACCTGCTCAAACAGGCCGTGGACCTCTACCTGGGACCATTCCTCAGCGGCTTTTCTTTTCCAGATTGCGCCGAGTATGACAACTGGCTGGCCAACAAGCGGCGCGCCTTTGAACGTCAATACCTGCATGCGTTGACGACCCTCATCGACCACGCAGCGGCGCAGCAGGAGCATCGTACTGCCATCGACTACGCCCACCGGTACCTGGAACACGACGAGTTGGATGAAACCGTCCATCGCCGGCTGATCGAACTCTATGCTGCCGCCGGGGATCGCGTCAATGCTGAGCGCCAGTTTGAAGCATGCACCACCATTCTGGAGCGGGAATTAGGTGTCGATCCTCTGCCGGAGACGCGAGCAGCGTACGAAGCGGCGCTGACTGAATATCCCTTACCCGCGCCCCATCCCGTGCCGCCACTTGCCTGGGCAACCCTGCCCGGATTGGATCTGCCCATCGTGGGCCGCGACGATGCTCTGGCCCAGTTGGAAAGCTGCTATCACAAAGCGGCGGCAGGCAGCGGATCTGTGGTGTTGATTTCCGGTGAAGCGGGGATCGGGAAATCACGACTGCTTCAGGAATTCGCGACGCGGTGGGAGGCGGAAGCCCTTGTCCTGGCGGGCGCAGGACTGCCTGGCGAGCAAGCGCTACCCTACCTGCCGGTGACCCAGATCCTGCGCCGAGGCATTCACTTGAGTAGGGGCCTTCTACGCGTAGATCCTATCTGGCTGGCGGAAGCCTCTCTCCTTTTGCCCGAACTGCGCACACTCTACCCCAATCTCCCTGCACCACTGCAAATGGACGCGCAACAGGCACGCACACGACTCTTCGAGGCGCTCACCCGAATCACACTGGCGCTGGGACAGACAGGACGTCCACTGCTGCTTTGCCTCGACGATCTGCACTGGACAGACAGCGCCACCCTAGACTGGTTGGATTACCTCAGTAAGGACATCGCCAATAACCGTGTGCTGATAGTTGCTACTTATCGTAAGGAGGAGCTGGCGTCTGTAGAGTCACTACGTCATCGATTGATCCGTCGGGGCATTTTGAAGGAAGTTGCTCTTGATGGTTTACAGGCAGACGCAATTCATCAACTGTTCCGCCATGTAAACGGGTGCGTGCAGGACGGCGACACGCTGGCGCGGGAGCTCCAACTGTCTACTGGTGGCAACGCCTTCTTTTGCCTGGAGGTGATCCGGGCCACCCTGGAGGAGCATGGTACACTCGAATGGCTTCACTTCCTAGATGAGCTTGCCTTGCCCCAAACAGTCACTGAGACGATCAGTGCGCGTCTCCGCCATCTATCATCGGTTGCTCGCCAAGTACTGGAAGCGGGCGCTGTTCTTGGCCTTACCTTTACCTATGAGCTTCTACGCAGTACCGCTGGACGTACTGATCTGGAAACGGTTGAAGGACTGAGTGAACTGGTCAATCACGCTTTGCTACAGGAAGAGACCGGCGGATTTCGCTTTTGCCACGATATCATGCATCGAACAGTCTACGAAAGTATCCCTTTGTGGCGACGAAAGTTACTGCACAGACGAGCTGCAGAGGTACTTACAAAGCTAAATGGGGCTGATCTGGATGTGGTCAGTGGAGCCATCGCGGTGCACTACGAACAGGCTGCTTTGTTCGACCAGGCCTTTGCGTTCTACCGCCTTGCTACGAACGTAGCGAAAAGGGTATTTGCCAATCAGGAGGCACTAGACTATCAAGAACGTGCCATTGCACTGCTACATACGGTGCGTGTAGATGAGTTGACCGCTACTCAACTTTATGAAGAAAAGGGCGATCTCCTCGCGCTCCTAGGCATGCACGAGAATGCCCGAGTTGCCTACCATGCAGCATATAGTTCTACGGGTGAAGTAGAAATAGTTCGGCGGGCACGGCTGAAGCGCAAGCAGGGGCAGACACAGAACGTTCTGCACAACCGCACAGAGGCCTTTGACCTTCTGCAAGCAGCAGAAGAAGTCCTGAGTGCAGACGTACAAGAAGTGGAGTGGGAATGGTGGCAAGAATGGTTCAATGTTCAGCGCGCCCTCGCGGAGATCCATTACCATCAGGCCCGGCTATCAGAAATGGAAACAATTCTAAATCGTCTCCATAATATTGACCAGCGTGCGACGTTAGAACAAAAGCTAGCCTACTACCATCTACAAGTCATGCTTTGGAATCGACAAGACAGATTCCAGGTTTCTGGGCGGACAGTGGAATTAGTACGCACAGCATATGAACTCGCTCGAGAAATGAACAATCCACTCATTCGTGCTGAATATACCTTTTCCTACGGCTTTTCACTGCTGTGGCATGGTAAAGCTGAAGCTGCTATCGAACAACTGGAAACTAGCCTGAAGGATGCCGTGGAGATGCAGAGCCTTTCGCTGCAGAACCGATCTCTTGCCTACTTATCGATTGCCTGTCGCCTAATGGGTGATCGGGCTCGCACATCGACGTATAGCGAGCGTGGCCAGCGCACTGCAGAAATGGAAGGTCAACGCAGTTACATTGCCACAGCCAGAGCCAATCGTGCTTGGTTACATCTCACTGCGAGGCAGCCCGATGCAGCGATTCATGAGGGACGAACGGCATTGGCAACATTGGGACGGCATTGGTATCCATTTGAGTGGCTGGCGCGCTGGCCTTTGCTCGTTGTGGCGCTGCAACGCAATCAGCTTGCAGATGCAGTGGTTGAG
This sequence comes from bacterium, assembly GCA_016124945.1. GTDB lineage: Bacteria > Chloroflexota > Anaerolineae > Caldilineales > Caldilineaceae > RI-153. Next base: position 16,903 of record WGMT01000103.1, on the reverse strand, counting down.
GTTGAGGCCATGTTGCACCCCGTCCAGCAAGTGCTGCCGCCCCACCTTACCACAACGCTCCATAGAGCACTCGACTGCTGGCATCGCACCGACATCCAGACAACTACCGCACTTCTGCAGCAGTCTGTTGAGATTGCCCACTCAATTGGGCATCTCTAGCCGCCCTCTTCTTCGTTATCCCCCTCTCGATGGCCTTAAAACATCACTGTAGACAATTTCATCTCTGTAGACAATCTGTAGACACCCCTTTGATAGGCTCTGGATATTGTGCTTTTTGAAACAGAATCAAAGGATTGGGAGAGCAGGTTCCACCAGTTCATCCGTAAAGGAGCTAGACCATGATTCTCGTCGTTGGAGCAACCGGGCGTTTGGGCGGGATGATCACACGTCAACTGTTAGCGCAGGGAAAGTCGGTGCGCATTCTGGTGCGGCGCAACTCCCCCGCGGAGGAGATGGCAAAGCAGGGCATGGCGACATCGGCACAAGCGCTGATCGACGCCGGCGCGCAGCCGGTCTACGGCGATCTGACTGACCGGGCTTCGCTCGATCCAGCCTGTGCAGGCGTGGAGACGGTGATCACTACAGCCAACGCAGCCCTACGCAATGGCGACTTCGCAAGTGTTGACTACAGGGGCACGCGGAATCTGATCGACGCCGCCAAGAACGCCGATTTGGATCATTTCATCTACATCTCGGCGTACGGCAGCGCCCCAGATCATCCCCATCCGTTGCTGAGCGCAAAAGGGGAAAACGAAGCATATCTCCAAGAGAGCGGACTGACCTACACCATCCTCAAGCCGACTATGTTCATGGAAGGCTGGATCGGGGCCGTCGTCGGCATTCCCCTGCAAGCGGGCCAGCCGGTGACGCTGATAGGCCAGGGGGCGCGCAGACATTCCTTTGTCTCTATAGCCGATGTCGCCGCCTACGCCGTCGCCGCGGTGGATCATCCCGCTGGCCGCAACCAGTCGATTGACATCGGTGGAGCGGCTGCGCATTCCTGGACCGAGGTGGTGGCGATCGTGGGGCGGACCCTTGACCGCACCCTCCTCATCAATTACGTCGCCCCCGGCGATCCCATTCCCCTCATCCCCGAGTCCATGGGCCCGATCTTGGCCGGTACTGAGATGGCAGATAGCATCATCGACATGACCGAGACGGCAGGCACCTACCAGATCGAGCCGACATCATTGGATGTGGTTGCACAGCGTCTTTTTGGCGTTCAAACCCGTTAGCTTCTTCTATATTCTTCATCTCTGCTCAAGTCGTTTGCGGTGCGCCTGTCATACTGATCCCCTTGTCTATGCAATCGGTCAGGCGGTTGTGGGTGAACTGCAAACGAAGGGGCTGCTTGGAATGCTCTACATGGAAAGTCTATTGCGTACGCTGGTGCTCCATCTTCTGCGCAACCATGTGATCTTCACCTCAAAGCCAATAAGGATGAAGGGTACACTCTCGGCGGATATGATCGGTCACGTGCGAGATTATGTCCATGACCACCTGAGTGAAGAGATTTTCCTGGAGACACTGGCTGCCCTAGTGCATCTCAGCCCATATCACTTTGCGCGCAAATTCAAAGATGCCACTGGGCTGCCACCCTATCAATATGTTCTGCATTGTCGGGTCGAACAAGCCAAAACGTTGTTGACAACAGGCAAGTATTCGATCAGTGAGGTGGCGCAGAAGGTAGGGTTCGCCAGCCAGAGTCACCTATCACGGCATATCAAGCACCTCTATGGGGTGACGCCTGGAGCAATGCTGCCGGTGCGCAAGAATGGACAAGAGTAGCGCAAGAATGTGCAAGACAAGCTCTGTGCGATCCACCATTATATGTCTTATCTACGAAATCCTATGGAGCAAAGATGCATACTCTTGAGCAAAGGACGGCAATCATCACAGGAGCTTCGCGCGGCATTGGCCGTTCTCTCGCGCTGGCACTAGGGCAAGCGGGTGCGAATGTCGCCCTGGTCGCCCGGTCCTTCACCGACCTGGAGGAGATGGCCGACGAAATGCACCATCAAGGTTGTGAAGTGCTTACGATTGCAGCTGATGTGACCGATGCGATGGCGCAAGCGCAAATTATTCAGTCTACGCTCAATAGGTTTGGCTCGCTCGATATACTGGTCAATAACGCGGGCCAGTGTGATGTAGCCGAGTTTCACACCATGGACGAGGATCGCATACGCCAAATCCTGGATGTGAACCTGACCGCGCCTCTGCTACTCAGCCGGCTGGCACTCCCTCATATGCTTCAACAACGCCGCGGCCATATTGTCATGATGGCGTCCGTCGCAGGGGTGATCGGAACGCCGGTACTGGATGTATACGCCGCCAGCAAAGCTGGGTTGATTGGCTTCACCCGGACGATTCGCTCCTCATATCGCGGTTCCGGGGTTAGCGCTTCAGCTATCTGCCCTGGACTGGTGGATGAAGCTGGCATATACGCTCGTGTTAAGCATGAGACCGGCATCAAAACACCGTTTCTGGCCGGTAGCGTCAGGCCCGACCAGGTTGCGCAGGCAATGCTCCGAGCGATCCAACGCGATCTGGCTGAAGTCTACGTCAACGCATTGCCGCTTCGCCCACTGCTGCTAATCCAGACGCTCTTTCCGCGCGCGGCTGAATGGCTGTTTCCGCTCCTTGGTGCCGATATCTACCGCCGTGCGTTATGCACGTATGAACTCAAGCGCACGCCACAACGCAGGTCAGATTAGATGCAGCCGTCCTGATGGCTGTATTCAATGGTTGCAAAAGAGGCAGTGAGGTGAGAGAGAAATGATTGAAGAGAATGACAAGCCCCGATCCAATTTGGTTGAGGACTACCTCAAAGATGTTGAAAGGGCACGTTTTTTTCGCAAGAAAGACGAACGCGGTAGCGTAACTTTTGTGCAATCAGAGCCTGAATTGGCTCAAAAGTGGCAAAACTGAATGCCGTGAGAAAAGGGCAAAGGTAGTTGGAGCGTGTCGATGCCGATTTGCAGAGAGCATCCAGCAAAGAGACTCTGCTCAGTGAACGTTAATAGCCAAACATCTCCGATGCGTTTGACCCAAGCAGAAGTGTGGGCGCAAACCTGAACCATTTGCTTGACAGAGCAAGTGTCAAAAGGTGGCGAATGTGCCGGTTGCTGCTCGGTCAGCCAGTATGCAGCAAAGCGCACAAAGTTGGCAGCAAAGCAAGCGAGATGCTCCTGCAACAAGAGCGCCTGTGGTGAACGGACCTTGAGATGGTGCATTTGGAAGACATTCTTGCCTTCCTTGATGCCAGCTTCAATGGTCTGCCTGGCGTTGTAGCGATGGAACCAACCATCCAGGTCTGCGGTGGCATTCATCGTCACTGTAGTGAACGAGTACTGAGTGTCGAGTTGTCTTGCCAAGCTGGTAGCGAGCCAAAGCCAGGTCAACGGGATAGGTGAAATGACCGTCGGCGGTGGTCTTGGGCCATGCAGTGAGAGCGGCATTGCCGCCCACCCGCTGCCAAATCGTGGCAGGTGTCAGTGCGGCAATTAGGCCATCTCGTACAGCGGTGCTGCGCGCTTTGGTGTCGACGTCGTAGCCCATTTCAGTCAGCCAGGCGATGTTCTCCTGACTGGCAAAACCGCCATCCAGCCGGAAGAGTGACCGAACCGGATGTGGATTGCGCTCGTTTTCGGCCAGCAAGCGCCGATGGTGTTCACGCAGTCGGTTCACTTCTTCTCCGGCGGCTACGTACTTGCGTTCACATCGGGCCATGCGTTTTTGCGCTACACCCAAGGCTTTCTCGGTGCGAGGCAAACGCTGCTCGTAGGTCGCCGTCTTACGTCTGGCTTGAGCAAGCTTGCAGTAGGCCGTCGGCTGTCGCCCCGCCTGTTGGTACTGGTGTTCGAGCTGTTGTTGCTTACGAGACCACTCGGCCAGTTCGAGCTTGGTGTCATGCACTTGGTCGGACGCTTCCTTGTGCCTGTCACAAGCGACGTCATAGGTGGTTTCGGCAACAGCCAGTGCTGCCTGAGCCACGGCCAGTCGAGAGGCAACCAACTCTGTACGCCGTCTTGGTCGCAGCCCGGTCCGTGCTTCGGCGGCCAGCACCAACGACTGGGCTTGGGTTGTGCTGACCGTATCGCCTGGATGCAGTTGGTTGGACAACCAGAGCCGTCCATACGTGGGACTGTGAAGTGTGACCAATGCGGCCTGATAGCCAAGGCGGACCGTGTCACCTATGTAGCCAAAGGCGGTGTCCGGGTAGCTTATACTCGTGCTGGAAACGGGGCGACCGGTCAGGTCAGCATCATAGACCAGCCTCCCAGCCGAGGCCACGGCTCGCTCACATTCCAGGTCGATGATGGGCTGACTGATGGCGTCAATCGCAGCGACAAGGGCCGTCACCTCTTCATCGCTCAGGCTTTGCAGGGTTCGACTCACGCCGCTGTAGTCGGCCCATGCGGGTTGATCCCATGCCTCCGCCACTGCCTGATCTCGCACCAGCGGATGTGCTGAACGGCTCAAATCCTGCAAATGGGGCAGTCCCGCCAAAATCGCCACCAGGAACTCGATGATCTTGGTTTGCGGTCGATGTGTTCGGCACTTCTGACTCAATTCCACCTGCTCCAGCGCCTTGACCAGGCCAATCTGTTGGGCGTAAGCACCCCATACGACCAGCATCGCATGTTGCGTCAGCCGTGGATGCCCATCATTCGGAGATGTTTTTTGTTCGCTCATGACCCTCACCTCTCTTGTGTAGGTTCATGAGACAAACACATCTGAGCAGATTGTTAAAGTACAGCGTTCATTTTTGGCGCTTTTTGGCCAATCCTGCCCTCAATTGCACAAAAGTTACGTTTAACGTAACTTTTGCACAATCAGAGATGGATCTGCTGAAAAATCGTCAAAAATGAATGGCGAGAACCAAGCTTTTGGGCTGGAATTTCACTTCCAAGTCTTCAATTGGCGCTTGTGAACGGAATTATTCGTCTTGATTGTCCGATCTGAAATGAAACTCGCCAATTGTGGCGCATTTTTTGTCATAACGATCGGGATTTTGGTCCGATATACGTTAGAAAGGGCAAGTGGCAGCCACTGATACCGATTCTGCGTGACGACGGACATTCATTTTTTGCGTTTTTTTGCGATTTTGGCTCTGATTGCGCAAAACTTACGTTAAGAACACTAAAAGTGGACATAGTTAAATCACATTAAGGAGAGAGAGTCATGATCGCACAACTTGTTCGCCAACAGACTGCGGCCGTGCGCGCCCAACCGGGCAGCGCATATTACTTGCGCCAACGCTTGAATGCATTCCTTCATGAGCAGGGGCAGGAATCTCTACCGGATACAGAAGTAGATCAACTGATCCAGATTCTTGAGGAGTATATTGATTATACGCCTACCCTATTGGAACAATGCACGACCATCGCCCAATTGAGTGGGGTTGGATCAACTGCAGCGCCATTTTTGCAGCAAGCAGCGCACTATTTCCTGGAACCGAACGACCTCATCCCGGATCACTATGGACTATACGGCCTGCTCGACGACGCCTACCTCGCCAATTCCTATCTGATGGATCTATCTTTGCGCTATAAACGACTCATCGGCATATCACTGCTGCCGGTTGATCTATGCAATACCAATCAGATCGTTAGGGCTGTCATCGGTGAACAAGTAGCGGCGCAACTCGATCAGATCTGGCAGGAAACGGCGAGGATTGCGACAGCGCACTCTATGCAACAGACTGTGGAGAACTGGTTCAGAGGCCTCGCGTCTGGTCGCCAGCAAAGTTCTATAGGTTGGAATAGCTCTGGCAGTTGGGGAGGAATGTTTGAAGATCGGGTTGCGGCGTTTGGCGCACGCAACGGTGTTTCCCTCAACGTTTCCTACGATATGGGAGATTGGTCATGAAAATCATGGGCATGGGGCTGGACCTCCAAGGCCGTCCCCTTTTTCCGGCAATCGAGGAAGCGATTCTGACCAAGACGTTGATCGCCGCGCTGGAGCATAACGCTGCAGCAATGCAACAGATGGGCCAGATATCTGCTATCGGTGCAACGTTCAAAAGTGAACTGGAGAGAAAGGTGCAGGATCCGGGTGATCCGCTCCAGGCCGGCTGGACCTATCTCATCCACACAGACGATCCGCAGCGGGCGGAAATTACGGAGATCCTGGCCCCGCTGGCCCGTCATCGCGGCATGGACAATCCAAAACAGCCGATGCTCTATTATGCTAACAGCGCTGAGGAGTGGTTTGACTGGCTGCATGACGAGTACCTTTCGTTGGAATTGGAGGTTGGTAGAACACCTCAATACGTTATGCTGGTCGGTGGACCAGAACGTATTCCTTTTGGTCTACAAGCGATCCTAGATATTTCGGCCAAGGTCGGACGAATTGCATTTGATTCTTTGGATGAACTTCAGCAGTATGTAGATAAGCTGATCCGCATCGAAACGGCGGCTGTCCCCTTGGTACGCGACGACATCCTGATGTTCGCACCTGATGCCGGTCCAACTGATGCCACCTATTTCAGCCGCGAGTATATGGTAAAACCACTGTCAGAACACATTTGCCAAGAGATTGGCTTCAGCACCCGCTCGCTAATGGCACACGAGGCCACTCGCGCTCGCCTGGAGCAGGCATTGGGCGATGGATCACCTGCACTTGTGTACACAGCCAGCCACGGTCTCGGCGCGATGTCCGAGCCGGATGAGATCCAGCGGCGCTTTAACGGGGCCATCGTCTGCCAACATGAGGGTCCCTTGCGCCGAGAGGATCTCTTTGCGGCAGAAGATGTACCGAGTGACCAGCCATTTTTAGAGGGATCTGTCTTCTTCCAGTTTGCCTGCTTTAGCTACGGAACCCCAGCCCAGAGTGATTATGCCCACTGGATTGACAACGTCCCCAAGCAGTATACCCAGGACGACTTTATTGGGGCACTGCCTAAAAAGCTGTTGGCACACCCACGCGGGCCGATTGCCTTCATTGGCCATCTGGACACAGCATGGTTGCATGGTTTTGCCGACGTCGAGTCTCCTCACATTCTTGATCGCTGGCACAGCCGCATCCAGCCCTTCGTTCACTCGATCAACCAACTCCTCCGCTTACAGCCTGTTAGCCTAGCCATGGAGGAGATGAACAAACGATATAGCACGACAAGTGCCATGCTCGCCGATACCTACGACCGCCAACGCCGCGGCCGGTACCAGTGGAATCGAAGAAAGGAGGAGCGCTTCATCAACAGTTGGATCGTTCGAGGTGATGCACAGAACTATATGATCTTCGGCGATCCCGCCGCCCGGCTTCGCATCTCCACCGCATAAGGACACAACACCATGAACAGCAACAGCTTCTCTGCGACGACTCTCCTCTCACGAGAAGAACTGATCCTGGCCATTGTCGATGTCCAGACCCAGACGCCTAGCCTGCTAATGCTGGCTACCCGGGCAGGCAGCCAGGGAAATCTGGCCGAAGCCAGACGTTTTAACCATGCGCTTATCCAGGCGCAGGCAGAACACCTGCGCCTGGCGCTGTTGCACAACGCCCACTACAGTGGGCCCTTTGAGATTCCGCCCATCGCCCAACCACTGGTCAATGCGCTGCTTACTCAGGGGGATACCTTGGACAGCCTCGGTCTGAGCGAGGACGCCGAGGTCCACCGTGCGCAAGCCGTGGAGATTGCTCAGGTGCATCTACCAACTGTGGGACAGGCCGAGGTGGAGCGGGCGCGGGCATCGAATTTCCTCAGCCAGGCGCGTTTCAACGAGGCGCTGGTGGCGCTGTCCACGGCGCGAGATCTCTTCGAGTTGGCCGGCGATACGGTGAAAATGGCGCGGGCCTCGGTAAGTCTGGCGGAAATTCTCCAGTGGTTGGGCGATCATGAGCGAGCGCTGGCGGAACTTGAACGGGCACACCACGCCATCGACAGAAAAACAGCCCAATTTCAACCCCGAGGCGCTGGATGGGCCAATGCCCTTCTCTCTGGTCTTCAATGGCTGCAGGAGAAAACAGAACTTGATACGATCCGGCTGGACGTCGATTTCTACCGGGCACTGGTCAACAAAGCGCTGGGTAATTTCACTGCGGCAGAGGCACTTTTCCACAAAATCCTGCCACAGTATAGGAATCCGCTGATCAATACAGCACCGGCCATTGAGTTCCAACTTGCTGCCATTCTCATCGAAAAAGGTGAGTACGCACAGGGGCTGGCGCAGACCGCCCGGCTGGAGAGCCTCTTTAGTCGAGATGCACGGCTTCGCCCTAAGCTGGCGCTCTTATGGATTAAGCAGGCAGAGGCGTTGTTGGCATTGGCGCGTCCGGCAGAGGCGCTGCATAGATTGGATGCAGGCCTAAACGAACTTGCGCACTACCCGGATCCGGATGCACGTTGGAAGTTCCAGTGGCGGCGTGGACAGGCGCTGTCCGCATTGAACCATGCCGGTGCTGCGTTTACAGCGTACGACGAGGCCATTGAAACAGTCAACAGCCTGCGCCGAGCGCCCCTGGGATACCGCCTCGACAGTACTTACCTGCAGGATAAACTTCCACTGTTCGATACAGCCATCGACTTTGCCGCTCGGACCGGCGCCGCCGAGGCCTGTTGCCGGTTTATGGAAGCGATCAAATCGCGCACGTTGACGGCCACCCTAAGCATCCCCGCTACGCAACCAGATGAGAACACCGACGAATTGCACCAACGCGTGGATGCCTTGACGCGGGAACTTGATGCCATCGAGTACATGGCCTATCAGCAGAGTGAGTGGGCAGAGGAACTGCGCCAACGGCAGGATACACTGCAGGAACAACGAAGCATGCTCTTGGAGCGCATTCGCTTTGCCGATCCGCGCTGGCGCTCGCTCACCGAGCCTCTCTCCTTCGAAATACAACCGATCCTATCGACGCTGGTCAGACGCAACCAGGCGGCGTTGACGCTCTACTGCCAGCCCGACCAGTTGATCGGCGTGCTGTTGAAGGATGGAGAGTGCCGGGTAGCGACAATACCTTTGTCGGCAGAAACCCAGCAGATCCTGGCGAAGTACCAGCAAAATCTACTCAGACGCCAATCTGAGTGCATCCCTGAATGGTTCGATCCGTCCAGCGTATGGGATCTGGAGGCATCCCACCTTGTTGCACCCGATCTGCTGCACGAGGCCATCGGGGCAGAGAGCCTCGTTGTCGTGCCACATCGTTCGCTGCATCTGTTGCCCTGGGCCGGACTCACGTTCGAAGGCAAACGGCTCTTCGAGTACTGCCCTGTTGGTATCCTTCCCAACCTCAGTTGCCTCACAAGTCTGGAGGCAACATCGGCAACCAGCCCCAAAATCGCTCTGTTTGGGGCGCCAGACTATACCCGATCCCATCTGCTAGAGTCACTTAAATTCGACCAACAGGAATTGGATAGTATCTCCGACATCTACTATGAAAACGGAATGATTGGCGACATTCCGACGGGCACAGATGCCACAGAAGTCAACTTCTGGAAGCTGGCGCGCCACCCGGAGGCTGCGGGAAACATCCTCCACATCTCGTGTCACGGTAACTTCACTACCGGCGACCCGTTGAACGCTGGACTCCTGTTCACCGATGCCAGAGTGGACGCGGCCGAAATCGCCCGGACACCGATTTGCTACGACGAGGTGATTCTAAGCGCCTGCAGCACTGGCTATCGCCCAACCCAGGTGCGCGGTGTCGAATTAAGCGGCGATGATGTGTTGGGATTGCCTGGCGCCTTCCTGGAAGCCGGCGCTCGCTCGGTGTTGGTCAGCATCTCTCTGGCGGAAGATCGCGCTGCATCTCGATTGTTAGCCATCTACCACGACGCCCGTGCAATGGGTGAAACACCACTCGTTGCTCTCCAGCAGGCACAACGGGACATGCTCGATTCACCAGCGTTTGCACCTTGGCGCTGGATCGGGTTTACGCTCTATGGTTGTCAGTAACTGTCAAATTGATCGAAATTGGAGATACGTATGAACAAGGCACTGCTTTGGGCAAAACCATCGCTACGTTTGTGTCTGCCCTTGCTGCTAGCGTTTGTTTTGCTGTGGAGGGGTGCAATTATTGGAGAATCATCGGGGCTTCGAGAGAAAAACCCTTCACCATTTGCCACGCCAACCTCTACCTCTGTGGCAAGCGGGGCTGAGGAACCCTCTCTTGGGCGGGAAGTAGCAGTGAGCCGGCATCTGCAGGACGGAGAGGAATTCAGCCTGGCTATTGCCGATCTCATCGATCATGGTCGGCATCTTTTCGAGGCAGCCTGGACGATAGAGGAGGGAGCTGGACGGCCCTTGATGAAGGGTACCGGCATCCTCCTGGCCGATCCCACCCATCCCCTTACCTTCCCGCGCAACTTTAACCGCGTCTCCGGCCCGGATGCCAATTCCTGTGCTGGGTGTCACAATCGCCCCACGGTGGGGGGGAGTGGTGATTTTGTCACCAATGTTTTTGTCCTCGGCCAGCGCTTCGACTTTGCAACTTTTGCTGAGGACGACATCGTGCCGGGACGAAGCGGGTTGGATGAACAGGGACGGCCGATCACGCCAGAAAGTATCGGCAACCTCCGCGCCACTACCGGCATGTTTGGCTCGGGCTATGTTGAGATGTTGGCCCGCCAGATCACAGCGGATCTCCAGACAATTCGCGACCAGATCGGGCCGGGAGAGTCACGGCGATTGGTTTCCAAGGGCATCAATTTTGGCGTGCTCAGCCGCACACAAGAGGGGATCTGGCAGGCCTCGGACGTCGAAGGGATACCGGCGCAAAGCCTGAAGAGCAACGGTCCCCTCGATCCACCGGACCTGATAGTGCGCCCGTTTCATCAGTCTGGCACGGTTATCTCGTTGCGAGAGTTCACCAACAGCGCCTTCAACCACCACCACGGCATCCAGTCTACAGAACGCTTTGGCATCTATACCGACCCTGATGGCGACGGCGTCGTAGATGAATTGACCCGGGCCGATGTAACAGCAACTGTCCTCTTTCAGGCTACCCTGCCTGTACCCGGCCGTGTGATTCCCAACCATCCGATCATTGAAGCAGCCGTGCTGCAGGGTGAACAGATCTTTGACCAGATTGGCTGTACCGTCTGTCACATCCCCACGCTCCCCCTGGATAGAGAGGGCTGGATCTTCAGCGAGCCCAACCCTTACAATCCGGCTCGGAACCTCCTGATAGGCGATGCACCCTCCCTAGCGGTGGATCTCGGGGACCCTGCTCTGCCCGGTCCCCGTCTCCAGCCCGAGAACGGCGTGGTGCACGTGCCCATCTATACCGACTTCAAACTGCACGACATTACCAGCGGACCGGACGATCCCAATGCCGAGCTACTCGATTTGAACCAAGTGGGCAATCGGGAGCAGATGTTCGCCGGCAACCGTCGCTTTCTCACTGCGCGTTTGTGGGGTGTGGCCAACCAGCCTCCTTACTTTCACCACGGCAAGTTCACCACAATGCGTGAGGCCGTCCTGGCCCATGCCGGCGAGGCAGAGGAAAGCCGCCGGGCCTTTGAAGCGCTGAGCAACGACGAGCGCAATGCAGTGATCGAATTTTTGAAGACGCTACAGATCCTGCCCGCTGACAGCCAACATCGGATTGTCGACGAGCAGGGAAGCCCCAAAGTCTGGCCACCTGCTTCCATTCCGTCTTCCGTCTCGACGGAGGAGTGATGTCGATAGGGTTCCATCGACAGATTTTGTCACACCAGTGAAGACAGGATTTCTCTAGAGCAAAAGTCAGTTGCGAGTTGCTGAGTAGATTGGTGTCTACGCCAGGATAAGTACTTGAAAGAGGAGGGAGATGATGAAAGTCCAGTTGCCGTTGCGCCCATTGGTAGTCCTGCTGCTCTGCTGCAGTCTGCTCAGCACAAGCCTGGTTCCAGCCCCGCTCTATGGGCGGGTTGCCGCAGAAGAGGACGCAGGTGTTGATGCGGCTAGACCTGTAACGCCTGCAGACGATGCCGGGACAGCGCCGGTGGATCGTCCTGTTCGAGACGAGATTGTGGAGAATCTATCGCTTGGAGAGGTCGATCTGGCTGAGGCCGAAGTCATCTCAGGGTCACAGCCCTTCCATTTGTCTCAAATAAGTCCGCCCCAGCTTGTCGAGAATGGCGACAGCCTGCAAACCTGGTTGCAGCCGTTTGAATCATTGTCATCTTCAGCGGGATCTCAGGCTATCCAGATTACCGAGAGCGGCTTTGATCCGGTGGAACTGGTCGTCTTTGGCCCCACGGACGTGACCTGGATCAACACGACCGGCGGGACGCTTACGCTCAAGAGCGGCGATCCGCCGGAGACGGAGCAGACGCTCTATCTGCCCACCATCCACAACACTGGCTCAGGACAGACAGGACGCAGTCAGGCGCTTGCCCAGGCCAGGAGCTACCTGGTGCAAACGAAAGGCGAGAACTACCAGGCCAGCTTGGGGCCGGGCCAATCCTACAGCCATCGTTTCAACGCGCCCGGCGCATACCGCTTCCATCTCGCCGAAAACGGCGCTGCCGGGACAGTGGTCTTGACAGGCACGGCGCTGCTGAAGAGCAGCCCCAGCGACCGCGAAGACGGCGTATCGTCCACCCGGGAAACCATCCTCACATTCAGCGGAGCGCTCAGGGCGGAGACGGTGACCACCGATGCTTTTACTGCACGCTTCGGCAGCCGAGATCTGCCCTTCCGGCTCCACCTCTCGCCTGACCGCACGCTGGTTACCCTCTTTTACCAGAATCCACTCCCCGGCAATGCGCGCGTGCAGTTGACGATAGATGGCAACAAGTTGCAGGATGCCACGGGTCTGGCCGTGGATGTGGATGGCGACGGTCTGGCGGGCGGAGTCAAGACCATAAGCTTCGATACCCTGTCACTTACGGTGGTGCCAGGTACCTCGGTCTGTGGGCGTGTTTTTGCTTCGGAACTGGAGCAAAATCGCAGCGGGATTTCGATCAATACGCCGTTGCAGGGCGCCACCATCACTGTGGATGGTTTGGAATCTACCTTGCGCACTACCACCGATGCCAATGGCAACTTCTGCCTGGATCCAGCCCCCGCCGGTCACTTCTTCGTCCACATCGACGGGCGCACTGCCAGCAACGGCGTGCCAGCAGGCGCCTACTATCCCTACGTGGGCAAGGCCTGGGCCTCGGTCATTGGCCAGCAGACCGACGTGGGTGACGCCTTCCTGCCTCTGGTGATGCCTGGCACGCTGCAGCCGGTGAGCGAGGTCGAGGACACCTTCATTACATTCCCAGAGCAGATGGTTGCGGGCCGTCCTGAGTTTGAGGGTGTTTCTATCCTGGTGCCGGCCGGTTCGCTCTACAGCGATGACGGCACCCGGGGAGGGCAGGTGGGTATCGCGCCTGTGCCGCCCGACCGGCTGCCGGGCCAGTTGCCTGAAGGGCTGGAGTTTCCAGTGGTGATTACTGTACAGACCGATGGCGCCACTAACTTTGACGTGCCCGTACCGGTCTGTTTCCCCAACCTGCCCGATCCGGTCACTGGGATAAGGCAGGCACCAGGTACGAAAGATTACCTCTTTTCATTTGACCATGACACAGGTGCATGGGGGGCGATTGGCTCCATGACGGTGACGGAGGATGGTAGCCTTGTCTGCAGCGATCCAGGCGTGGGCATCCGAGCGCCCGGCTGGCATGGATCGGGACCTCCACCGTCCAGACCGCCACCACCGCCACCACCCTGCGAGGGAGCGTGCTGTGTTCGAACCAGTGAACCTAATGGACTGAGAGGATCGGCGAATAGCTATAGATCTACCTTCCTAAACGCTACCGATGAATTTTATTCTGATGCGCAAGTGGCGGATTCGTGTGAGTGTACCAATCCCGCAGCCGAGGCGGAAGAGGAAGCTAAATGTATCAACGATGCTGAAAGAATATACAATTGGACATTTGCTGGATGTACTACTGCTTATGCTGCCGCTTTGGCAACTGCGTGTACGGCATCAACCTTAACCGGACCTGGCGTTCTAGGCTGTCTTGCTCTCGCTAGTGCAGGATTCACCACGTGTGTTGGATTAGCAGCCGAAACACGAGATCAGAAAATCGAGGACTGCAGACGTAAGAATCCTTGCAACACAGAAACACCCGCGACTTCACAAGTGTCCTTATTAAGGCAGAGTGAAGTACCTGACATAGGAGATCCGATAGCCGATGAGATTGCATTGCTAATGCAGCAGATCCATGAGTTGCTTAGCCCTCACATTCAACTGAATGCCGAAATTCCACAGGATGTTTTAGACGAAGTACAAGAATTACTCTTGGCAGCAAACGGACTTGCAGGCGGAAATGCAGTAGAATATCTCCGCGATTACAGACTTAAACTTGAAATGGAAGCCATTTCTGCAAATGGCAATCTCATACAGAGGATAGGCAATGCACCAGCGTATCGAATAATGTATGCAGCTGAGATCGACGGAACTGACAGTACATGGTACTTACGTGGATTAACAGAACCCTATGGACAGTATGTACTATTTCTGCCACGGAATCAATCACTACGCTCCGTGAGCTTCTATGACCCGCAAACGCATATGTGGGGAATTATCTCTCCCTATATGTATGAAAACGCTGCATATCAGCTGCCAGCCCTAGAATTGGTTGCAATAGATGGCACATTCTCAGATTTAGACAGTGATGGTGCGGTCGATGTTGTCGAGGTTATCTATGGAACCAGTATAAGCAATCCTGATTCGGATGGTGATGGCATACAGGATGGAGTAGAAATCGCTCAGGGCACCGATCCGCTTGATGGCTTACCCGCTCGCACCGGAATCATCGCCAGCGTAAACACCCCCGGCACAGCAGTCGACGTCTGCGCTGCCAATGATCGTATCGTCGTGGCCAATTCCGAAGTTGGCCTTTCCTTCTTCAATGTCTTCAACGGCATGACGCCCACGATCATCGCCCAGGTGGACACGCCGGGGAACGCGCAAGCGGTGGCCTGTGCCGAGGATTCAGTGGCGGTGGCAGACGGTGCCGCCGGATTGGCCATCGCCAATGCCAGCAACCCAGCGGCAATCGAGATTGCACAACAAGTGGATGTGGGCAGCGCAGCCCGAGCGGTGGCAGTGGCAGACGGCATTGCCTTCGTAGGCACCGAAGCCGGCGAGGTAGTGGCCGTGGATCTAACGAACGGCGCCGTGCTGGGCCGGGCGAACCTCGGGGCAGCGATCGAGGACGTGACCGTGACGGGGGATAGCCTGCTCGCCCTGACCCGGCAAAGGCTGTACACCTTCGCCTCGCTGGGCATGCCCTTGACTCTGTCGGCCTCGGTGGCATCCCCTCGCAATATCGGCGGCAGCCGGCGTTGGCGGCTCTTCGCCGGTGATGGAATCGCCTATGCAAGCCACCCCCGGGGTTACAATACCTTCGATATTTCTAATCCAGCCCATCCGGTCCTGCTTGCGAACGGCGTCACCCAACAGTTTGGCTGGAAACAGATTGTGACCAATGGCTCAGGGTTAGGCATCGCTGCGGTAAGCCCCAATAGCACCAATGACGGTCCCCACCATATCTCGCTCTACGATGTCAGTGATCCTACCCAGACCGATCTCTTCCTGACCCAGTTCGAGACGCCAGGACTGGCCGCGGCGGTAGCACTCTATAACGGCCAGGCCTATGTGGCCGACAGCGAGGCCGGTCTGCAAGTGATTAACTATCGCTCGTTTGAAAGCCAGGGCAACGCCCCTACTATCGAACTTGCTTCCAACTTTGCGCCGGGGGTAGCCGAAGAGCAGGCGCTGATGCGGCTGACCGCCAACACGTCGGACGATGTGCAGGTGCGCAACGTCACCTTCTACATCGATCAACAACCGGTCTTCACTGACGGCAACTTCCCATTCGAATACCATTTCCGCACGCCAGCGCTGGCACAGCAGTCATCCTTCCTCGTGCGCGCCCGCGCCACCGACACAGGCGGAAATGAGACATGGACCAACGAACAAGTGGTACGTCTGGTTACAGATGCCACCCCACCGCGCGTGACGGCCCTCTCTCCGGTCAGCTTTGCGGCCCCGGGCGCAGTAACTACTCTCTCGGCGAGCTTCAATGAGGATCTGGATGCGGCAACAGTCAACGCCGATACCTTCCAGCTCTTCGCCGCCGGTTCCGATGGCATACTGGATACCGAGGATGACCAACCTGTGACGGGCACTGTCACCTATGCAGCCGCAACCCGAACGGCATCCTTGGCGCTGGAGACCCCACTTCCCGAAGGGCGCTATCGAGCCGTCCTCAAGGCGGGCATCACCGATGTCGCCGGCAACGGATTGGCAAATGGTGACTTCAGCTGGCGCTTCAGCGTCGGCGTTGTTATCTGGGATGGCGGCGGCGACGGCGTTTCCTGGCATGATGCCGCCAACTGGGTAGATGATCAATTGCCCATCGAAGGCAGCACTGTCATTATCGAGGGAGCAGGATCAGGGGCTGTCATCTACCAGCAGGGCGAACTTGCGATTGGCAGTCTGCACAGTACATTGCCCCTCCACATTTTTGGTGGCGCACTGACCGTCAATGGCCTGACCACCCTGGGCGACCTCAGCATAACCGGCGGCACATTGCTACCAACCAAACGATGGAGATCACCGGCGCCTTTACCTGGAACATGGGGACGATGAGTGGCACCGGGAAGAAGGCCCTCCAGGGAGAAGCCGAGATCATGAACTCTGCGGTGCTAAACGAAGGCACGCTGGAGAATAGCGGCACGGTGATTTGGAAGTCAGGCGACATTCACCTGCACAACGGCGCCACCATCCACAACCTCAGCGGCGCCACCTTCGTTGATCAGCGCACCGGCAAGTACGACATCCGCCATGACAACAGCGGCCAGCTCGAACGCTTCATCAACGAAGGTACCTTCATCAAGAGTGGCCCTCCCTTCACCGATGTCAACGTCGCCTTCGACAACAGTGGAACCGTTGAAGTCCAGAGTGGCACCTTAGG
>WGMT01000064.1 GCA_016124945.1 bacterium | reverse complement strand
ATCCCCGCGCCCGATGCCTAGATCGGCGAAGCCATTGGCTGCCCGCCTGATCTCCTCGTGCAGTTGGTCATACGACCATATCTGCCCTTCAAAGTGAAGGGCAGGGCGATCGGGGAAATGATGAGCGCCGCGTTCGACAAACTGGGCGATGTTCATGAACACCTCTAACAGTACAGCAATGGATTCTTAACCTTAAAGAGCAGGGTTAGGACTTTGTTGATTGAGTTGATGATCCTTGATGGCGAGAAAAAACTTTATTTCTGCGCCCACCAGGCAGCACGAACAAGCGGCACAACAAAGGGCGGTACGTTCTGAATACGCGTGTGCAACGCCAAGCCATCCACCCAGGTGTGGGTTTCTTTCCACAAGATAAACCTCTGCTCCGTGAACGGCAGCAGAAATAGCGCTAGCCAGCCCAGCAGCACCCGCTCCAACAATAACAACTTTGTTTTTTGTGTTCATTTCAACAAGCTCGCTTTAGCAAAGGCCGGAAAGGGGTAGCCTTCCTGTAGCGAAAGCTTCTCGTTGAGCTGCATCACTAGTTGATCATGCACAATAATTCGATAGGGGCGGCTGGATTGGGCCGACGGGAGGTTTGCAAAGAAAGACTTACTCACCGTTCAAAGTTCCTTGAATCTGGGGTGCAATGCGATCTCCATCTTTCTCGACCAATGGGTGCCGCCATAGGGGAAGGAAACCTATGCCGATGCCAGTCATCATCCCTAGTTGCCAAGCGGTAATGGCGGTGTAGATGCCTGTATGCAGTAGGAAGGTACTGGCGATGACTGTAGCCACAGGAACCAGCGTAAGGCGGAAAAGCCATTCCAGAGACTGGTCGAACTCCTTGGCCAGTTGGAGCAGGAAACTGAGATGGCGTAGATCCTGGGACATCAACACAACCTGGGCTGTATCGATGGCTAGAGTGGACGCTCCGCTCAGCGAGACGGAAACATTGGCTTTGCCCAATGCCAGAGCGTCGTTGATGCCGTCTCCTACGAAGCATACATTGCGTCCCTCTGCCTTAAGTTGTTCTACCAGGCCAGCCTTGTCCTGGGGTAGCACACCGGCAAAGTAGCGTTCGATGCCCAGGGTAGCGGCCAACATACTGGTGGGGGCGGCATGGTCGCCGGAGATGATATAGAGGCCCACCCCCCGATCCTTAAGAGCGGTAATAGCTTCCAGCGCTTCGGGACGAATGGTGGGCTGTAATTCCAGCGCGCCCGCCACGTGGCCGTCCACTCCCACCAATACCAGCGAATGGCCCAGATCATGGCACTTTGCCTGCAGCGCCTCTAATTCAGCGGGTTCAGAGATTCCTTCCATCTGCATATAGCGGCGGCTGCCCACGTGGATCACCTTTTCAACCAGGGCGGCAGGTGCGATTTGCCCATTGCCGTTTACACTCGAAGTTAGGCGTACTTTGATGCCGTAGCCTACTTCGAGATGGGCATCTTCAATTGCAGGGAGAGTTAGGTCCCGTTGGCGGGCAGCTTGCACAATCGCTTTGGCGATAGGATGGGATTGTTTGCTTTCAGCGGCAGCCGCATAGAGCAGTAGGATATCCTCAGAGATTGGATGTCCATTGCCGTTGGTCCAAGTGTAAATACGGCTGACATGTGGCTGCTCTAGAGTTAGGGTACCTGTCTTGTCGAAGACGACTGTATCCACATGCCGCAGGAGTTCTAGGGAACGAGCGTCTTTAATAAGCAGACCGTGGCGAGCAGCTACATTCAGGTAATTTAGCATTGAGAGTGGGCCACCGAATCGGGCTACACTGCCGACCCCGACTGACAGAACTGAAGCAGCCCCTTGTGTACCCAGTAGCAGTAGCGCGCTCCCACCCACGCCGAGCATGGGTAGGGTCATGTTGTCAACGAAATTCTGTACCCGAGAACTGAAGGAGATGCGAGTGCGAGAAACCTGTTGCAAAATCCCGACAATCTGAGCCGCGCTAGTCTCATTGCCTGCCTTTTCGACCTGCACTTGGATCTTGCCGGAGAGTACAACTGTGGAGGCCAGGACTGAGTCACCCATATACTTTTCTGCGGGCTGAGATTCGCCGGTGAGACGGTGCTGGTCGATCATTGCTGCGCCAGCGATAATGCGCCCGTCGACAGCAATGATTTCACCGCCACTAATGACAATCACATCGCCCTTGCGGATAGCAGACAGGGGAGCCTCTACTTCCAGGCCGTTTACCAATTGCCAGACGGACGCAGGTTGTTTGCCTAGGGCGTCGGTAATATTACGCCGGAAATGATCTTCGGTGCGGTTGATGATTTTGTTCGTGACGGTGATGATGAAAATCGCCACGCTGCCCGCAACAAAATGGCCGCCGAACACAATGGCAAGCTCTGCGCTGAGCAATACAAGAGGATAGGTTAACCGGCGTTCATCCACCAGCGCTCGGTAGCCGCGCATGTACATAGGCTTTCCTAGCCAGGCAATGAAGGCGACATTGGCAACTGCCAGGGGCAAGAAGGCCTGGGTTGCAACCAGGGCAATACCAATGTTGCCCATCGCCAGTATTAAGCGCCGGTTGATGTCTTTTTCCATTGGGCTGAGGCGGATATCCAATTCGTTGAGCTGTCGGCTGCGTTCACCCCCAAGAAGGGGATCAACTTTTGTGTGGACAAATCTCTGCCACTGGTCGTCCAACTCAAGCAGATTCTTCTGCAACGACTTGATTAAAGGCACCACTTCTGGATGGTTGGCTAGAGTGGAGAACTCTTCCATATCGGGCTTGATGATCTCCTCCCGTAGGCGGGTCAGGAGAGATTTTTTCTGTAGTTTGAGCAGACTTCCAAACATTGAACAGGATCCTTGCGAATGTGCGTTTTCTCACTGAGAATGAAGTGGTACATAGAGACATGCCAGTCCCACGGGGTGCGCACGAAAGCGAATTTGTCGTAACTATCGAAGATAGGATCTCCATTTGCGCGTTCCTTGCATTGGCGTGAACCAGCAATGCTTCCCAAGTAGAAAGGGTTAAGTGCCCCTTCGTGGATCAGTATTTCTCTTGATTTACCTTAGCCAGTGTAAGAATGAGAGGATAGCTTCAGACAGTACAATTCGATGCGTAAAACAAACATGAAATAATCATGAAAATTTTAGTCTGCCGATCCCCTCACGCAGTACTCTTCCCTGCAACTAGGCTCACCAGTAGGTTTGAACTGTGGACGCCTTTGTTTTCATGTCTATCCAAAGATGCCCACAGTCTTCACCTGTGGGCATCTTTGGATAGACATGAGCATGCAGTACAAGTGACAAACCATTGTTTTGAGAACCTATTGTTTTTACATTAAGATCCCTGCCCCTTACATGTTTACGGTTCAGCATGAAGCCTTCCCGGATGCGCATTGAGGGCGAAGGCAGAAAAACACATGACAAGCAAGTGGATAGGGGCGCATGCGTTCACGCTCCGCCGCCAGGACCGCTGCCGCCTCGCCTTCCAGGTAGCTGTACGCCTCGTCGCTAGTGAGGACGTGCAGGATCTGCTGACAAACATCTTTTGAAAGCAACTAGGGCAGGAAGCCGCCTCAGGTGGGATCGCGACCACGTGGGCTGGGATAACAAGGACGCGGCGGTCTCTAGCGCCGCCTGCAAGACAGCCCAGGCCCACATGTGCGACAACAGCCGCCGGAAGAGATCCTCGCCGAGCCGCAAGTCCCCGGCACTTGTACGTAGGACGTGACGGGATACTCCATGCGTCTGCGCGCGTGGTGCTAGAAAGTGCCGGCGACTTGCTCTGTGGCGGCAACGTCCTTGTTTGCGTGACCTGCCAGGTTTTCTGCAACCTGGCGGGTATTTGCGTGGAGAAAACCCACCGGGTTACAGAAAACCCGGCGGGTTGGCGCGCGCTGTGTGCGCGACGGTTGCACTTTACTGGACCAAAGACAGCAGATCGTTCTCATACATGTCATTGAGCAACGCCAGCACATCCGCCTCACAGGTCATTGGGTTAACACGGTACTGTCGTTGTAACTGGTGACAGAGATCTTGTACCTGTGTTGGTTGTTCAAGCCTTGGCCCAGATATCGGCACCGATTTCATCCAGGGCATAGTATTGCCCTCGATCAATGTTCATCATCACCAGATCCTCGTCTATGTGGCTGGCCATGACTTCGCTTGAACGGTGAATGACAGATTCCAGGGTAATGTTTTGCATGACTGCCTCCTTTGACAATGGCAACGATTCAGGTGCGTAGCACCTGAATCGTTACTGACAAGGTGCGTATGGGCCAGATCAATCTTCAGGTGGTGTGTCCTTATCCGGCTTGATACGAAAATCGCGATCCAAATAGCGTTGCAGCGCCGCGTAGTCTAGCATAAGAGACGCAAAGGTCGCATGGATACTGCTCCCCTGCTCGGTCAATCTGCTCTGCAATGACTGCATTGACGCCTTCAGCGGGATAATCTGATCGTCTAGATGAGGGCGTAACTGTGCCCACACACGATCCGCTACCTTCACTGTGCGTAGAATCAGCGCCTGGGCTTCGTCAACCGAAAGTTCGCCCGCTTCCATCCGCCTCAGCACACCACACTTAAAATGGTGACAGACGCTGGGGCGCCACTGTTGGTAGATGGTGCAGATGCGAGATTGTTGGTGATGGCAGGGCAGTTCAAATCGTTGGCGATCCCTATGGGTTTGCAGCACAAAACCACCTGCGTCCAGTTGGGCGGGATCGTCGTCGGGCACCACACGCGCCCATTCAAAGAGGGTGCCGTCGCAGCAAAGGCCACAACGCATACAGAGACTTTGGGCGGGTGAAGTGACGGCTGGTTCAAGATGAATTGTGGTCACTAAAGGTATCCTAATCGGGTCATGACAGCGCCGTGATCCGCTTCGATGCGCGCGATCTGGGCTGTGGACAATTCATGACGCCAGCCGTCCACTTGACCGCGGCGAAAGAATCGCACAGACGATCCCATCCGTTCCTTGAAGCCGACGGCCTCTTCCTGGGCTTGTAGGCGTTGAAAGCGGCCCTGCTCCACGGCGACATTGAGCTGTCCGTCATCGACGGGTAGGCCGGCTACCTGCAAGATGGAACGGAATACCTGGTGTGGCGATCTGTGTAGATCTTCGTAACGTATCAGATGAACCGGTACTTCTATTTGATCCAGCCAACTGGTAACATGCTGGCTCCATGATCCCATCTGCTGATGAAGCTGGCCGGCAAGGCGATTCCGGCTCTCTGCTGCGATACTCTCCCCAACATGGGCGGCCAGGGACGGCGCCACCGCGCGCGGATCGCGCACGATGTAGACGGCCGCCAGGCTGATCTCGTGCGGGAACAGTGCTTCGCCGCTGCTGTTACGCCGCCAGCAATCATGTACTTTCACGAAGATGGGCTTTTCTGCCTCAGCCACAAGTTGACGATAGACCCCTGGCCGAAAGAGATCGATCTCCGATGGTGTGAGATCCGATGCCTCGATTCCCACAATCCAATCAAAGAGACGCCGATCACCGGCATTCAAGTTGACATCCACGGCATTGATGTCCGTTTCGCCTGGGTCCTGTTGCTGGTATGCGCTTAAAAAAATGCGTACCCAGGTGTTGCCCGATTTGGGGTAAGAAGCCAGCCACACAATCCTCTGCATTACGCCACGCCCCGATCCAACGCCTTGAAATCAGCCTCGATGCGATCGGCCATTTCGGTCAGGTGAAAGCCCTGGTCGGGGCGCTGCACACGCGTAATCCGGGTTTGGGAGGCCACAGACGTCACCTGTTGAAAGTGAGCGCGGTGCAGATTCATGCGCTTGACAACCAATTTCTGCCACGTATGGTCGAGCAGAGCATTGAATTTACGCGCATCCCGCTGCTCCACCAGTGCAACGTGATCCTGGTTGTGGAGGGAAAGCACATAGATGGCCGCCACTGGCGCCGCCGCTGTTGCCAATACATGGCCGACGGGTACAACGTATTTTTCCAGTTGCGGGCGTACGCGCGCCAGCCCCTCGGTTTCCTGTTCCAGCACAGCAGCGCTGTCGGCCCACAGCTTTGTGATCTGAACACCTGGCTCCACCCAGGCAGTGCCTGTGGCGTCCAGCCGTACTGCGGCCAGATCTTCAGCCAACATCAAATAGCCTCGGCGTAAAAATTCGTTGAGTAAGGTGGATTTGCCTACGCCGGAGTGGCCTAGAAAGAGCACCGCGCCCGCCGCTGTGGCAATGGCGCTGCCATGCAGGGGCAGAATCCCTCGCTGATGGAGCAGCAGTGCTGCCGCCGTCCCCATAATCAACAGGCGGATCATCTCGTCGTCGATCTGCTGCCGCTCAATCACGATTTCATTGCCGCCCCGAATCAGGATTGTCACTGCGCCGGGCAGGCCAAACCGTGTTTCGCCAGGGGTCACCTGGCGCAAAGGACCTGCCGCCACTGCATTCGCGTCAACCGCAGGCAGTGCGCCAAAGCGCACCTCCACATCCGCCTTCTGCGGCGTGGACACGGGGCATAGCTCGGGGAAGTCCATCGGCATCTGCCAGATCAGGCCAAAAGCCTTATACAAATGTAGGCAGCTCTGTAGAGAAGCAGATGCGCCCAGGTTCATCTTTGTTCCTGTTTTGCTGGTAGTCAAAGTAGTGTGGACTGCGCAAACAGTTTGCGCAGTCTACACACCATACTCCAAGTCTATTTAGCCGATGACTTACCCGCACCGTCAGCGCCGGAACCACCGGCGGTGGCAGTATCCAAGCTGATGTTCAGTCGTTCAAGGGTTGGTCGGTGCCAGGGACGTAATGCTTGAGCATCACTTTCTTCGTGCGATACGGTGGGGGTAGGATTTTCTGGTTGATTTTCCATCGAGTAGGGTCCTGTCTGTGAAATGGATGATATGGTATAGGTAAGCGTTTCCCCGAGTTGTTGCCCAGTGGATTGCCTATCTAACTTTTAAGCACAGCTTTGATTCAAAAAAAATCCGGCAAGTAACCCACGTAACAGGATCGAGCCGGCACGGTGGGTAGTCATCGGTGAGGCGGTGGTCTGTACATCGCGCCAGCTTTGACGCATCTTGGCCACATCCAAATAGAGATTGGCGGGGGCGCGATCCACCACGCCAGTGCGCTTTCCATTTCGTTGCCGCCGGCGAGTAGACGTTCCGCCAGATCCGCCGACTGACGACCACGCAGCGAATTGAGCCGTACTTCATCCGGCAGCAATCCTGCCATTGCAGCCCGCATGATCCAACGACCTCCGCCATTGGGGCTGTGACTTCATCGGGTATGGAGAGGGTATAGGCCATCACACGTTTGTCCTGGGTGGGGTCGCGCACTTCCAGCCCGGCTGATGCGCCAAATCTGGCCCAGATCGCGCCAACATGGCTGGCGCCTGGCAAAATAATGGCGTGGCGGCAATCTTGGGGGCTGCGCCAGCTCTCTTGCAGGTTGATGTCCTGCCCAATCGCCGCATTGCGCAGTTGTGACAGGTGGATCCGCTGGGCAAAATCGGCATGGATGGCTGTGCCACGCCAATCCTGCCCCGAGCGACGCGCAGCAAGGATAGGGCGCAGAAGCCAGTGGGGGAGTGAGCCACGAAGACCTTCTTTCCAGCCCCCGTAACGGAAAGCCGCTGCCGGCGACCGCAATGCGGGCGCACCCGTCCAACTGACGGTGGCATTGCCGCCTTGGCCGGTGAGCAGTGTACCCAGCCCCATCTCGCGGGCGCGGCTGAGTAGATCGACCATCCAAAAGTAGTTGCCGGCGGCGTGGCTCGGTTCCGGCATGACGGCCAGGGTGCGTTGAATGCCCAGTATGGGCGTAACCTGGGCGCTGTCGAAGAAATGATGATCCACAATGGGGCAGTGGGCCGCGGTCGCCGCGGCAAAGTGAGTTTCGTCGCCGAACCGTTTCGGCCCCACTGTGTCGGCTGTATCGTAAACCGGCACTGCCGTGAAAGCGGTAAGCCGTTTGCCCTGCCTTGCCAGTTCTTTGGCCGCCAACGCCGTGACCGATCCCGAATCCAGCCCACCGCTCAACGTCGTCCCCACAGGACGGTGGCTGCGCAAGCGACAGCGCACCGCTTCGTCGTAGATCTCGAGGAAACCCTGCACATACTCTTCCCGTTTCGGCAAGCGCACCACCGGCGTCTCTTCGAGCCGTCAGTAACGCCAGATGCGTATACCTTGCGCCGTTACCGTCATGGCGTGGGCGGAAGGAATGTAGCTATACAGTCACGAAGGAATTTCTGAAACCTTTAATATCCGACACATGGAAGTGAACTGTGCAGATATGACTGTATTGCCACTAACCGACCAGGCTACGCCGTGATCCAGGCTTCATGGAAGTAGATTGGCCCCTGTGGAAGGTAGTTGATCCCTTGCACGTTAGCACGGCGCGCATAGAAAGTAGGCCTGAAGTAGGGAACCAACGTGCCACCCTCATCCTGAATGATCTGTTGCACTTGAGCGTAGATCTCGGCACGCCGACTTGGATCGGCTTCGACGCGACCAGCCTCAATCAGCGCGTCCAAATCGGCGTTTTGAATGCCGCTTTCGTTCCAGGTACCAGTGGAGTGGTAAACGAGTGAGAGGATGGTGTCAGCACTTGGGAAGATGCCCCAGTTGCTAACCGTGAGAGCGCTCTGCATCCAATGTTCCGACCAATAGTTGCTACCGGGCACCTGTTCAATCTGCACAGTGATGCCGGCGGCTTTGACCATTTCTTGGAAGGCGACAGCGCTGGCCACCATGCCGGGGCGCAGATCCGCTGTGTAGAGCGTAATCTCCAGCCCATCGGGGTAGCCGGCTTCGGTTAACAGTGCTTTGGCACGCTCAAGATCCAACTCATAGGCAGCTAGATCAGCGGCAAAGAGATGGTTCGGGGGCAGGGGTTGATCGTTGCCGACCACACCGCGTCCTTGCAGCACGGCTTGCACCATGCCTGGCCGATTGGTGGCGTACTTGAAAGCCTGACGCACACGTACATCGGTGAACGGCTCCTGACCCAGTCGCATGATGATGGGTTGATAGGAACCGCTGTCTACTTCTTCAACGACGATACTGGGCGTGCTCTCCAGCGCCGGGATCGTCTCTGCCGTCAACTGCCAGATCACGTCAATGGCCCCGCTGGTCAAAGCCGCTACTTGGGTGGAGATTTCGGGCATATAGAAATGCTGGATACCATCGAGATAGGGCATGTCGCTGCGCCAGTAGCTCTCGTAGCGCGTAAAGGTAGCACTTTCACTGGCGACAAACTCGGTTAGACGAAAGGGACCGGTGCCGGATGGCTGCACAGTTAACTCATCAATGGTGAGATCGTGCGGAATGATAATGGCTGCGTTGACAGGATCTCCCAAGAGAAGTGGGAAATCGACGTTGGCGCTTTTGAGGCGAAATTCCACCGTGTAGTCGTCCAGCGCTGTGACACTCTCAACAAACTGAAAGGCCGTCTGCGCCGTCGATCCAAAATTTGGCCCTAAAATGCGTTCGAAGGTGTGGACGACATCCTGAGATGTGAAGGCTGTGCCATGGTGGAAGGTGACTCCCTCACGCAGTTGAAAAGTCCAACTTAGTTGATCTGGTGCCTCTTCCCAACTTGTGGCCAACGCCGCTTGGGGCTGCAAGTTCGGATCGTTCCAGACTAAGTAATCGTAGATAGTGCCGCACACAATGCTGTCCTGAATCGTGACGCTCAGATGTGGATCGAGACCACTGGGAGCGTCCTGCATAGCGATGCGTAGAATACCGCCACGCTGTGGTTCCCCGGCTGCCACTGGCGTTGCTGACGTGCCGGTAGCGGAGGTGGGCGCCATCGTCGGCGCGCAGGCCGCCAGGACCATCGCCGCCGAGATGCCCCCGGTCAGGGTGAGGAATTGGCGACGGTTCAATACGGAACGGGGTACTGTTGGATGGCTCATAGGTTGTTTTCCTGAACGAAATGGCTTGATGCGACGGTTATTAGATTTTCGACTCTGGCCGTTAGCAGAAAACGGACCGATCTTCACGGTGGCTTTCGCATCTGGTGAACATGTTCTTTCACTTCCTCAAGATCCGGTTCCATAAGCGTCCTCCATGTGTGATGTACGTGTATGATATGTCGTTAAATACTGCACACTGAATAGCTGCTGTTCATCTGTCCAAACTTGCTGGACACGCCAACCTGCTTGCGCTGCCAACTCAGCAAATTCATACAAACTATATTTGTATGAATAAGCCAGATTGATGCGTTCACCGGCTTGAAAGTCAATCGTTACACCATTGAGGTGGACCGTTTGCGATTGCTGGCTGACTAAGTAAAACTCGACGCGTCCCGCTTGCGAATCGAAAAAGGCCTGGTATGCAAAGGCTTGATTTGCAAAATCGGCGCCAAAGCGGCGATTGATATGTGTCAGAATGTTACTGGTAAAGGCGCGCGAATAGCCGGCTGCATCGTTATAGGCCGGTTCAATCAGACGTGGATCTTTCTTCAGGTCAACGCCGATCAAAAGCCTGCTATCGGGGCCACAGACCTGACGTATCTGCGCCAGAAAGTCAACTGCTTCCTGGGGTAGGAAGTGGCTAACGGTTGATCCCGGATAGTAGGCCACATAGCGCATTGCCACCTTACTGGAGGGCGGCAAGTGAAAGGGTTGGCTATAATCGGCGCAGACCGGCAAGATTTCTAGGTGCAGGTACTGCCTCGCCAGCTTTTCTGCAGCCTGGAGTAGATGTTCTTTGGAGATATCAATCGGGATGTAGCAGGCCAATTCCGGTAGGTGGTCGAGCAAAATGGCTGTTTTCGTACTGCTACCGCTGCCATATTCAACCAGCGCCACATCTTTGCCCAGCAGAGCGACAATCTCATCGATTGATTGCTGCATGATCTGTAGCTCGGTCCGGGTGAGGTAATACTCCGGCTGTTCGCAAATTTTTTCGAACAGTTGTGACCCTCGTTCATCGTACAGTAAGGCGCCAGGCAATGTTTTGTTGTTTTTGCCCAGGCCTCTCAATACTTCTTCATAAAGGCTGTCGGTGGTGGGTGCATAGTTATATAGTTTCATAGGGCTTTCCTAAACTTGTCGTCGCGTCATGCGTGAACGGCAACATTGAGAACCTGTTTGAAAAGGCAATTCCCTGGCAATACGGCTTAACTGATTCTAAGGAGCTTTCAGGATTTTAATGATCCACAGATTACACAGATTTGAAGGATTTCCAGAAGGATTTGCATCCCTGCTCTGAATCCTGAAAATCCGTGTAATCTGTGGATCATTATTTTTGGGGTTTCTCCTAAGACCTTGCTTCTTTATGGCTGATCGCAAGCGCAGGGCTACGCGCTGCTGAATCGGTCTCGCGGTGGAGGTGACTCAGGTATTCGTAGGTGCTGGGCAGTTCAGCACATAACCGCTTTTGTTGCTGCTTGATCTGGGCAAAGAGCCACTGCGCTTCCTGCACCTGTTCTGGTTCGTAGGCGAGCCGGGCATAGGGCCGTTCGGGCAGAAAGCCCATCCCGGCAAAGATACTGTAGTAGTTTCCGGTCGTCCAAAAGTTGCGGAATTCGTTCTCAAAGGAGCCGTAGTAATCATTGTCACTGCTGAGCGATGGATTGACGGGCAGCCCTGCCTTGTATTGGGCGATCTTTTCGCGCATGCTGTCGCTTAGTTGTAGTTCATTTTTGTTGGCAAGCCAGAAGGCGCTGTCGTCGCGGTTGGTGATGAAATAGTGCGCCTGGACAAAGTCTCGGCAATCATCGTACATATACTCAATTTCACGGTTGAATTGGTCGATTAGCATGGGATCAAAGGCGCGGGTGGGGAAATGCTTGGCAAGTTGATAGATTGCCGCTGTGATAAAGTAGATGCCGGTCGATTCTAGCGGTTCTAGAAAGCAGGAGGAGAGGCCGATGCTGGCGCAGTTTTTGACCCAAGCGCGCCGGTTGCGTCCCGTGCGGAAGCGAATACGGTTGAAGTTCGTGTCTGCTTCCTGTAAACCCCACAGTTGGCAAAAGTCCCGCATCGCCTCGTCTTCGTCGGCAAAGTCACTTGCGTAGACATAGCCGGAGCCAAAACGACCCAGCATAGGAATTTTCCAGGTCCAACCAGCCTTCATGGCAATCGCAGACGTATATGGTTCAATACCAAGCGCCTCATCATCGTGGGGAATCGCAGCGGCAACGGCGCTGTCACAAAAGAGTTGATCCTTCATGTGGAAAAAGGGTTCACCCAGCGCCCCATTGATCAACAAGCCGCGGAAACCGGTGCAATCAATATAAAAGTCAGCCGAGAGTGATAACCCATCAGTCGTTTCTACCGCAGCAATAGCTCCCTGGCTATCTAAGCGCACATGCTGAACCTCGTCCAAAATTCGCTGGACACCCCGTGCAGTTGCCCAGCGCATCAGAAAGTTGGCGACCAGATGGGCGTCAAAGTGCCAGGCGGAAGGCATGGCGGGGGTGCCGTCCATAAAGCGCGGCGAACGGAGCGCATCCAATAACAAAGGTTGGCGGTAGCATGCGTAGCCAAACGGTTCGCCTTTGCCCAGTGTTTCGTGAAACCAGAAATGAGCAAGCGGGATACCGTTGACATTGGGCAGTACGCCAAATGCGTGATAGAAGTAGTTATCCGGCGCTCCCACTTCTCGCTTACGCCAGTTGACGAATTTGATGGCGGCTTTGAACGAACCGTTGACCTCCATCATCCATTCCTGTTCGGGAATACCTAGAAAATCAAACAGGATTTTTTGTAGATTCGGCGTTGTGGCCTCGCCGACACCGATTTTCTGAATTCTTGGGGATTCGATGAGGGTAATCTTCACAAGATGCCCAAAGGCTTTCGCCAGGTAGGCCGCCGTCATCCAACCGGCTGTGCCGCCGCCAATAATTAACACATCGCGAATGGGTGCTTCAGAATCACGATACATCATCACATTCCTTGCCTAGTTGTGGTGAAGGGTATTGTTGATTTATCAGAATTATCGAGTGTGAGAAACGAACCTACGTCAGTATCATTGTCCGTCAGTAGCATTGTCCGGCAGTAGCATAGTTGCGTGGATCTGGCCGGCGATCTGCGCCTGTTCATTTGCGGCGGCGCGCCCTTTCTGGCGCAACAGTGGACGCACTGTGTTGTAAAGGGCGAAGGGCACTGAAATCTGATAGAGAATGAGATTAGTCGTCACCCCCCAGCCCAGAAAGATCGCGCCGCCCAGGATCAGTACACAGGGCAGCGTCGCCGCCAGAAAGTTGACGCGCATATTGGCGGCAAACTCATCGGACAAGGTAAAGATGGCGGGGAGTTGCGCCAGATTGCCTTCCATGAGCACAATCTGTGCGGTGTCGATGGCAATCGTGGTAGCCCCGTGTAGGGAAATGGAGACATTGGCTGTCTTGAGGGCAATCGAATCGTTGATACCGTCGCCCACAAAGCAGACCTTGCGCCCCTCGGCCTGCAACTGTCTGACCAGATCGGCCTTGTCTTCGGGTAACACCTCAGCAAAGTAGCCGTCCACGCCCAGTTGATCAGCCAGTTGCTGTGTTGGCGCCTTATGATCACCAGAGATGATATAGAGTTGCAGCCCGCGCGCGCGCAGTTGTCTGACAATGGTTTCAGCTTCGGGGCGCAGGGTCGGTTGTAGGACAATCGCTCCGACCAGGATCCCATCCACGCTCACCATCACCATCGAATGGCCGGCATGGTGGAGATCTTCCTGAAGGCTTTCGGCGGCAAGTGGAATCTCGATGGCGTGCATGGACATAAAGCGTCGGCTACCAACGCGCACCGTATGACCGTCCAAGCGTACTTGAATGCCATAGCCGATTTCGTACTCAGCCGTATCCACTGCATCTGTGATAATCCCTTGGGTGGCAGCGGCTTGCAGAATGGCGCGGGCAATGGGATGGCTCTGCCGGGCCTCTGCAGCAGCAGCGTAGGCCAGCACCTTCTCTTCGGTAAAACCCGCCCAAGTGTGGATCGCGCTTACGTAGGGCTTCTCCAGGGTCAGTGTGCCCGTCTTGTCGAAAACGACTGTGTCTACCCCCTCCAACAATTCTAGCGAGCGCCCATCCTTAATCAGAATGCCCTGCTGGGCTGCCAGATGGAGATAGCTCAACATGCTCAAAGGCCCATAGAGCACCATACGATAGCCCGGTGTGCTCATCAGGACACCGAGTGCGCGTTCCACCCCGAGAAAGGGCAGGAGCAGACCACTGGCTAGAATAAAAGGCAAAGCAATGCTGTCGTTAAAGATAGTGGCGCGTGCCACCAGGCTCTCTTTGAAATCGTCGGTGTCAGTTAGGATACGACCAATCTGCGCAGCTGTGGTCTCGTCACCTGCCTTTTCAACCTGGACAACAGTGCGGCCAGCCAACACAATCGTAGCCGCCAACACCCGATCCCCTGGCCCTTTTTCGGCGGGTTGCGCCTCGCCGGTCAACATGTGTTGATCGACCGACGCGTGACCTTCGACAATGACGCCATCCATCGGCGCCATCTGACCAGCGTGGATTATGATCAGATCGCCAGTCTGCACCTGTTCCACTGGTACTTCCACTTCGGCACCATTTACCAGCATCCACACTGAGCGAATCTGTTGGCCGAAGAGATCGACGATCCCCTGTTTGGTGTGATCCTCTGTCTTGATAGCCAACCATTTAACCAGGACGACAAACCAGCCGCCGATAGATAGTGCAAAGAGGAAACCGCTGGCCAGGGTTGCTGCCAAAAAAATCGCATTTAACACATCAGCGCTGACGCGCCGTTCGTGAACTAGATGACTGTAGGCTGTTTTGAAGGGGCCGGACATAATGGGGAGGAGCACGATCATGCCGATGATTTGCAAAGGATAGAAAAACAGCCCGGTAGCTGCTAACCCTAGGCCAACAGAGACCTGCTTCAACTCGGCAAACGTTTGTGCCTCTGCTTCACTCTTTGGTCCAGACGAAAAGAGCAAATCGACAATCTGCTGCACACCGGTGACCTGCGCTAGCCGGTTCTGCCTGAATGAATCTATTAACCGGCGTCTTGGTTTGCGTCTGATTGCGGCGGCAGCCGCCGTCATAGAAGCCATGAAAGACATCTAAGAATCTTTCTGTGTCGTTACTTATATAGAAGAAGGAATTATGCAACCAGTGATAAATAGCATCTAGCCAGTATTGGCGCAGACCAGGCAATGACGAAGGTCGTCGTTACCAGCAACAGCACAGGCCAGGACGCCATACCCAGCCCAATCTGTAGCGCAAGACTCACCAGCCAGTCTGGGTGGGGAGGCAAGCACAATGTCTGCGCGATAGTGCTGAGTACCCTATTGCAAGCGGTATCCGCTGATCGTAGTACTGACAAAAATAGCGTACGGCTCGTTCAGACTTGTCGTGTGTCAGGCATTAGTGGAATCCTGTTGTACCGATTGGGAGGAAGAAGGGGTAACAAGGTCTCGGTTACAGAAACGGCAGATTTTGGCTTCAGGCATGATAGGCTTAGCACAAAATGGGCAAGGCACGCGCACAACAGTGGGAAGAGTGGTTGGCCATTTGGCAGCAGGAACGCTGCGGATCGGTACGGTAGCTTTTGCCTTGGGAGCAGAATCCAGTAGGGCGACAACGATCAGCGCCGGTAGGCCAAATAAGAAACCGGCGATGACCCATCCATAGATGCTACGTCCTTTTCGGTTAGCAACTATTGCAGATAAGAGGCCAAAGAGGATCCAGACGAAGACGAGAGCAAGTTCCACAAGTTTTCCGTTTCTAGTGGGTTAAGCTCATTGACCAAACTGGATGTAGCCCATACCACCGTATCTCGACTCTCGTGACCGGAGTCACGGCGTAAGAGCACACCGGAAACCAATACTGTGGCTCACCGAACTACCAGGATGGTAATAGTTCCGTTTGGCGGAGCGGACGTTGAAGTCGCCGCCGTTCCACGACCCGCCCCGCAACACGCGGTGTTCACCTGTTACTGGCCCTGGGGGGTTGCTATCCGGCGAGACGCTGTAGTAGTCTGCCTGATACCAATCATTCACCCACTCCCACACATTGCCTGCCATGTCCAGCACCCCGTACGGACTGGCCCCGGCAGGGTAATTATCGACAGGAGTCGTATTGTCTACATTCCTGTTGAAGTTACATCGCTTCACATCCGGTGGTTGATTGCCCCATGGGTAGATACGTCCATCAGTACCGCGGGCCGCCTTCTCCCACTCTGCTTCGCTAGGCAAGCGGACCCCTACCCAGGTACAAAAGGCCACGGCATCGCGCCATGAGACGTCGATTGCCGGATGGTTTTCTCTCAAGGTAGGTATCTCTCTATCCACCCAGTTTGCAGGTGCTCGATGGCCAGTGGTATCTACAAAGATTTTGTACTGGGCGTTGGTCACCGGCATACGCGTGATCTGGTATGTAGGAAGATACATCTGGCGCTGTGGTATTTCATTTCTGGCGGCAGCTATTAAGTCTTTGGATGTATCACTGCCCCGCATGAACACACCCACCGGGATGGTGACCCAATCCAGGTAGATCTTGGGGGTCTTTGTTGGTTGTTGGATGAGTCTTCGCAAAATCCGCCGCAGAGGTTGGTTCTCCGTCATCATCTAATGTCCACCAGGTTTGGCTTGACTGGGTTTGACTCAATTCTGATGTGTATGTGCGCAATAGATTTCAATTGGATCAACGCTGGTAGCTAACGAGGCTCAAGTGAGACATCTACAGGCACGCATAAGGGCAAAGGCGGAAAACTTGTGAACTCTGAAGTGGATGGAGGTGCCGGGTGGGCAAAAGCAATGAGAGGAATGATGAAGGCACAAACGTACCCACCCAGTATTAAACACTCTATCACGAGACAACAGCACGCTTCAACCTGATTTTTGGGCGCATTATTTGTAGCACTTACAGGAGAGCACATCAGGGAATGGCGGAGGACACAGATAAATGTGTGTTGTTCGCCTAAAAAACAGAAGCCCATACATAGTATCATAGCCATTCCACCCAACCATCGTCCACGAAAGGAACAAATCCGTGCAATTCCTGCTACAGCGGCTGCGTCGACACATTCGTGTGTGCACCTTAGGCTTTATGGCCTTCGCCTTGTTCCTCACATTAGTAAGCCTGCTTTGGTTGCTAACCAACTTTCTGCCTGTGCTCATCTCCCAACAGAGTTCCACCTCACCGCCGACTATATCGACCCTGGATGTTATCTCTGTGGATCGGCTGGATGAATTGGCTCATGCCTATGGCTACCATCTGCACGTAGACGAACAAAGTCCACGCCCGGTGATAGGAAGCTTTGGCAGTACACCTGCCGATAGTAGGGAGCACCGTGTGGCTGGGCTAGACCAGTGGCTGGCGGCGAATCTTGGTCCTTCTCCACAGGGGTACGGGGCACAGAATAACGCACGGCAATTTAGCGGGGAATATCGTCTGTTGGTGCTGCGAGTCTTTTTTCCGGATCTGCCTGTTGATCTCAGTGATCCTGAGCGCACACCTCGCTACACCCGCCAAGAGGTTGAGGATCGCTTCAATACGGAGATTGCCGAGCTGTGGGCCAGAAATTCATGGGGACAGGTCACCCTACGCGCCGAAGTCGCCCCGGATGTGATGCTCAACTACTGGGAGGGAGCAAATCCAGGTGGACAGCCCTGGCCACGAGCCTTGTATACAGATGGCGCACGCCCCTGGTTTAACGGCAATCAGATCCGCAGAGCCGCTTTGCAGTCCGCCATTTCAGCTTTTGCCGCCGGTGGGCAAGCGTGGCAGGATAGCTGGCGAGGTTTTCTACCGACAATGTGGGAGGGCGACAACTTCAAATGGTCGGAAATTGACGGTGTGCTGGTTTACATAATCGACACCCCTGCCATTGTGACCTATGTGCAGAACACACCCCAAGTTACCTGGAATACGACTACCCGTCGCAATATCTATTTTGATTCATACCGCGGCACAAACGGTTGTGGCGCGGCAGCGGGTTTTCCTGTAGGTGTGAGCGTAGGCTGTGGTTCCATCATGGAAGGTGTTGGTCAAACCAAGGCAGATCCCCCTGCTGCAATCTGGAAAGCTGAAAATTCCGTCTGGGGAGCCTGGGCACATGAGGTTGGGCACATGCTCCAGGAGCCTGGGGCAGGTCATCCCAGCCGATATCAGAACAAATTTGAACTGATGGACAGCAATACACCCGGCCAGACCGGGGCCTACACCCGCCAGTCTCAAGAGGATTTTGCAGGGTGGATGCCGGCAGATCGAATGCGAATCGTGGCGGCAGATGAGCCAGGTGCTTATGTATCGCTTTCCACCTTGGCGTATGGTCTGGAACAGGCAAATCTGAGTGTACACCGGGCTGTTCGTGTGGAGCTACCCGGCACCGACGAATATTACATGCTCAGTGTGCGCCGTCAGATTTTAGGGGATGAACTGCAACCTATCCCCGATGAGGGGTTGCTAATCGAACGGGTGAACCCGAATGGGTACGATCCGGTTGTACATGAAACCGCCTGTTCTCAGCTTAATGATTTTTCCCTGCGGCCAGGCGAATTCTGCACCTTTGAAATCGGTTTTAAACCCACCATAGCCGGCCTCTACAGCGGTGATCTACAACTCCAGTACGACAACGGCAGACTGAGTGTCCTTCTAGATGCACGGGGGGTGAATGGAGACAACCAACGAGCCCCCTTAGGCAACGAACCGGTTGGGAACCCTAATGAACTCTTCATGTTTCCGTTTACACGTACAGTTTCAGGAAACCTCACATACAATTTTGGAGACGCCGGCATTGCACCTGCAGCGCCGCCGCTTGTGGCATTGATTACACTACGGAATAATGGCGCAGTCCCATATCAGATCGAGCGCATCTGGATGGAGTGCGCAGAAGGCAATACTTGCCCCGAGTTTACCTTAAGCCGGGATCTGGCTTTGCAATGCCCAATCGGGGCAGGCAAATTTGATGGCCCTAATGATTCCAGCGACTGTGGCAAAGTCAGGGTTATGGGTGCGCTGGATACGAATGCCCGAGAATTTCGCGACATTCTATGGAAGTTCAACGGCGCTACCAATACCGGTGATGTCTATGACAGCAGCAGTTTCACAGGCTGGTATATGGGCACAAAAGACAGTCAAGGCAGAGAAATTCAACCCGCAGGACCCATCCAAACGGACGCTCGCCCTTGGCGCAGGGACGGGATTCGCATCGAAGTACGGGATGCCACCACCGATACCTACGGTATCTATATCACCCGTACTGCTATGCCGGGCATGGCCGACATGATGATTCGCCCCTGGCGATCCAATCCCAATCCCGGCGCCTACGAAACCACCGACATTTGGGTAGACAGCCCAGTGAACGGCTATTGTGGCGGCGGCGCACCCGGCACACGGATTGTGCCACCGGACGCAGACGGCGTGGCTGCCTGTTCACCTTTCTACACATACGGCGTGCGTAGTAATCCCAATGATCCCTTTTATGGAACTGTGGTCGGTCACGGCGATACGCCCACCGTCGGTCTGCCCAACCGACTCTATGCCCGCCTGCGCAACCTGGGGAACGCCAAAGCCGACAATGTAACCGTTCACTTCGAGATCCGTTACATAGATGGTGCGCCTGCACTGGGGATTGGCCCCGGCGAATGGGTTGCCATTGACAGCCTTACCCCGGCGCAGGATCCGCGTCTGAATAATCTCGGGCCTGACAGTGTCACAGATGTCTTCGTCAATTGGACGCCTGATCCAGCCCTTTTCCCTGCGATTGCCGAAGGGCGCTTCGATTTCCACTCCTGCGTGCGGGTTCGTTTGGAATTGAACGAGGAAAAGGATCGGATCCGTAGCAATCACACCGTAAGTGGACCCGATGGTCTGGCCGATCCACGAGAAGAGGAAAATATCGACATCTTTGAGGCGGTGCTACCCGCCGCCTCCACGGATCCTGTGCCTGAATACCGGCGCACCCTGCAAATCCGCAACTTCGATCTACAATCACCACGCACCTTTGAACTCTATACCGAAACCGATCTACCACCCAACTGGTTGGTAAAGATCAATGAAGATCAGGCCACAATCACCCTCAACCCAGGTGAAAGCAGGGCAATCCCGGTGGAAATCATGCCTCAAGGCGAAGCAGTGGTGGGCAGCGTCTTTAAACTGCATCTGGGGGCAACGTTCGGCAACGTACTCTACAATGAGTTGAACCCAGACGAAACCCATCTAGACGACAGCCTGCTAGGGGGTGTCACAATTGAAAGTTGGGTGAAAAGTGCCACCTCTCTAGAGGCGACAGCGTCCCCATTGTGGGAACCGGATCCCTTGCGGGTGGAGGGTAGACTCAACGGGATTGGTTCCTTCTATACCGCCGATCTGCGCCTGCTCCTTGTGCAGGTGAACAGCCGGCGCCATCCCATCCTCGACACCGTCGAATGGGTGACGGTGAACAGCGACGGTTCCTTCAGTGCCTCCCTACCTCGACTGTCTGAACACGCCGCTGAGAACTCCGGCGATCTCCTGATTCTTTTCGCTGGGACAAAAGAACTGGCTTCTGCTTCCCTGTTTGTGCCCATCGGTGTGGAGAAATCTTTTCTCCCCCTGATTGTGTCTCATCCAGAAGTGGGTGCAACACCTACTGCCATAGCGGCCACGCCCACAAGTACACCACCCGCCACAACACTGCCCACAAACACACCGACTGCTACACCTACACCCACAAATACACCAACCACCACGGCCACACCCACAAGTACGCCAACTGCTACGCTTACGCCCACAAGCACACCGACTGCTACACCTACACCCACAAATACACCAACCACCACGGCCACACCCACAAGTACGCCAACTGCTACGCTTACACCCACAAGTACACCGACTTCTACACCTACACCCACAAGTACGCCAACGGCTACGCTTACGCCACAGACAAAGATCTTACAGCCAAGCCAGGATACCTATGTGGATTCTAGCCGGCCCAGCACCAATTTCGGCACAGATCTGATACTACGGGTTGGCAACGATTATGGTGCGGCCACCTATCGCAGCTACATCGCCTTTGATCTGGCCACAGCCATCCCGATGGACGCCACGATTGTTAGCGCCACCCTACAAATCAGCCAGACCAACATATTCGGTTACGAGCCTGAGTATAGGATCTCAGTCTATAAACCTGAATCTCTGTGGGCCGAGACCGATCTGAACTGGGAAAATCAGCCGACATTACAAGACACAGGGCTGTCCGGTTCCATCAATATGGAGTCCGACTGGCAGACTATCAATATCACTCAACTGGTCGTGGATTGGGTAGGCCAGACCGCCCAGGTCAGCCTGGTGCTGCGTAGTCAAGACGAGACTATTGAAACGGCCAGGGATTTCGCGAGCCTACATGGGGCTAGCCCGCCGGAACTGATTGTCACTTACACCGTTCCGTAGCAGTGAAGTTGTTTGCGCTTTCTCCACTTGCACAGACACATTTGAAGAGTTCACTTGCACAATGATCCTCAGAAAGGAGAAGATTACCTGGTACAGAAGTTACTATACAGGTGCGACGCACTGGCCCAGGAGGCACACGGCAATCGCATCTGATTTCGGCCAGTGCGTCGCACCTGTACCTGTACAGTTACATATAGAACAGGATTTGACCGCCGAGGTTGGCATCAGTATGGAATCGATACTCAATGTCATTAAGTTAAACGCGGAGAGAGCATCCTCAGATGCGGCTCTACAGGTGTGGACTCGCATCTGAGGATGCTCTCTCCGCAGCGTGACGAGTCGCTGAATCCCTTAACTTAATGACATTGAATCGATACTGGGCACTTACGGGCGCGATATCATCGACGTTGGGGGCAGGGCAATAGATGACAAGGGGGCTTTCTCGCTTCAGATAGACGCATTACAGGATTCGCAGTAGATATTGGTGCCTGCGTTGTGCGCGCCACAGTGGGGGCAAGCCTTTTGTATGCTTGGAGGGGAGGATTGTGATGAGCACACATGGTTAAACGGCATCCGCCGACCACAGTGCCGACAAAAAATGGCGTACGGTTCGTTCAGGGTTTTGCATGTGGCACAACGACAGTGTCTTGTGGCGTCAGAAGACCATTCATGGCGGTTTGGCTTCTGCGGCAGCAACAGATGATCAGTAGCATTGGTCTCGGCTGAGGTCTGTTCGATTGTCAACCAGTTGTCGGATGTCAAGCTGTTGTCGATCTCCTGCTGTGCCGATGGGGAGGAAGAAGTGGCAACAAGGTCTCGGTTACAGAATCGGCAGATCTTGGCTTCCGGTATGATAAGCTCAGCACAAAAAGGGCAAGGCACGCGCGCAACAGAGGGAAGAGTGGTTGGCCGTTGGTCAGCGTTACCGCTGTCGATCACCACAGTACTCTTCGCCTTGGAAGCAGAATCCATGAGGGCAACGACGACCAGCGCCGATGGGCCAAATAAAAAACCGGCGATGGCCCATCCATAAACGTTACGCCTTTTTCGATTAGCAACCATTGCAGATAAGATGCCAAAGAGGATCCAGACGAAGACGAGAGCAAGTTCCACAAGTTTTCCGTTTCTAGTGGGTTAAGCTAATTGATCAAACTGGATACAGTCCATACCGCCGTATCTCCAGTGTTGTGACCGAAATCACAGCGTACGAGCACACCGAAAACCAAGGCTGTTGACCCAGTAATCCGGAGGGATGCCAAAGCGATCAGCGCAACGGACGGCGTCCACGGCATCGAGCCACGACCCGCCCCGTAGTACACGGAAGGTTCCTGTGGTCGGCCCTTGTGGATTGCGGGGCGGTGAGACGTCGTAGTGGTCAGATTGGTACCAGTCTTGTACCCACTCCCACACATTTCCTGCCATGTCCAGCACCCCATAAAGACTGGCCCCGGTAGGATAGCTGCCGACAGGGGCAGTAGCGTCTACACTTTCTGCCCTGTTGAAGTTACAGCGCTGCTCATCGGGTGGTTGATTGCCCCATGGATAGAGGCACCCATCGGTACCACGGGCTGCCTTCTCCCACTCTGCTTCGCTGGGCAAGCGGGCCTCGGCCCAGGTACAAAAGGACATAGCATC
The DNA here is from genome assembly GCA_016124945.1 of bacterium. Taxonomy (GTDB): domain Bacteria; phylum Chloroflexota; class Anaerolineae; order Caldilineales; family Caldilineaceae; genus RI-153. The sequence goes on along the minus strand of WGMT01000064.1, from coordinate 305 downwards.
ATGCCATGAGACATTGACCACTGGATGATTTGCCTTTCCAATTGGCATCTCTTTGCCATGCCAGTGTTCTGGTGTTCGATGGCCTGTTGCATCTACAAAGACTTTGTACTGGGCGTTGGTCACCGGCATACGCATGATCTGGTACACAGAAAGATAGATCTGGCACTGTGGTGTTTCATTGCCGGCAGCCATTAAGTCTTTGGATCTATCACTGCCCCGCAGGAAAACACCCGCCGGGATTGTGACCCAATCAAAGGCCATCTTGGGGGTCTGTGTTGATCGTTGGAAGAATTGTCGCAGAATCT